>LIDE01000111.1 GCA_001438605.1 SAR92 bacterium BACL16 MAG-120619-bin48 | reverse complement strand
AAGCGCCGAGGCTAAACTCAGCCGATTTGGGGACGAGACTCATGAATAATTCGCACAATCCTTTGCAAATCCGGACTATCTGGCTGACCGCGCTTCATCAGCCACAAAAATAAATTCTGATCTTCACATTCAAGCAGGGCTTCAAAACGCAGCTGATCACTCTCTTCGAGCAATTCGAAGGGGCCCTCAACGAAAGGCCCAAGAATTAAATCCAACTCCAACATCCCGCGACGGCAGGCCCAACGTAAACGATTTTTGTTCATAGATAATCAGCAATTGTGTTAAAGCGGCATTATAAGAGACAATCGCCAAGAAACCTAAACAGTCAACAAACCCTATGGATTGGCAATGACTCAAGATATGTTAAACCTCAGCGACCCGCGGGCCTCTATCCAGCTTACTGGGCCAGATAGTCGCAAATTTCTGCAAGGCCAAGTGACCTGCGATATCACCCTACTCAACAGCAATCAGCCCATTCTCGGCGCCCACTGCAATGCGAAAGGTCGCGTGATTTTTCTTTTTACTGCGCGCTGTAACGAACAAGATACCATTGTTCTCGAGACACACGCCTCGATTGCAGACATCGCCATTAGCAGCCTGAAGAAATACGCCGTATTTTTTAAGACCGCGATCACAGATATTAGTGAAGAGCGCGGCACAGACAGCAGCCTCACCAATTTACAGCGGATACGAGCAGGCAGCGCAGATGTAACTGCCGCAACAACAGATATGTTTATTCCACAGATGCTCAACCTTGATGCGCTGGGCTACATTAGTTTCAAAAAGGGTTGTTATACCGGCCAAGAGATCGTCGCGCGCGCCCACTATCGCGGCGCAGTCAAACGCCGTATGCACCACCTAGCGCTGCCGCTCACAGAACTGCCGCATCCGGGCGATGACATCAAGGATGGCGCTGGTAAAAGTATCGGCAATATTGCCAGCGCGGCGCGAGCAACAGCATCGACCGTCGAGGTACTGGCGGTTCTCGCAGATAGCGCAGACGGCTGCTC
>LIDE01000110.1 GCA_001438605.1 SAR92 bacterium BACL16 MAG-120619-bin48 | reverse complement strand
TTTTGAGGAAATTGTCGAGCTCGGTGTCGCTCATCATATCGACGATTGGGTGGTACTGATCGGGTATTAACCCTTGGCCAATCATAACTTGCGTCCAGTTATTCTCTGCAAAAACGTCACCCGCCTGCTGAAATACGCGGCCGGTTTGCTTAAAGAGATTTAGTCGATGCTGCAGTGATGCTGGGATCGCCATGCTTTTACACTCGCGCCAAAAGGCCGTGTCGTCCCGCTCGGTGACGTGATAATGCATGATGACAAAGTCGCGAATAAACAGATATTCGTCGGTCATTTGTCGGTTGAATTCGACGATATCGGGCGCGCTGATACCGTCCAGTGGAAACATCTGTAGCAGCCGAATAATACCGCGCTGGACCATGTGAATACTGGTCGATTCGAGTGGTTCGACAAACCCTGCTGCGAGCCCAAGAGCCACACAATTTTTTCGCCAATGCTCGACGCGCTGGCCTGTACGAAACTTGATTACCCTTGGCTGGGTGAGCGTCTCGCCTTCGACATTGGCGAGTAATGCTGCCTTAGCGTCGTCGTCGGAAAGATGGCGGCTGCAAAAGACGAGGCCATTGCCGACCCGTGACTGCAGCGGGATTCGCCACTGCCAGCCCGACTCGCGGGCAATCGCTCGCGTGTAGGGCACAGGCTCGCTCACGGAGGCGGTCTGCACGGCGACTGCGCTATCGCAGGGCAGCCACTGAGACCAATCGTCATACTCAGTTTTTAATGTTTCGCTGATTAGCAGGCCGCGAAAGCCGCTGCAATCGACAAACAGATCGCCCTCAAGCGTGCGGCCAGATGCCAAGGTAACACTGTCTATAAAGCCTGAATCGCTGTTGAGATTGACCTGAACAATTTTTCCTTCGACCCGCTGACCGCCATGTTGTTCTGCGATTTTGCGCAGGTATTTGGCGTAGAGGCTGGCATCCATGTGGAAGGCGTAGCTCAAACCATTGTTGGGAAGCACTGCAAACTTTCCAGCTTTAGCAGCCATTAATTCAGTGCTGTAGTGGCCAAAGTCTTCGCTAATACCTCGCTGCCTGCCTTTCAGCCAAAAATGCTGAAAGCCACCGGCCCAGCAGTCTTGTCCGGTTAAGCCGAAGGAGTGAATATAATTTTCCCCACGCTGTTTCCAGTTCTCAAAGCTGATACCAAGTTTAAAGGTACCTTGAACGGCGGCGATAAACTCGGCTTC
>LIDE01000109.1 GCA_001438605.1 SAR92 bacterium BACL16 MAG-120619-bin48 | reverse complement strand
TTTGACTAAACTACTGATTTGCATGAGTACTTATTATGAAACGAGTAAAACGAACTTTCACCCAAGGCGAGAAAGACCTAGTCTTTGATCTATGGAAGCAAGGAGCAGGGTTCAGTGATATTGGTAAAGTGCTTGAAGCTGCACCAGGAACTGTTTTTACAGCTTTGCGAGAATTAGGTGGTATCAAACCAACGCCCCGTAAGCGAAATATCCAGCACTTAACAGCTATTGAGCGAGAGGAAATCAGAGTGGCATTATCGGCAAAGATGTCACTCAGGACGATAGCACGCATGCTAAACCGTTCACCCTCAACGATCTCAAGAGAAGTAGCTCGTAATCGTGGGCGGCGTTACTACAAAGCTGTTGATGCTGATAATCGCGCAAAACGCATGGCCAAGCGACCCAAATTAGGCGCTCTAGAACTTAATCCAGAGCTGAGGCAAATTGTTATGTCTAAGCTTGAACTTAAATGGTCTCCAGAGCAGATATCAGGCTGGTTAAGTATCGAGCACTCTCGCAGAAAACATATGCGGGTTTCACACGAGACAATCTATAAATCAATATACGTCCGCGCTAAAGGGGTTATTCATCACTCGTTCTCTCAGTATCTCCGTCGTAGCAAGCCAATGCGCCATAGCCGATACCACCGGCGTAGCGGCGATAGGAGCTTCACAAACATCGTCAACGGTGTCTCAATTCATGAACGCTCTAAGACTATCGAAAAAAGGAAGTCTGTGGGCCACTGGGAAGGTGACTTGGTGTCTGGTTCAAATAACACACATATAGCCACTCTAGTTGATAGAAAATCTCGTTTTACTATTATCCTCAAGCTCGCCGGTAAAGACGCTGAATCGGTTCACCAAGCACTGCTCGCTACGTTTAAGAAAATGCCCATACTGTACAGGAAGTCTTTAACTTGGGATCGAGGCATGGAACTTGCGAAGCATGCCGATTTAACCAAAGAAATAGGCATGCCAGTGTATTTCTGCGACCCTCAGTGTCCTTGGCAACGTGGTACAAACGAAAATACTAATAGCCTGATTCGACAGTACTTTCCAAAAAAGACTGACTTGTCACCACATACTCAGAAACGGCTGAACGAAGTTGCAACAGAGCTAAATGAGCGACCGAGAAAGACGTTGAAATTTAAGACGCCATCGCACATCATTGAAAGGAGTGTTGCGCTGATCACTTGAATCTACAGC
>LIDE01000108.1 GCA_001438605.1 SAR92 bacterium BACL16 MAG-120619-bin48 | reverse complement strand
GAAATTTTTCACAGTTTACCCCTCAATACCAACAATCATTAGAAACGAATAAGCCTTATATGTAAGCATAAACCTATAGTCGATTAGTATGCACCATTGGATATAAAATTCAAAGCTTAGCGAGCCGACGCTGCCAATAGAAAGTTATAGCCCGTCAATTGAGACCAAAAGTGCTGTAACAATAGGCAAATACTGCTTCTCGCTACATGTTACGGAGTAGATTGACCTGATCATTACACGGCGGAGAAGAGGAACAACGGCTGAATATTTTCTAGAACGCGCGAGGCGCTAAGAGGAAAATTTCTGTGTTCGAGACGCCAAAAAAGGCCTGGCATTTTCACTCAACTAAGCACTCAGATTTTCGAGAGTTACACCTGAGGTGTCGCAGAGACCTAAAAAAAGCCTTGAGCTTGGTCATTCGTTGCAGCGATCTCAAGCCCATTAATTATCAAAAACACATAGCTAGCCGCGAATGTCATTCGCTTGTTACCATCACCAAAACGATCATTCTGGGAAAGACTTCCACCACAAGGCTGCCTCCACAAGACCGGAATCTCTTATCCCCTCGCCACCACCATAACGCTCTATCTGATCTGCATGAATAGTCAGAATGTCATCGACCCGAATATAGTCAAAGCTCATTGTGCTAACTTTATTTGCATGACTGCTAGCTCGCCATAACAGCAATTATCGCCGTTTATCATTCCAATACACGAGTAGTCAGAGAGCCTTGGTATTTTCACCCAGCCAAGCACGCAGGTTGTCGAAAGTTACACTCGATGTTTCGTAAAGCCCTAAAACAAAGTCTTGAGCTTCGTCATCCGTCGCAGTGATATCCAGTCCATTAATTGCCAAAAATACATAGGTTGCAGCGAATGCCGTTCGTTTGTTGCCATCAACAAAAGGATGGTTCTGCGAAAGACTTTCCCATAAAGCTGCCGCCTCCTCGATTAATGTCGGGTAATACCCCGTTTGTGGCCGGAACAATGCCGCCTCCAAAAGACCGGGGTCTCTTATCCCTTGGCCGCCACCATAACGCTCTATCTGATCAGCATGAATGGCCAGAATGTCATCGACCCTAATATAGTCAAAGCTCATTGTGCTAGCTTTTTATAGAGACCTGAAAAACGTTCAGTACTTTTGAGATAAGCCTCCATTACATGCTCTCGGCCTGGCGCTCCATTTTTGGCATCTAAATGATCCCGAAGAGCATCCTCGACCACAGCCTGGATTTGTCGGCCCTCTGACTTGGCAAACTTTCGAACTGACTCAAGAAGCGCTGAATCAACCTGAGTTGCAAATTTTTCTCTTACTATTGACATGGTCACACTCCGTCATGAAATTTCATTTTATGTCATGATGCATCTTGATAACAGTATTTGCAAGGCTGTTAACTCGCTATAAGCTTATTTATCGCACGCCAAAGATGGTGGCTTCGTTTTGTTACTTTTTAAATCTAGCCCTGGCGAATCG
>LIDE01000107.1 GCA_001438605.1 SAR92 bacterium BACL16 MAG-120619-bin48 | reverse complement strand
GTACTCCGCTGGAATTAAGCTATTTTATTTTACTGGCGAGGAGGGCGCGCAATTGCTGTGCCATCTCTTCGTTTATCGGGTTTAACACACCGCGAGCCTGCTCGGGTATGTGCTGCAAGTGCTCGTCTGACGTGGTGAAAACATAGTAGTCAAACAGTGCCTTCCAAATATCGCGCTGGCCCTCAGGCAGATCGCGCAGTGCCAAAATCGCATGTTGCAGAGCATTCAACGGCGCGCCTAGGTACGCCGGCGAGTCGCGCCACCAGTAATTGACGAGGACATTGAGGTCGTCGAGCGCTTCAATGTGGTGCCACCACATGCTTGGGATAAGCAGCCCATCACCTGGTGCGAGCTCGACAACCTGCGCAGATGCTAGCGCATCTCGAAATTTTGGATACTTGTCGTAGTCAGGATTGGCAAAATCAACCAAGCTGACAGGCTGCCCGGCCGGGGTGAAATCAATCGGTCCGACATAGAGATTGCCGAGCTGTTCGGGCGGAAAAAGAGTCACCCGTCGACGGCCAGCAACGCAGCAGGCAATATTGGTGGGAAAATCGTAGTGGGCAGCGATGCGCGTTTGATTGCCGATCCAGATGCTGGCGAGGGGTTGGTATGCTGCTAGGCCAAGGTCGTTGTGGTGCCGAAAACCGGGCAGCCAATTGTCGATATTGGTTGAGCCCAAGTAGATGGTGCCGGCAGCTCCTTCTGTCCGCGCTGCAGCCAGTTGTTCGAAAACCTCGGCGAGTGTGCAGCGACGGTGCTGGAAGTTAAAACCGCTGAGGTCGCTATTGTAGAAAATGCGCCCCTGAGCGTCCGCGTCGGCGACCAGTGCGGTAAGTGGTTTGCCGCTATCGAAGGTTTGAATATAGGCGGCTACGGCGTCGGCTGACCGCGTGGCCGCCTCGACTGCAGGCCACGAGGCGATTAAGCCGCGCAGAACCAGCGGCTGTGTCGATTGCAGTAGCGCCACGGTCAGATCGTGCGCCTGCGCACCAACATACTCTGTGACAGTTTGGCTGATCTCAAGCAACGTCGTAAATCTCTCGTGCGCTGTGCCGCTTATGCCGGCAGCGCATTGCGTTTATCAACTAAGGATCGCACCCGCGAGTGCGAGGCCACAGCCATGTAAATAGCCTGCAAATAACCTTGGCTGTTGAACTTAGCCAAGGTCTCACCATCAAGCTTGTAAAGCTTCTCTTCGGAGATTGTGTAAAACCCTTGTAACTGATGTTTGGCGTCGTCTTTTAGGGAGATTTCTAGGGTGAACGACTCCAGTAACTCGTGCTCCAGCAATGCTGCAATAAAGCCTTTGTCGTGTTCAAACCCGCGATGTATGTATTCGAGGCTGCCCATCATGTGCTTTAAATAGTCTGTGGGCTCGCCATCGCTGAAGACCGCCTGACCTTCGGTTTGGCTCACTCGCGGGTTGTCCATATCAATCGATGCGACCGGCTTAGTTTTGCCTTCACCGAGCTCAGGGGCAGGCTGAAAGCCAATTAGAAACGGTTGGCGGCGCACGAGCAGGGGCAGGTATGTGGCATCCCAACCGCTGTCGC
>LIDE01000106.1 GCA_001438605.1 SAR92 bacterium BACL16 MAG-120619-bin48 | reverse complement strand
AACCCATGGGTATCCCTGGGACTTGTCGCGGTGATTAAATTTATCGCCGGTTTACCTCTAGGGATTGCCATGGCGGTAGTTCATGACATTACCCCTAACCGTCTGCGGGCACAGGCAGCAGCTCTTTATCTATTTACTCTCAATATTCTGGGATTAGGCGTGGGGCCAACGCTTGTGGCGGTGTTAACCGATTATGTTTTTCGTGATCCAGCAGACTTGCGTTATTCACTGGCCATTGTCGGTGTTTTCGCCTGTACCATCGGCCTGTTATTGTCGATTTACGCAATGCGACAACTGCGGACTCTCAAGCAGGAACTCACCGAACTAACTAGCCCTGAAACAAGAGACATATAGCATGCCCTTACATCCGCAAGCCAAAGCATTCCTTGATGTTATTAACGCCTCAGACAGAACCCCTATGCGCGCTTTAGGGGCAGAGAAAGCACGGGAAGCCTATGCTGCAAGGCCGAAACATTTCGCGCCGCAGTGGGTCGATGTCTTTTCAGTAGAAAACCGCGTTGTTGAACAAAACAACTTATCGATTCCAATACGTATTTACTCGCCCAAGCAGTCACAGACACTCTTACCTGTATGTATTTTTTATCACGGTGGAGGAATGGTAATTGGCACCCTAGACGGCTACGACACATTGTGTAGGCAGATCTGTGTGCAGTCTGACTGTATCATCGTATCGGTGGATTACCGCCTAGCGCCAGAGCATAAATTTCCAGCGGCAATAGATGATGCCTATGGCGCTTTGTTGTGGGTGCTACAGCAGGCTGAAACTTTTGGTGGGGATAAAAATAATATCGCTATCAGTGGCGACAGTGCTGGAGGAAGCTTAGCCGCCGTGGTCACAATACTGGCAAGAGACCAGGGCATCTCCAATATCAAATGCCAAGTATTGATCTACCCAGCCACAGCATCTCATGCGGATTCTTCGTCGCACCTTGCCTTTGCAAAAGGCTATTTTTTGGAGCGAGATACAGTACTTTGGTTTCATGAAAGCTACATTGTCTCAGACAAAGATCGCGAAGACTTTCGTTACGCTCCGCTTATAGCAAAAGAGCTGACGTACTTACCACCGACATTAATTATAGTTGCAGGCTACGATACATTAAGAGATGAGGGCGTGGCCTACGCCAACCGGCTAACGGCCAGTGGTATTGATGTCAGCCTGCAAGAATATCCAGGAATGTTCCATCCATTTGTATCCTTAGCAGGTGTGCTTGATGAGGGTAAAGAAGCTATTTCAGCGGTTGCTAAAACATTACGAAAATTCACCCAAAAGTAGAGTTTAGCTAATGCGGTGTCAAATTAGATTTATTAACTTCAGTGCTGAAATGACATAGAAAAATAGGCTTTCTAGGTCCCCAATATCTATAAAAAGTGAACCCACAGTGGGGAACACTATACAGGTGGCGTTAAAATTTTTTCGAGGCCTACTCACCGCTCAATATATCTACCATACCCCGCTGAGAGAGCCCATCGCCCCCCTTTTATTAATCTGGAACCTTGTTTTCGAATTTGGCGGCGGGAACTGTACATAGACTGTAAGCATTTGATTAATATGTTATTAATAAGTTAAAAAATAGACTTTTGTTACATCCTTTGTTACATCAGAAATAGAGTCTTTAATTGGGAGTAGCCGACTGAATACCTACCGCAACCATTTGGCCGAGGCGTTCGCGGAAACGGTTGACCAGATCATTTTATCTTCCATTTAGATTATTAATAATGAGAGTTAAAATATTTTACTTGCAGTATGCAAGTAAATAAGTGAACGAATAAGTCTACGGCAAAAGCCCAAAATGGAGGCTGCCCCCTAATACTAGCGAGTAGTAACGTAGCCGCCATCCACTGGGATAATGGCACCGGTAATATTGCTCGATG
>LIDE01000105.1 GCA_001438605.1 SAR92 bacterium BACL16 MAG-120619-bin48 | reverse complement strand
ATATTACCTATGGCCGGTGTGACAGATCACAGTACTGTCATGAAACAAGCCGCATCGAATGCCCGATCATCAGTCACCCCCGTGGTTTTTGCACTCGTCTGGAGTTAAAATGGCGTGGGGACATTTAGGAGCCGTCGTATGCAAAGATTAACCGGAAAACAGGAAGCCTTTGCGAGAGAAGTCGGTCACGTTGAAAGCGAAAATGGAGGAGCTGTGTATCACCGGCTCACACAGCAGACCAAGTGTGAGCAATGATAACCCCTACTCGGAGTCGCTGTTCCGGACATTGAAGTACAGTCCACAATGGCCGTCCCAAGGCTTTAGGGATTTACAGACAGTACGCGACTGGGTGCAGCGGTTTGCTAGCTGGTATAACAACGAGCACTGCCATAGTCGGATCAGCTTTGTGACACCCTCACAACGTCACAGAGGCGATGACAAGGCGCTGCTGGTGCAGAGAAAGACCGTTTACGAAAAGGCCCGACAAAGGAACCCTCTGCGATGGTCTGGCAAGGTTAGAAACTGGCAGCACATTAAGACGGTATCCTTGAACCCAGGCAAGCCTGAGAGTGCAGAAGCGAAGGCAGCTTAAATATGAGAAAACAGTGACAACTATCTTGAAAAACGCCGCCTGACAATGTCTACTATCAATACGTCGCCAAGATGGCGGCATAACCCCGAGGGGCACTTATCGCACTGTCCGATTTATGGGGTCCACTTCTGATGCGATGGTCTACGCTGACGTAGCATCATAAAAATCATCAACCTCATCTGGAGAAAATTATGAAAATCAGCAGTTCAATAGTCTTATTTATCATGACCATGTTCGTATCCTCATTGTCCCTTGCTCAAGATTTAGAAATAGGCAGCTCCTTCGAGGGGAACTTCTCAATTGATGCGATGCATACGATGGACGGCTCAAATTATCAGGTCGCAGCCTCAGGAGAAGCAGGAGAATATGGCCGCGTCTATCTGTCCTACACCTTTAGCAACAAGCTGTCTTTGAATGAGATGGGGGAGTTTACAGGGTATGCTTGGACGCAAAGCGGAGAGGATATTGTTACGGCGACTCTGCAGGGAGTTTGGAAGAAAAATGGTGCTGTGTTTGATATGTATACCTTCGACGCTGTGTCTAACGGACTGATCAATGTTGCAACTGGAAAAATGGATCTAGTTAACCGAACTATGAAATTCAAAGTTGCTCCACTTAAATAGGTACCAATCAGAATCATAAAAGGCGCCTTAATAGGCGCTTTTTTTGTTAACTAGAACCCTAGAAACAGGGCCGTGATTGCTGTCGTTTTACTGCTGTTGGACAAGGGAGTTTTAACGGAGCAAGAGATATGACGTGGTTAATCAACGGGATGCTCAAGCGGTGTGTAGTTTTCAGCGTGAAGCTCAAGGCTAAAGACCCACAGCACCAAGCCTATGCCCAGCAAGACTTCAATGCGCATCAAATTTAGGAGCGAATGTAAACCAACAGGACGATCAAGGCTATTCACCTATTCATTATGCTGTACTCAACCACTCACCAGAAATGATCAAATGCCGGTTGCCTGTGGGCGCTGATCCAAACATGTCATGGATGGACGACTACGAACAATCTTCAGCGTTTTTAAGCGCATGCAAAGGCAGTCTAAAATTGAAATATGAAGAATATATGCCGCGAGACTATGCTGAGGCTGTTATTTTTTCTAGAGGCTGGGTGTGATCCCTAAAAGAGCTACGACACAAGGGTCGGAATAACGCCAGTACAACTTGCTAAATCTCATCATCAAAGTGGGACTAATGATGGGGAAAGGTCACTTCGTAACCCATTTGACAAGTTTCGGTGATGTGCTCGCTTAATTCACTCGGTTCAAAATCATCTACAGCGTAGTCGAATACCAGCCATTCAGCTTTCTTGCTCATAATACTTCTCCATTTCAATTATTCAGCTATCGGGTGTGTCTTGACCGCTCTTTGACCTTCGCTCGCGCCACCTCGTGA
>LIDE01000104.1 GCA_001438605.1 SAR92 bacterium BACL16 MAG-120619-bin48 | reverse complement strand
AAAGAGCGATTCGCAAGACCGTTCCAAGTATTCGCGATGCTGGTTTTGATCTCGTGCGTCGCGGTATTACCACTATCGAAGAAGTGCTTCGGGTCACCAGCGTTTAACTATGCCAGCTTTCGACTACAAGGCTTACGACAGTGCCGGTAAACGCGTTAGCGGCGTGACCACGGCTGATTCCGAGCGCCATGCGCGCCGCCTGCTGAAAGAAAAGCAGTTGTTGGTAGAAGAGATTCGCGAGGTCAGTCAGTCCCCTAGTGCGGGTGTGGCAGCGCGTCGCGAAGCGCGGGTAAACAATTTTGATCTCTCGCTGCTGTTGCAACAGCAAGCGATTTTGATTCAGTCGGGACTGCCCCTCGAAGACGCCTTGCGCATGACCATTGAACAGGCCGAGACCGACAAGCAACGGCGCATGTTACAGAGCTGGCGCAGTGAGATTGTCGAGGGCCGCAGTTTTTCCGAGGCTCTGCGCCGCTCGCCCTACAAAATTCCCGAGAGCATTATTGCGGGTATCAGTGTTGGCGAGGAGAGCGGTCATTTGCATGAAGTTTTGCAGCGTCTTGCCGAAGATCTCGAACACAGCGCAGAAAACCGCAAGACCATTAGCCGCGCCATGATTTACCCCGCTACACTGATTACCACATCTATTATTGTTGTCGCCATCATGATGGTTTGGGTTGTACCTAAGATTACCGCTATTTTTACCAGCTCTAATCGCGAACTGCCGCTGATTACGCGCCTTGTTATCAATGTCAGCGAGTTCACGCAAAGTTATGGACTGTTTCTGCTGGCCTTTGTGGTCGCAGTCTTTTTAGGCTTCTCTCAGGCGATGAAAGACCCCGCACGCAAAGAGCGCTGGCATGCATTTATGCTGACGCTGCCAGGCTTTGGGCGCTGGATCCGTATGGCCAATATTGCCGATTGGTCGCGCAGCTTGGGCGTACTTTTAAGTAACGGTGTTCCAGCCTTGGCCGCATTAAAAATTTCCTCCGCGGTGGTCAGCAATCTTTCACTGCGCAGCAAAATGGAAACCGTGACCGAGTCTATGCGTCAGGGCAGTACCCTCTACAAAGCGCTGCAAGATAGCGATGTCGGCAGTGGTTTTCTTGTGCACATGGTTGGCAGCGGTGAAGCGTCTAGCGAGCTGGACAAAATGCTTCTGCGTGTGGCGGATTATTACTCCCTGCGGCTGAAAAATGCGGTGGAGGTTTTTCTGAAGTTGATTAATCCTATTTTAGTTATTTTTATGGGAATGGTTATTCTGTCTGTGGTCGCGGCGGTGATGCTGCCGATTATGGATATGAACAATATGATTTAGTGTGGCAGAGCGTTCGCAGGACAACCCGCAGGGCAGGTATTAGCGGGTTGCCTATACTTTTTTACAGTAATCTTTGGGGTGACAAACATGGCGAGTAGTAACAAGCAGGCGGGCTTTACGCTGATTGAAATGATGGTTGTGGTAGTGGTTATTGCTCTGCTGGGTGCCATGATCGGGCCAACCCTGTTCAAGAAAGTGCAGCAGGCTGAGCAGACGCGCGTGGCTCAGGATATTCGCGTGATTGAAAGCGCCCTTAAATTTTACCGCTTGGATAATTATCGCTACCCCACTCAGAGTCAAGGATTAGAGGCGTTGATCACCAACCCCGGCGGACTCGAAAACTGGAACGGCCCCTATTTAGAAAAGGCGCCAACAGACCCTTGGGGCCAGCCCTATCGCTACAACAGCCCAGGCCAGCGCGGTAAAGAAGTGGATATTTATACGCTTGGTGTTGATAACCAAGAGGGCGGCGAAGGCTCCAATCAAGATTGGGGCAACTGGAACATAAAGTAGTATGAAACCCTCAGCGGCTCGCCAGCGCGGTTTTACCCTGATAGAAATCAGTGTTGTGGTCATCATATTGGCCATTATCTCCGCGATCAGCCTCTTGGCGATTAATCAAGCCTTTGATCGCCGCTACAGCAGTGAGGCGGAGAATGTGTTGGCATGGCTCAATCAACTCTCCCAGCAAGCGACGCTTGAAGGTGTGGCCTATGGGGTGGTCGATAGCGGGATGGTCGATAGCGGGGCAGAGTCTTCCAGCAACAGCCCGCAACTGCAGGCCGCTGCTTACTACCGCCAGCACTGGTTTGTAGTGAGCTATCCAGAGCCCCTGTTTTTGCAAGACGACGCCAAGGCGGAGTGGGTCATCGAAAAATCCTCAGATATCGACGA
>LIDE01000103.1 GCA_001438605.1 SAR92 bacterium BACL16 MAG-120619-bin48 | reverse complement strand
TTAACCTATTTATAGCACCGGATGCTCATGCAGGAAAAAAGTCTCCATTCGCGCAAGCTGCCAAGGCCGCACAAGAAGCAAGAAAAGCCGCTAAAAGGGCAGCTCAAGCTGCAAGTGCCGCTGCCGCTGCTGCCGCAGCGCAAGCACAAGCCGCGGCAGCTGAAGCGCAGGCAGCCGCTGTTGCGGCTGCTAAAGAAGCACAGAGAGTCGCAGCCGCAGCCGCAGCCGCAGCTGAGGCAGCAATGAATAAAGAAATTGATAGAGCTACAAAAGCGTTTACCAACAGCATCAAACCTATTGCAAAGGCTACAAAGGGTTCATGTGACGCGAGAGATGTTGACATGGGCGTGTCCTATTGTGAGTACGCGAATGTTGAATTGGGCGCTTGCGGGGACTTTTCAATTGGCGGTGGAACCACTGGGATCCCAAAACTTGATGTGAATAAGTGTCTTAGCGGTACTTTTGGTACTAAAGCAAAAGGCAGTGCTGCGTTACTCACTTACGTGGACTCTGAAAGCGGTGAGTTTGGCGCTACTGTTGATCTTCGTCAGAATGTAACTTTAGACTTTTTTGGCACCCCAGTAAAAGTGAAACTGATGTGCGCTTTAACAAAAGGAGGCCAAACATATGGGTCAGTCGATGTTGCGGTAGGGATGGGGAGCCCTGCGATCCCCCCCGTTTCAGCAACTGATATTATAGCAGCTCTGGTCACTGGAGGGGCCTCAGCCGCCAAAAGTGTTCCAAAGGTACCGGCAAAGGTCTCCAAAGCAGCCAAGGGCTTGGATATACCCTGCAGTATCGCAACAACAGATTACAGTCTATTTGGAGGCCTACCGCCCGTTAACATTGTTTCAGTTAGCGCGTCGCTGCTTTTCGGTTTGCAAAATTGGCAGCTCAATGGTGAGCCTTGGAATGCTCAAATGCCAGGGGTCGGTGATAAGATATCTGCCGATTTCGTTATTCGAGTGGGTTCTCAAGCTGAATTAGGTAGCGAACCATTTGAGATTGACTTTTTAAATGGATCCAAATCAGTAAAAATTCCTTCACCTTATTTGAAGATAGATCTGCTTGCCAGTGGGCAAGATCTTATTGCCAAAGAAGCGCCAGCTTTCGGTGATGCACTCGAGTTCCCTAACTTATTAGTAGAAAGAGTTGCCTTTACTATACCTGGCTTTGGTGAGGAACTTAGCGAAGCAGAGCAATTAGCTGCAAATCCCGGCGATTTATGGGGCACATTCACTGAGTAATTAGAGATTATGTTACGTGAAGACCGGTAACTATTTGTTGCAGTAAAGAGTGATGATGTCTTAAAGCCAGCGTCCGTGAGAAGCCTGCTTCTAACGGACGTTGGGTTTTTGTTTGTTGATCTCTTGAAGATGTGGCGTATCCCAAAATTACTACCACGCTCTGTCGCGCAGAACCTTTGTGGTTAGAATTCACGACTGACCACGCTATGCATCCAGAGTGAGACCTATCGCCCGCGGTTGAAAGGATCTTCCTATGTCAGAGATAGAGCGCGCGGCGATGTTTCATTGATATTGATGCCGCTTACATCAGTAACTAAAACACAGACGACGCCTATTAACCCCTAAGATTTTAGACTACTGCGTACCTAGGCGTCTGAACTTTGGGCCATGAATATTGTTGATGTCGCCGCTCAGCCAGAGTTGTACATGGCTGAATTCGTGAACCGGCACCGCGCGTGTCAGATGGGTGTTTTTCGTTTTTGAGATATGGGGCTGCACGAGAATCTCAATGCGTTTATTGGTGTAGATGGTGGTGCGCGCTAGCTCCGTGGTGCGGAGGCTTTTATCGGCGCACACACCTATTGTGTCGCACGGAAGGTTGTTGAGGGTGAGACACACTGATATTGCCAATTCCGTTATAGTCATCGTTTACTCTCCCTGAGTTAGTATCACTATAGATCAGGGAAACCGTCTTTATCGGCCAGCTACTCAATTTGTCTCTCTGTTGAGTGCAGTTTGCCTCTCTGCTAGTGATAAAACAAAACCAAAATGGGCTTTCTCACGTACGCTATCGCAAGCAGTACCCAGCGGATTTTTTGCGAAATGGCGCGCGGATGTCCCTAGGGTGCAGAGAAATGTCTGGTGGCATTAGAGGGAATAGGGCATGAAAAAATTCTTAGCCAGCTGTTGGTTTTTGCTCTTGGTGGGGTGCGGCGGAGGTGGGCCTGGCGCACCTGAGTCAGCGAGTGTCTCATTAGGTACTCAGCCAGCCCCGGAGCAGGTAAAGCCTAGCTCTGGGCGTAAGTCGGTATCTCAAACGATCAATGGCGTT
>LIDE01000102.1 GCA_001438605.1 SAR92 bacterium BACL16 MAG-120619-bin48 | reverse complement strand
CCGATGCCAAATAGAGGGCCGCACCCATGATGTCTTCCACCTCGCCCACACGGCTAAGCTTGATCTTGTCTTGGACCCATTTCAAACCCTCGGGATTATCTAAAGTAGCTTGGGTCAGTGGTGTACGAATAAAGGTCGGACAGATCGTGTTGATGCGGATACCCAATGGACCCCATTCAATAGCCATACTTTTGACCATGCCTTCGAGGGCATGTTTGGATGCGCAATAAACACTGCGCTCAGTGCCGCCAATGTGGCCCATTTGTGATGAGATATGGATGATTGAGCCATCAATTTTAGCCATTTTCATTGACTGTGCAGCGTAAATCGACAAAAAATAGGCTGACCGCAGATTAACGTCCATCACCGCGTCAAAATCCTCGGCTGAGGTTTCAAGAGCCAGTTTTTGCCGGGCCATTCCAGCGGAATTAATGACTATATCAAATGGCTGCTGCATCGCAGCTTTCAACGCACCAAGGTCCGTTTGATCGACAATTAATGCTTGAGCGCCCAATCCCTTTGCTGTTATCGCATCAACTGTTTGGTTTAAACGGTCTGCACTACGGGCAGCACAGACCACGGATGCACCTGCCTCAGCCATGGCAACGGCACAGGCCTGACCTATACCTGAGGATGCGCCGGTCACTAAGGCGCGCTTGCCCTGTAGGGAAAAAGATGGGGTAGAGGGCAATATCATAAGCTGGCTCCAGTAGGGAAAATTAAGGGGCACCTATCCCGTGCTTTGTTAAACGATCGCAAGCGTTGAAAAGCGGTTGCGATCGCTTCGCTGTTTTTTCTTGCTAGAGTCATCTATTCAGCAACAGCGCGATAAGGAGCGCCTGTTCCGTATGGCACATTGAGTCCGCCGTAGCGGCGCACACGTATGTTGCATTGCTCTGCATGTCCCACAAACCCTTCGAGCATGCATAAACGGCTACCGTATTCGCCAACTAAGGTTGCGGCCTCGTCCGTCATGATCTTTTGGTAGGAGTGGGTCTTCAAAAACTTACCGACCCATAGGCCTCCTGTATAACGTCCTGCTTTTTTTGTGGGTAATGTGTGGTTTGTTCCAATCACCTTGTCTCCGTTCGAAACGTTAGTGCGTGCACCAAGAAAAAGCGCGCCGTAACAGGTCATGTGTTCAAGGAACCAATCATCACGGACGGTCATGACTTGGACGTGTTCCGATGCCATATCGTCTGCAACGGTCAACATCTCCTCATAGGTATCACATAAGATCACTTCGCCGTAATCAGCCCAGCTGACGGACGCAGTGTCTGCCGTGGGTAAAATTTTCAGCAAGCGATCAATTTCGCGCAACGTATCATCGGCAAGTTTGCGCGAGTTGGTCAGCAATACCGCGGGGCTGTTGTAACCGTGTTCGGCCTGTCCCAACAAGTCTGTGGCGCAGAGTTCGCCGTCGACGGTATCATCAGCGATCACCATTGTCTCAGTAGGGCCGGCGAACAAATCAATTCCAACACGACCAAACAGCTGCCGTTTGGCCTCAGCGACGAATGCGTTGCCCGGGCCAACAAGCATATGAACGGGCTTAATCGTTTCAGTCCCAATGGCCATTGCGCCAACGGCCTGAATACCGCCCATCACGTAAATCTCGTGTGCACCACCAAGATGCATGGCAGCAATAACCGCCGCATTGGGCTTGCCCTTGAAAGGCGGTGTGCAGGCTACGATCCGGGGCACCCCAGCGACCGTGGCTGTGGCTACCGACATATGGGCGGATGCAACCATCGGAAATTTACCACCGGGAACATAGCAACCAACGGATTGTACTGGGATATTTTTGTGTCCCAAGATAACGCCCGGCAGGGTTTCTATTTCGATATCTAGCATGCTGTCACGCTGTGCTTGGGCAAAGTTCCGAACCTGCGCTTGGGCAAATTTGATGTCGGCTAACTCACGCTCCGACAGCGATGCCATCAAGTCAGAAATTTCTTGCTCTGAAAGCCTAAAAGAGGGGGGCGTATAGTTATCGAATTTCGCTGATAGATCACGCACCGCGGCGTCGCCACGTAGTTCAATATCTTTCAGGGTTGCCTCGACAACCGCCTTGGTCTTGGCATCATCTTCTGCACGTTCTGAATTTGGTTTTCCGCGTTTAAGATATTGGACCGCCATGGTTTTTGCCTTAATTTAGTTTGTGGTTCTATGGTGTTTTTGTTTTCCAGTAGGCAAGGGCTGCTTTAATTTCATCGACACCCTGCATCACCTGCTCTTCAGTAGGTGAAAAATTGTCTTTGAGTATTTTTCTGGCCAGCATGTGCTCGCCCGGCCGGTTTATGGTTTCAACCGCGCACAGGAGCTTATCCACATAGTGATAAACAGCAAAATTGGCATCAGCCGGATCACCGCTGACCACCAATTTCGTGCCC
>LIDE01000101.1 GCA_001438605.1 SAR92 bacterium BACL16 MAG-120619-bin48 | reverse complement strand
ATCCATAGTAAAATCTCGTGCTGCCACCGGTTGTGTCATGAGTGACTTTATCCCCTCAGACTCTGGTAATTGAAAATGTCCGAGATTCAAAACATCATGGGCTAACTCGTGATACATCATAAACTCCATAACAGATTCTTTTTGGAGCTTGGAGTTGAATCGCCACTAGTTCAGTAGACACTTTTCAGCCTCATTTTTATACCGTCGCTCGAACTCCTGGGGCGACAATAAGTTGTTCTCTGTGTGATGCCAAACCCTGTATTGCAACCCCGCGTGTCAAGCGGACTCAAGCCCCACCCCCTAAAACCTCGGGATTATCATATCCAGACCCACCCCCGAGGGTACCCTCACTTGTACAGAAAGCTTCCCTATTTTGCTAGTACATACTATTCTGGGTGAGTGGATAGGAATTTTTAAGGAGAGAGCGATAAAACTACTGATCAGTTCATTCTTTACTCTATTGATAATTGCTTTCGCGGGCACCTCAATAACTCAGAGTGAGGAAGCCAGAAATCCTCAAGCGGAGGATGTATTCCACAGGTTTTTATCGGCTTTTACTAACTCCGATGTCGACGGCATTGTTAATTTGTTCTCGGAGGATGCGATCTTTTGGGGTACTGGCTCAGCAGAGTTAGTCGAGGATACAGCCGGGATTCGCTTGTATTTTTCTGGATTAAGGAAACCACCTTTCGGTCAGGCATTGGCTCGGGCTCAAAATTTTTCAATTATGGAATTATCGAGTGATAGTGTTTTGATCTCTGGTATTTGGGAAGTGGTGCCACAGGGTCAAAATACTGGCACTCCCCTCCGCATCAGCATGGCACTTTCTTTACAAGATGGAATTTGGAAGATTGTACAGTTCCATAATTCGGCGATGCCCGGATCGTTTTAGCTGATTTTTGAGAAACCAACAACTCGATCATTCAGTAATTGCCTGATCTTCAAATTCAGGGCCTCTGTGGGAAGCGAAAGCCACTATTGTGACCCTGCGAGCCAACTAATGTGAAAGGCTAGTATCTGTGAGCGTATCATTGTGTTCCATTTAACTGTAGCTAGAAGCTCGCTCGACGATAGGTGCGCAAAATAGAGCCGTTTACCTTATACACCAAAGAGTCCTTTCTTAGGACGAACTCTCGAACTTCATTCTCGTCTTCAGAAGTCAATACCAGCTCAGACTCGCCATTACTCGGCTCAAAGCCTTGACTCAGTGGCGAATCGCCAGCTCGAGCGCTCAACATTATTTGTTGATGCTGAAGGCAATGAAAACTTTGAAGAATTGGCGTCGAAATTTTCGATTCATTAGTTGAAACGTTGAGTCTGACCGTGCTCGATATTCCCTATTAGGTTGCATTCCCTAAAAGCATATTCACCAGCATGTCTGCATGGGTTTCAATGGCATCTTCATTGCGTGGATTGAATCCGAATAGGCGCTTACATTCAGGCTCGAAAGAAAAAATGGTAGCGCTGGAGCTGACCATAATATAGTACCAGTGAGCGAATTCGCGAGCGCTGAGATTGAGAATTTTTCTGACATGTTGCTCAAGTTGCAAACTGCCTGGGCGGATATGGTTTTCAACTAAATAATCAATACGCCAGCTTTCCTGTCTAGCTTCTTGAGCCATTAAACGACTCAGTTCTGGATGTTCTGCATAAAAGCGCACGTAAAATCGAATCATCAAGGCTAGGCCCTCACGATCGGAAATATCTTTCATCATGCCCAAACGCATATCTCGCTGAGCGTCAATTTGCTGAAAGGTGAAGTCCGCTACTGCTTTCCAGAGATGTTCTTTATCACCAAAATGATAAGCCACCATGCCGCGGTTAAGGTCAGCAGCAACTTCTATATCGCGCACGGACACTGCATCAAAACCTTGTTCGGAGAAGAGAGGAACTCCTGCGGTGATTAAGTTAGCGCGAGCCACTTCCGTACGCTCTTGGATGCGACGAATTCGGCCAACGGGTAACTCTTCAGATTGAAATTGACTCATAGTTCACGCCCAGTTCGATGACATGATTATAGGACTTCAATCGCTAATGTCTAGATGCATTATTGCTTCTGGAATGCCACCATGCAACATACATTAAACATGTTGACTAGCAGGTTTATAACCTGATATCTTTGCTAATAGCATTGTTTAGTAGCTTTAATAGTGTCTACAGATTGGTTTAGTGGAGCCAATTAAGGCCTCGCAGTTGCGGGTCTAATAGTGCCAATAACGATAATATAAATTTTAAGGGGATTTCAGAAATGCAAAATCAATATTATAAGTCTACACTGTTTTGCGTAACGGCAATCGCGGCCAGTGTGGCGGCCACCAGCGTTAGCGCTGCAAGTGATCGGCCAATGTTAGAAGAAATTATTATTACTGCAGAGAAGCGTGAAGCCTCTGTGCAAGACACATCCTTAGCAATAACCGCAATGGGTTCAGATCAACTTAAAGATCTAAATATTTACACTCAACAAGATATTGCTAACTTTACACCTAACATGTCGTATCAAGAATCGGCCGGCGGTAATGAAGGCAATCGTATCTATATCCGTGGCGTTGGTCGTGAAACCAGTAGT
>LIDE01000100.1 GCA_001438605.1 SAR92 bacterium BACL16 MAG-120619-bin48 | reverse complement strand
ACAACCTACACCCTAGAGGCTAATGTCGACGAGCATGATTTTGTTAAATATGATGGCGACCACCTATTTATAGCGCCCAGCCGAGGGATGGATTGCTGTTTTATACTTGAAGATGCATTAGCGCCTGAAATGGCAGTGGCCGACGAAATGCCTATTAACAATGATGAGCGTAGTATTCGTATTTTAGCGACAGACCCCAGCGATGCCAGTGCCTTAGAAGTAAGTACTATAGCCTTAAGTGACAATCTGTCTGTAGAGGGTCTCTATGTAAACGGCTCCCAACTTGTGGCTATAAGCAGCTCAGGCTGGTGGGGTGGCTATGGTGACTCCTTTACCCGCGTCTCCAACTGGGAATCACAAACAACTATTCTCAGCGTTTATGATATTGCTGATGTAACTGCGCCTACCAATCAGATAAATATTGAATTCGAAGGTGGTTTCGTCAACAGCCGTAAAAAAGGCGACATTGTCTATCTCGTCGCTCGCCACACTCCAATTATCGAAGGCTTTGTTTATTATCCCAATGACACACAAAAGATTGAAAATGAGCGTCTGTTAAGTGAAATATCGCTAGAAGATATGCTGCCCACTATGTCCATTGATGGGATTTCAAGCCCCTTAGTTAATGTCGGTGATTGTCTTATTACTGATTCCGAGCATGAACTATCTCCCGCAGTCAACGGTTATCCCACTATGACAATCCTTATTGCAGTTGACCTTGTCGATCCCAGAATTGTCAAAGCTCGTTGCTATCTAGAGCCCACAGATGGTATCTATGTCAGTCAAAATGCTATCTACCTGAGTCAAATTGATTACGATGACTCTCTGACAGAGCCTTCGTCACGCACGATTATTCATCGTTTCGAATTGACGAAAAATTTGGTATACCAAGGGTCAGGGGCAGCTAAAGGTTCCCTTTATCTTAGCGGTGACAGAGATTTCAGAATAAATGAGCATGATGGATATTTGCGGCTAGTGACTACACAGAGAACCGGTGATTCGTCAGATACGGTTGATCATAAACTTTCTATACTTAAATTAAATATCCAAGATGTTGAGCTTGATCTCGTCTCCACCTTGCCTAATTCTGAGCGTCCAGAAGCCATCGGAAAACCCAATGAAGCTCTTTATGGTGTGAGATTTATGGGTGATGCACTCTACCTAGTTACCTTTGAACGTACCGATCCACTGTATGTTGTTGATCTCTCAAAACCCACAGATCCAATGATTGCCGGCGAGCTAATGGTGACTGGCTTTTCGGACTTTCTTCATGCGGTCAATGACGATCTACTCATGGGCTTAGGACAGGATGAAAATGGCTTAGTCAAGTTAGAACTTTTTAATGTTGCAGATATGACCGCACCCTACTCTTTGGGGGGTATTTCCTTGGGTGAAAGTGAAGGGGCATCCTGGGGATACTCAGAAGCGCGCTACAATCGCCATGCATTTACCTATCAGGCAATTGATGCCAGCAAAGATCGGTTTCTTATCCCAGCTACCATTTCGTTTTATTCCGCAGAAATGGGTTATCAAGAAGATAATCGGCTGTATATGTTTGAGATCAATAGTAAAGACAATGCAGCTTTAGCTTCTATTGATGAGATCGGCCGGATTAGCGCTGGGCGAGAATGGTGGCAAAGCAATCTCGAGCGCTCTGTGATTCATGATGATGCAGTGTATTATGTTAATGGTAACGCTGTATGGTCGGCTTTATGGACCAATCCTACCGAACAAAAAGGCCCGCTATAAAGTTATAAAAAAGCTGCGTATTGCGTAGAATGACTATTCCTACGCATATCTAGAGTCGACAACAATCTGCATAGGTGGAATGTCCCTCAAAGGCTCAGCATCAGCCAACTAAGGCAAATCCACCTTTACCTTACCTGCCACACCATCCATATGCCTTTGCGTACGCCTAAAAAGCTAAAGAGTGAGAGCCTAATTGGGTACTAATTTACACCTATTTGCACTCCATCAAGCACATATCCCAAACCATGAGCAATAAGCCACGCAGAGGCTCCTTGTGCATTTCCTAAGCCTTGATATTACTATATTTATTGATTGGTATAGGTCAGTGCAGAGTGCTGCTATATGGCTCTGTAATGCGTTCTAAGCGAGGCTGTGAATCGCCACTAGTTCAGTAGACACTTCACAGTCTCACTAGGAAACTTTGATGCTAGCCGCGACGGGTGCTTAATATGCTTAGAAGAACTCATCACACTCAGATAACCAGGCATTAATATCCTTGTCTGATGTATTCCTTGCCGCTATAGGTGCACTTGGTATCGTTTTACCGTGTTTACTTATACCGTAGTTAAATTCACACGTAGTTAATATCTTCTCAAAGTCGCTCTCTGCCTGTATTTCATCACTTTTCTTATCGGGAGATAATATCGGGGCTTTATCGGACAGTTGTCGGATGGATATCGGGTCTTTATCGGGCGACATTTTCCTCAAAGTGCTCTTAATGAGCCTCTTCCCATCTTTAGTTTCAGCATTAAACGTGAAGGCTTTTAGTTTACCCATACAATCATGAAATGCCGTCAGCCCTTTTGAGGGAGCATCTAGACCACAG
>LIDE01000099.1 GCA_001438605.1 SAR92 bacterium BACL16 MAG-120619-bin48 | reverse complement strand
ACTGTCATTGTGCTGACTCAGCCCTACTGTGACCTTGCAGACATATAAAGGTTACATCTGAATATTAATGATCTATACTTATATCATTAATATTAATTATACTTTGAGTAACTCCTTATGTCTTGATAGGGTTTGCCAAGGGTGCGCATTTTTAATTGAGCTGCCGCTCTGGGAGTGGTTATATGAAAGCTATTAATCGTCGCGATATGGTTAAAGGCATGCTACGGCTAGGCGTGGCGTGCGGCCTACCATTTGGCTCAGTAGCTGCGTCGCAAGCTAGGCGTATATTAGTGGTTGGGGCCGGGCTGTCAGGACTTTACGCTGCGAAAATACTGGAGCAATTTGGTTACTCGGTACAGATTGTTGAGGGCCGTGAGCGTGTTGGCGGGCGCGTCTGTACTCTGGACGATGTTATAGGACGCCCTGAATGTGGTGCAAACTTATTGGGCCCTAACTATGGGAGACTTTTAAATCTAGCACAGCAGTTGAAGATAACGCTGCGCCAACCCGCTGCAACTTTACCTTTCGATTATTCAATAGATGGACATCGTTTGTCCGCGGATAAATGGGGTACGTGGGGTCAAAACCCACTTCCTTCGGCGCTTAAACATCTGACGCCCGATCATATTGCCAGCCATTTTCTTAGCGATAATCCCCTAGTTAGAAGTTCAGATTGGCGAGATCCAATGCAGAGTGGGCTAGATGTTTCTGCACTGGAATATTTTATGCGGCGCGGTTTAAACACTCGCGCAATCGACTTGATTGACATCAATAATAGCTATGGCAATACATTGAAGAATACATCAATACTGAGTTTATTTCGTACCCAGAAAAATAGATCTCGTGCTATCTCGATGCAGCAGCCTGTTTGGGAGGTAGCTCTTGGAAATATGCGTTTGCCAGAGGCTATGGCCGGTAGCCTTTCGTCTTCGGTTGAATTAGGGCAGAAAATCACTGGGGTGCAGAGGGTCGCTGGCGTTATACGCGCTGAGACTGAAAAAGGTCGTCATTATGAAGCAGATGGGATTATCCTTGCGCTGCCAGTTGGTGCTGTAAGGGAAATTGACTTCACTCCGTCGCTGGACAAGACTCAGCGCCATGCGCTTACAGAAATTGCCTACCACAAGGTGACACAGGTGCATCTATTGGCCCATGAGCCTTTTTGGGAGCGCGACGAGATGTCGGCAAGTTGCTGGACCAACGGTCCACTAGGGCGAATTTTCACTAGACCGAGTATGGATGGCCAATCCTACAATATTACCATCTGGATTAATGGCGATGCCTGTGATCAGTTTGACTGTCTGCCGGCGTCAGAGGCTACCGAGAAAATACTTAAGTATTTCTATGCGCTATATCCAAGTGCAAGGGACCATGTGTCCTTTCAAAAGTTAGTGCAGTGGCAAAATGATCGTTTCAGCCAGGGTGCTTGGGCTATATGGGAACCGGGACAGATCGAGCGTTTCGCGGACATTCTACAGCGCCCAACAGGCAATATATTTTTTGCAGGTGAACATACCGCCTATGCCAATTCTGGCATGGAAGGGGCAGCTGAGTCAGGAGAAAGGGCTGCTATGCAGGCTATGAGGGCGCTACTTTGAGCTATAAGGCCCGTTCGGCATTGATTATACTAATTTTGGGTATTTGTTTTGATATTAACCTGAGTTCGCAGGAGCTCAGTTTTCAAGGCAACGATATCGAAGAATCTGGCGCACCGAATGTGAAACCGACTCTTTTGACCGGTGAACAGCTATATACGGCATGCTCTGGCTGCCACAGTATCAGCGTTGATGGGGCGCATAGAGTAGGTCCTAATTTATATGGTATTAACCAGCAGCCAGCGGCTAGCCGGCAGGGTGTCGCTTACTCCGATGCCCTGACAGCGACGAAGATTGTTTGGGATCGACCGGCTTTGATTGGCTGGGTACTGTCGGCGGAGGCTATGGTGCCGAACACCTGGATGCTCTATCACAACCACCTGTCGCCTATAGAGGCGGAAAGGTTGGTGGACTATATTATTTCTGCTTCAGATTAGTTGTTGGTTGTCACTGATCGGATCGATCGATTGCCTGAGCCATATTAAGTTGGTGGGGTAGGGCAGGCACTAAGTCAGCGTCTTCAATTATATGCTAACAAGCCTTAACCAAAGATAGTGGTTAGTTATTTGATGCCATACTATCGACCATTATCGGTTCAGGTCGGCGTTATGGCCACTTTCATCAGAGAACGAGAAATGGACCAGCCGCGAGCTTGAATTTGCTCAGCCGCCACTTTCGCAGAATTGACCTTAAAGCTCACATCTAGAATACCAAGATTGGGCGCAGCGCAACGCGCTGAATAGTCATTAGTGAGCTGATGACCTCACTAGCAACTGGCAAGCCCCTAGTATCGTAGATACCTGATAGCGTTACAATTCACGCAAAGAGAAGGTATTTAATATGAGTGGTATACGCTATCCAGAAGAGTTCAAGATCGAGGCAGTAAAGCAGGTTACGGACCGGGGTTACAAGATCGGCGAGGTCGCCAAGCGACTCGGGGTGACACCCAAGAGCATGCATGACTGGATCAAGAAATACGGTGATACCGGTTCCCAG
>LIDE01000098.1 GCA_001438605.1 SAR92 bacterium BACL16 MAG-120619-bin48 | reverse complement strand
TCATCGACGAGGGTCATGACACCCTTTTCAATTGCGTTTTGCTCTAGAAATTCATCAGAAACTACTACTTCGGTATCGACCAGTGCCGCGCCTACGCCATAGATTTGATATTTTTTCATTTATTTTAGACTTTATTGATATTTATTTTATTTGGATTTTTGACAACGGCACTTATCACTCTGCAGAAACTCACAACTCGTATCTTGATGCCTGAGACTCCATGCACTAATACCTAGTGCTGTGATGCCGGTGCCAATTTATGGTCATAAAAGGACAGCCTTGATATCACTAGAGTAGGCCGTCTTTTGATTATTTCGTTGCCTGCGCTAGGGATGGCAAGCAAACTTAGCTTACAAGCTTGCACTCGTAAGACAGAAACTTACTATCCTCAGACATAATTCGGTATCCACGTGACAGACACTGTGAAATCAACATACGGTCAAAGGGGTCTTTATGATGAAAAGGAAGTTCTTTTAGCGACAATGCATCCCTTGCACTGTAGTCAAGCAACTCAAATCCACTTTTCTCAGCAATTTCCACAACGTCAAAGTCGCATATTAATTTGCCAATAGACGCCTTTATCATTATCTCAGTCACACTCACTGAGCTCAGCCATATCGTGTTTGCTGGCGTTTCAAGCTCTTTAAGATGATGCTTATTCAGCCTTGATGGATTCGATAATGCCCAGAGAAAAATATGGGTATCAATAATAATGTTCACTGGTCATCGCCATAGAACATACTATTAATTTGATCATCTTCGTCCAAAAAATCATCCGGCACAGTGAACTGACCCGCTAGGAGACCCAGAGTTCGCTTACCCTCAATCTGGTGGGGCACTATATCAACCAAGGGAATATTATTTTTTAAAATAACTATCCTCTCACCGTGGTAGGCCATATTGACGAACTTGGAGAGGTTTGCCTTCACTTCAGAGATATTAATTTTCATAAGGTTTACCTAAACTATAATATAGGTCACTTTAGTCTATTAAGGTCATATAGGTCAATATTTTAAGGGCGCCTTCATGATGATGATAGCCTTTATCATTTCCTAGCTGTGTTTTTCTGTACTGCCAAGAAATGAACACCTCTACTACTCAAAATGAACTGGGTTTTGGTAGAAACTATATTGTCACTGGCCAAGACCCATTCGCTAAAACCAGATAGATACTAAACAAGGATTACTCTTCTTTGTAATTCTCTTCGAGAATACCTTTCTCTTTACGGTTTTAATTAATGTTTCTAATCGAACAAGGGCTACGAAACCCATCATCCCGAGAGCAAAGCCCACAATGTCAAAAGGCTCCAAAATCAGCTGGTTTTGTCTTTAGACAAAACTAATCCTTGCCCATTTCTTTCTTCGCTGTAAGTTTATCCAAGCTCAACCTTTCTTTCGCACTCATAACGTAAGCTGCAATAGCTAACAATAAAATGCCAGAGGCTTCGAAAAGAATATTGATAGGCTCAAGCTCTTTTGTTTGCAAAACAATCATTCGTGTAAGTGCTGTAATGGCAATAATAATCGGAAGCGTCACAGGAATTCGATGATCCTTATAAAATATCGCCACCATGCCAAGGACCTCGGCATAGATAAATAACAGGAACAAATCACTCAAATTAACGGTCATGCTATCAATAATACGAGCAACCTCGATTAATACAGCGCCGATAGTGGCTAAGGAAATTAACAGCAATATACCTTGCTCACCGAACGAAATTAACGTTTGAATCAAGTTTTTATCTTTAAACATAGGTGATCACCTTTTTTATTATCTAGACGACAAACTTGGCCTTTACTCAACTGTGAGTGACTTGAACAAAACAGAGAATTAGATTTTTGTAGTGAGATCCAATATGGAAACTCTGTAAACTACTTTTTACTTGCGATAAAAGCCATTATCGACTCCCAGAATCCACACACACCCCAGAAGAATACGCCTCAACATCACGCTCAAGGCCCTCAATCTCCTGCCGAAGCGCATCATACTCCTCACGCTTACGCGCCAAAAAACGCGCCGTAATCACAGCCTTCTCGGCAACACCCAGCGGCGTCAAAATGTAGGCATACCCCAACTTATTGCCAGAGCGCTTAAAGTTGCCAAGCTTCACCCAGCCAATATCGATCAACGCCTTAACCACATAGTGCGCCTTCCCCAAACTCACATCGAGCTGAGCCGAGAGCTCACGCTGGCTCATCGCTGGGTTTTTCTCCAGCAATTTCAGGGCCTTCAATTCAATCTCTTGGTCGGGTGACATAGTGGCTACTTCTTAATCAGGCAGGCTACCGCAGTGCTTGGTAGCACGCTTTTTACGAAAGCCCAATGATGCGTAAACAACGCTTCTGTTCACGCAATGAACAATGCCAGAACGATAGCATATATTTGTGTGGATGCAAGAGACAAATACTCACTAATGCATCAACCACCTGTAAAAACACACTAACGAGCAATACCCCTCAAGGACATAAAAGCGGAAGCTTTAGTGGCAGAAGAAAATACGCCTACCCCATCACCGAGCTACCGCCACGCGGCCAAGAAGCCAAAAGCAAAAAACGTACACACTTGCCTCTGCAAAGAAAATCACCATCCAGCCATTGTCCGACGGAGCCAGTATGCCCAAGAGGTAAATGCAAACGACAACGCCTGCTGAAAATCCAGAGACTAAAAGCCCCGTCAAGCTGTTGGCCAAAACCTTGGAC
>LIDE01000097.1 GCA_001438605.1 SAR92 bacterium BACL16 MAG-120619-bin48 | reverse complement strand
ATTTCGGAGTACTAAGCTTTCTTGGCGGCCCGGCCTGGTCATACAGTGACGGGTTCTCAGTTATCATTATTCACGTCAATTATCCAATCGCAGTGTTTATTGTTACCACGTTATTCCTACCGTTTTTCTATAACAGTGGCGTCGCTTCCATTTTTCATTATCTTGAGCGTCGCTTTGGGGTGACGACACGCACCTTGATGTCGTTGGTGTTTCTGTTTGGCAATATCGCTTACTCAGGGATCATGTTGTACACCACGGCCTTGGTGTTGCAATTTATCACTGGGGTTGATGTAGTCAGTGCGATTGTGGTGATCGCAATAGTTGCACTGGTCTACACCACCTTGGGTGGTATTGCCGCTGTTATCTGGACCGATGTTGCCCAAACAGTCATTATGTTGGCGGGCGTACTGTCGATTCTTATTTTGTTGATTGTGGCCCTGCCCGAGGGCTTGGCGGCATCACTGGCGCATCTCAAAGCTGACGGTATGACTGATCCATTTAATACCAGCACGGACCCATCCGTGGTGGCATCAATATGGACCGGTGTTTTGGCGATGTCGATTTATCATGTGGTAGTCTATGGTGTGAACCAAATGATGGTGCAGCGTACCTTAACGGCCGCAACAATAGGCGACGCAAAAAAATCCTATATGCTGATGGGTTATGTAGCAATTTTTGTATTTGCTCTACTGTTTCTGATCGGCATTTTACTTAATCACTATTACCAGGGACGAGTGTTTGATAACGGTAATACCATTGTTTTGGAGTTTGCCGCCGCGGCTAGCATACCTGGCTTGATGGGTATTATTACCGCTACCGTGGTCGCCGCCTCGATGTCCAGTCTAGATTCCAGCTTGAACTCTATGGCGACTGTCACCTCGCTGGATTTCTACCAACAGTTTTTTAAGCACGATGGCGATAGTAGCCACTACTTGAAGGCGACACGTTTTTTTACCGTGGCGTGGGGGGGCTTTATCGTACTGCCAGCCTTGATGTTTGTCTCGAGTGAGGGCTCAGTGCTGGAGATTTTAAGCAAGATAGGCTCGTTTTTTGTGGGAGCCAAACTCGGTTGCTACGGCCTGGGTTTTTATTCTAAGCATGCCAGCGAAAGGGGGGTCATGGTCGGCGTGGCGACTGGTTTTATGAGTTTGTGGGCACTAGAGTTGTGGGCCGACGTGGCTTGGCCATGGTATTGCGCCGTTGGTAGTTTTGTCACCGTAGTTGTTGGCTGGGCTGCCAGTGTGCTGCTGGACGGTTGGCAGCAGCACTATCATCCGTACACTATCCAGGGTCAGGCATTGTTGTTTGCCAAAGAAAAGCGACCGTTAAAACAGGATGGCTGGTATTTACTGCCTGGAAAAGTTGATCCCTGGGCCTATGGTTTACTGGTATTTTTCGGTTTGAGTATCCTCGGCTTATGGCTATTTCAACACCTGATATAGGTATTATAATACGGTAGTAAAGTTACCCTTTGTGCCAGCATAGTTGTCGCGTCACCTGATGTACCCCTAACTAAGATAAAGGGCGATTGGAATAACCGATGGCACACTATTAAAAAGAGAGAAAGCCTCTGCGACTTGGGGAGGAAGCGGAAACGATTAATCCGCGCTTCAAATCGCAGAAAAGCTGTTGAGTTGATAGGGGTGGCTGTTGCCAGTGGCGACGTAAATTCAAAGCCTTCGACTACCCTGCTGACAGTGACATCATTACTTATGCAGCTGCTGGCAAGCAATGACCAGACGCCTAGCGTGAATCCGAGAGTCGGCGTTGTCGAGCGTTTAGGTGAATTTTTCGATCTATTCCCACTATACAAGAATCGTTGGGCAAGTCTGTATTTCCCAAGTTGAAGGGAACTAGCTTTGCTGGCCAGCTTCTTGTTACCAGTACCTCGAGCAAAGTCGCGGTGATCTCGCGCTGGCATACAGTTGAGGTTATTAAAACGGATCGCTATGCGTTGACAGAGTGGTTTGGCCACAGAGGCCAAGTGACTGCGCGTATGCTCTTAGATCACCTAAATGACCCCAGAGAGAACGTTAATTTAACTGAAGATAAAGGCTAAAAAGCGATTATTGCAGATATTCATGGGCAGTTGATTGCTTTGAGAGAAAGCCGCTAGGACGGTAACCCGCATCAACCGCCACCGCACCATCTTTGATCCACTCGGCTTTAATAATTCCAGGTCGGCCCACTGCACCCACCAAGATATCAGCCTGCTTTATGAATCCTGGAAGGTTTTTTGTCTTAGAGTGACAGATAGTCACGTTGGCATTGGCATTGGCATTCAACAGCATCAACGCCATTGGCTTGCTGAGAATAGGGCTGCGACCCACTACAACGGCATGCTTGCCTAACATCTCAATATTGTAGCCTTCGAGGATAGGCATAATGCCCTGAAGTGAAGCTGATCCGTAGGGTTCTTCGTTCATCGCCATCCGGCCAAAACCGAGTCAGGTAAAGCCATCCACATCTTTTGCCAGTGCAATGGCGTCAAAACAGACGGGCTACCAGGCTGAGCTAATTCCCGAATGTCTTACCATAGGTGTACCTAATTAATTTATATAAGTCTATGGTTTGCAAGCTTGCTGCAAACCACCCCAGCCCTTCCGCGCGGATGGACACCTAATCTATGGCGGCAAAGCCGAAGTAGTCTGAATACAGCAAAGTGACGGCTATAGCCACTTTCGTATGTGGCTCAGCGGTAAGGGAAAGTATGTTCGCAAGACATTTAAAACGATCCACTTAGACACGGCTATTCAGCGTGCTGCGAACGAGTTATTTGCTATCAAA
>LIDE01000096.1 GCA_001438605.1 SAR92 bacterium BACL16 MAG-120619-bin48 | reverse complement strand
TTGTTCTACAACCCAAGCCGCCGACACGGTAATAATGATGGGGTGTCGCCGATAGAGTTCGAAAAACAGTACTATCAGAAGCTATCAAGTCTCTAGGAAACTAGGGGCTTGCCACTTTGCTCAGTTTTGGTCATTATGGTTCAATGCTAGCTCAAGAGAATAAGGAAATATGAAATGACTGAATTAGTTGTTCTAAACTTCAAAGCCGCCGAGGGCAAGTTCGATGCGTTGGCAGACATGTTCAGAGCCGTATTGGGCGATACCAGAGCCTATGTCGGGTGTATCAAAGTAGACGTCTATGAGGACGAGGACAGCTCTACGATCACCTTAGTTGAAGAGTGGGAAACTCTGGCGCATCAGGAGAAATATCTCGGTTGGCGAATTGAAACAGGCATACAAGAGGCCACCAAAGATATCTTAGAGGGTGGCTTCGATAATGGAGTCACTGTCCACACTTGGGGCAATAAAGCAGATTACTGAATGCGATACCCAAATTTTTAAGAGGTAATTGACATGGAAAACCTATCCCCGATCGCAGAGGCCATCCAACATTACAAGCTCAACGCGAGCGGTGGTTATGACGAGTGGTCGAAAGTGCCACGGGCGCCTGATTACAAAATGCATGTACCTTCCATGGACTTCGATGTGACAGGTCACGACGAGGTGCGGGAAGTCATTTTCGGTTGGCTGACAGATATTGGCGCTCAGCAAGAGCTAGTCAATATTGTTGAGTTCGGCGCCTCAGTAACTTGTTACCTGCACGTCACGGACAAAGAAGGCGCTGTCCTAGATATTGTCGAGGTCTTTCAAATAGACGACCAAGGCAGAGTTAGTGAAATTTGGGCGCTTTGAGTATTAAAGTCCCCTAGACAGATGGTTCAGATGGCGGGGGCAGTCAGCTGGACTTGGCGATAATGAAAATGCGTCAGCCGCATATCGTTCCCTTGGCCAGTCAGAGTTTGGAAGTGCTGAGGCAGATACATCCGCTCACTCGGCGTGGTAATTATGTCTCTCCATCCGCTCGCAAAGGTGGCAAACCGCTTAGCGATGATGGGGTGCGTACAGCTCCGCGCTCTTCAGGCTACACCAATGCGCAGATAATGCCGCATGGCTTTAGGACTATGGCCCGCACGCTGCTAGATGAGGCGATATTTTGAGTTCTACAACACTGAAAGACGACATCAATCACTTGACCGACAGACACCAGACAATGTCTACTATCAATACGTCGCCAAGATGGCGGCATAATCCCGAGGGGCACTTATCGCACTGTCCAATTTATGGGGTCCACTTCTCTACACAGGTATACCCGGCATGGCCTCCTGCCTTCCCCCCACCTTTAAAGCTTTTAAAAGCCGCCCAATCTTTCACAAGAACAATCAATGACTAGGTGTCACAAGATGAGGCGGCGGGTGGAGGCTTTTAACAGAGAGGCGTAATCTGAGGGCCTCTGAGGCAGGTGCTGCGGTAAGTAGATGTGGCGGTATTGCTGGAGGTGGCTGTTGGGCACTGCAACCTAAGCTTTTTCAAGTACTGAAGTCATTATGACCTTGAGGTTGTGGGTTCCTTTTAGTCAAGGTAGGTTTGGGTTGCTTGTTGTCAAGCCTATGTGCTTGTTTAGAGGCATTCTGAGGGACGTTGAAGGATAGGAATACGGCCAAGAGGGATTGTTGTCTTGCCAGTTCATGACGCAGTCGCAGTGCAGCAAAAGCACGAAAAGTGGGCTGTGGTAACCATGTTGGAAGCTTGGAGTCGTGTGGCAGCCAGTGGTGGTGCTGCATGTGTGTCTGGCTGGGAACTACAGCTACCAACAGACGGCAGACCTCTCCCCGTACCCCAAAGCAACGCCCACCCAGCACTTGCAATTGTCTGGATCTGGTTTCATGGATGACGTTGAGTACCATCGGGCAATGGGGTCTGGTCAGGGGGTCGCAAGGAATGAGCTTTAGTTGGGTGTATGGGAAGATTGACAGAGAAGACCAGCAGAAAGTAGGCTGTTCAAATGATTAAATTGATGGGCGCAAATCAGGACATTAGGGAAAGGAGAAAATAAAATGTTAATAGCCGTAAGAGCAGAAGTAGAAAGTGTGGACCATTGGAGAGAAAAATTTAAAACGCATGTGGAATTATTTAAGAGTCAGGGTGTATCCGTTGCTCATATGGGAGCAACAAATGATAGAACAGTAATTGCGATTCTTGAAACCAATGATCCTGATGAGTTCGTTAGAATATTCAATGATCCTGCAACAGCAGAAGCCATGGCAGAAGACAAGATAACAGGTGGAGTTGAGATGTTTCTGCTAGATGAGACATTTAACTTATGAACATAGTCTGGACGCAATGACCAGACTACTACTCGCACTGCTGATTTCTTTTGTTCCTGTGGCTGCTGCTGATACGTTACTTGTTTGGATTCTCGGGTGATTCGTTGATCTCAGGTGCTATTGGTGCTGGTGCTGAAAGAGATACGGCTGAAGAAGTTGAGGCTTACATCAAGGAACGTGTTCCAGCTGAATAAGCTGTGTCAGGCTGTGTGCCTGTAGGTTCAGCTGCTGCAATATTGACAACCTAAAATCGCGTCGAAAATTTTCGACCACTTGTTTCACACAGGTAGGGGGTGGGGGTTTACCATATCTATGTACTTTCTTATCTATGCATATCTTCTAGGAACATTATTATAGAGTTTGATTGAGTAGTTATGCCTTCTTCAAGACGATCTAGCCTGTCAAGTAGCTGCCCAGTGCTTAGCTCATTATCTTGTCTTTGACCGATAAGCGCACCAGAAATACTCATTAGCTCTACAGCTATGAGCGCCAAAAAACCAACAACAAT
>LIDE01000095.1 GCA_001438605.1 SAR92 bacterium BACL16 MAG-120619-bin48 | reverse complement strand
ATTAACGGGCAGGACCAATTCAGCTATCTCGTCGGCCGTCTGAACGATAACAGCATAACCAAGCTTGCCGCTATCGGGTAATAACCGGCCAGCAGTGCCACCAACACTGGTAATCAAAACATTACCACCAGTCGCCATGCGAGGCCCTTGCACAACCCCAGCTTCCATAGCATCTCTAAGATCAACACCAACATCAAATATGCAGTCAGCATCAAAAAAGCTCGTTACTCCAGACCGCAATACCTTTTGTGCATTTACTGACGCAATAATACTGGCAAGCCCCGGCCTACGATGGAAAAACAGTTCATCATTGGACTTAGGCCGATCAAAGCTGATATGGCAATGTGCGTCAATAAGACCTGGGATAAGGGTGCAGCCTGATCCATCAATAATATTGACGGTCTCTATAGATTTGGCAGCGGCGGTCGCTTTATCACCAAGCGCAACTATGCGGCCGGCCGAAAAAAGCACAGCAGTAATCGACTGCTGCCCCGCCGAGATGACCTTAGTGTTGTTAATTAAAAATGAGTTGTCCATGAGTTAATCCCATGTAGTTATTGTCCGCAGCTGAAGGTAAAACTATCGATATAGTCTGATATGTATGGTCAGGCTGCTTTCTTCAAGTATAAAAAAAAGGGCCGACATTCAAAGCTTCTATCCATTTCTTTAACGCGGCTTCAAAGTCATCCAATACTCCCTGTCCGCTCTGATTCGGTTCACCAGAAGCGGCTTTGGTATCGACCTCGATATTACATTAATGCCAATGGTCAATTCGAACCCAAAATCTAAACCAGGATCTCCGTAGAAGCCTCACTAATTTCTGACAAACCGGTCAGGGCTGTCGACACGTCCAATTCATATCGCATCAGCTCAAGAGCCTTGGTGACACCTATCTCTCCCGAGGCGGCCAGACCATACAGATGTCCTCGACCAAGCAAGCAAGCGGTTGCCCCGTGTGCACAGGCTTTCAAGATGTCTTGACCAGAACGCACTCCTCCATCAATGAGCACTTCCCCCCGCCCGTCAACACCTCTAACGACATCGGGCAAAACTGAAATCGTCGAAGCGGCGCTGTCCAGCTGATTGCCGCCGTGGTTAGAAACGCTCACCCCGTCAGCCCCATGCTCGATGGCTAATCGCGCATCTTCAGCACAGTTGATCCCTTTGACCAAAATCTTTCCAGGCCAGATGCTGCGTAACCACTCCAAATCTTTCCAAGTTGCAGCGTTGTCGATTTGACCCACAATGTAGTCCAGATCACCTGGATCTTTGACCAGCCCCTCAAAGTTGTTGAACGCCACCCGTTTGCCCAAGAAGTGGCGCGCTACCCAAGCTGGCTTCTTGCTAAAATCCCACAGAGTTCTAGGCGTTATTTTTGGCGGAAACATCATCGCGTTGCGTACCGAGCGACTCTGCAGCCCATAGGCAGCCCAGGTTACGGTAAGGACTAGAACTGGACACTCCATCGAGATAGCACGACTAATCAGTGCACGCATCAACTCTTTATCTTTTAACAAGCACATTTGAAACCAGAAAGGGCCAATTTCCTCATGAATTTGCTCCATGGTCGCAATCGACAACATGGCGAGTGTAAAAGGGATATCAGCCGCCTTCGCCGCCCGCGCGGCGAGTTTTTCGCCATCATTTCCCCAGCATATCCCTCCGAGGCCACATGGCGAGATCACCGCAGGCATAGAGGATTTCTGCCCAAGAATTGTAGTGGAAAGATTGCGCTTAGACACATCAACCAAAGAGCGCTGTCGAAACCGTATTTTGTCGAAATCTTCGCAATTCGCGCGCAGGGTAATCTCCTGGAAAGCTGCGCCGTCGATGAAGTCAAAGATCGGCCGTGGAAGCTTTCTTTGCGCGATGTTTCTCAAATCTTGAATAGTGGCTGTTCTGTCTAAAATACTCATAATACCCCCTGATCGTCAGTGTGAGTCGACAATGTCCAATAAAATATAATTTGTCATTGCCGCGAAAATTAGTCTAGTTTACCTTACAGTATCGCATTCGCCGAAGATCCAAAAGCCATGCCCACTAACAAGCTAGCAATCACAGTACATAATTTGTCCTAGGGTTGCCTTTCTTAGAACACATCTTCAACAAAAAAACATTCTTTCAAAAAGGCGAACACGGCAAGATCTTATATGCAAGGTAGGCGTTGTCCCGCTCAAGCTACCTATCTAATAAAACCTGCAGTAAGCGGGAAAAACTTGGCGCCATACGCTCGCAGTCCTTCGGCTGCGTCGTCACTTGGAGAACCAAAAACCAGCACTTCGAAAATTGGAGCCATTTCAAGTAACAAGACCATTTCTTCTGAAAGGTCATTTAGGTGCTCCATAAATGCATCTGAATTTGGAAAGCGCTCGACAATATAACAGCAATTCCCTTCATCACTTATATACCATGCGTAAGTAGATGTGAGTGGTTCCGTTGCTTCAACAGTTGCAGTGAAACTTTGCAACTTGTCTATAAACGTGGATAGCTGTCCAGGCTTAATATCTAGTTTGGTGCAAATTTGTAGGGTAGTATTTTCCATGATTTTTACTCCTATTCTTGGAACTGATTCAAATGGCATAATGTTTATTCACGCCTCATACAGCGTTAATTAAGAGAAACATTATTTACATCTGTTCCCGCACCGTTCTATGAGTCGCCTCATAGAACGGTGCGAGATGGAGTCACTTAGAATTTATATCTCACCTCAGCGCCCCATGTAGCCGGTTGATTTAGGGAGCCAAAGGTCCAAAGACCGGGAATGGGTACAGGTGTGCGATCAGTGGCACTGTTGGTAGTGTAGTTAGTACCTACATCAAATACATTTTGATAATACCTTTCATCCAAGACATTTTTACC
>LIDE01000094.1 GCA_001438605.1 SAR92 bacterium BACL16 MAG-120619-bin48 | reverse complement strand
GGTATCCCATGCGGTCGCAGTTTTTTGTCACGCGGTATTCGCTGGTGAAAAAACGCTGTTTTTGCAGGTTGTCATAGTCTGCGTGCTGATAGCCGAGAATAACTCGCAATGTGGCGCTATTACCGCTGTCTGTTGGTCGCAGATGTTCGTCGAGCTGCCACAGGGTTGACGCTTCCGCCGGTTGCGCAAGGCGCAAAAAATCTCCTGATTTGAGTGCGCTGCCATCTCCGTGCAGGCCGCCCAGTCCCTCGCGGCTAACGGTGCTCACGCTGTTAAATACGGGGTCGATCTGAAAACCGCCAGCCACTGCCAGATAGCAGCGGTTTCCGGCGCTGGAAAAGCCTAATTCAATGCGATCACCGGGCGCTACTGTGTAGGTTTTCCAGAGCGCGGCGGGTTTTTTGTTGATGCTGAACGGCATGGCCGCGCCGGTTACGGCGATGCGCGTGTGCAGGGTCGATTCCAAGGTTAGGCCACCCACGGCAACTTCCAGCAGTGCACTATTTTCAGGGTTTTCGCAGAGTCGATTTGCCCAGCGAAATGCGTTGCGGTCGAGGGGGCCGCCAGTGGTTAAGCCAATGCCATGCAGGCCAAAACGGCCGCTATCTTGCACTAGGCTGAGTAGCCCGGGTTGAATAACGTTAAAGCCAACATTCATAGTTGGCCACCTAGGTCTAAAAAGGTTTCTCGGCTTATGGCTTGGAAGCGCACGCGGTCACCCACTTGCACGGGCATGGTCGGGTGCGCGTTGGGGTCAAACATTCGCTGCGGGCAGAGGCCAATCAAATTCCAACCGCCGGGCGATTGGGCAGGGTAGACGGCGGTCTGGCGGTCGGCAATGGCGACTGCTCCGCGGGGTACTTTTGTTCTCGGCGTTGACAGTCGCGGCATGGCAATGCGCGGATCGACTTCGCCGAGGTAGGCGAAGCCGGGGGCGAAGCCAATGGCGTAGACACGGTATTCAATTTGTTGATGGATGGCAATAATGTCATCGATCGAGAGCTTGCTGTGGTCAGCGATGCGCTGTAGGTCTGGGCCGCTTTCGGTGGAGTAGTAGACCGGTAGCGCGACCACTTTTGAACTGTCGGACGATTCGGCCATGTTGCTGTTGGCACTTGCTTTGAGGGCATTGCGAATGGCTTTTTGCGCGCCGTGATGGTCTATTTTCAGTGGGTTGTAAATGACCAGCAGCGATGCGTAGGACGGCACGAGGTCGACCAGTGACTCGGCCAAGAGGCCTTTCAGTATTTGGGTGGTATTGGCCAAGTGGCGCGATATTTCAGGGCTGGGTTTGTCGCCGAAATAGACAATTAGCGCGTTCTCTCCAGCGATGGCGATAGTGCTTTTTGTCAGTTCGGTGCTCATGCATCCACTAACGCGCGAATGGCTTGGATGGCGCGGACGCCTTCAATATTGTCACCGTGAACGCAGAGTGATTCAGCGTGCAGTTGCAGTCTCTTGCCGCTGACGGTAGTCACACTGCCATCGTTTTTCAGCTGGATGACTTGAGCGAGCATTTTTTCACGGCTGTGGACGGCGCCCTCTTTGCTTCTCGCTAAAAGTGCGCCGTTATCGTCGTAGCAGCGGTCAGCAAACGCTTCGAAGATTAGCTCGAGGCCAAATGCCTCAGCTTCTGCGCGATGGGTGTCGGCTTGGGCTGTGGCTTGCAGCATAAAGGCGAGGGGCTGATGGCATTCGGCAATGGCTTGCATCACTGCGCTGCGAATATGACCGTTGGCCATCATGTCGTTGTAGAGCGCGCCGTGGGGTTTGACGTAGGTGACTGTGACGCCAAGATTCGCTGCCATGCCAGTCAGCGCGGCAATTTGGTACTGCATCAATGCGATAAGGTCGGCGGCTGGGATATTCATGGAGTGGCGGCCAAAACCATTTAAGTCGGGGTAGCTTGGGTGCGCGCCGACAGTGACATTGTGCTGTTTTGCCAGCAGTAGCGTTTTCTTCATCACCATGGCGTCGCCAGCGTGAAAACCGCAGGCGATATTGGCTTGATCAAGGTAGGGCATGACATCGTCGTCGAGGCCCATCTTCCAGGAACCAAAGCTTTCACCGAGATCGCAATTTAATTTTAAAGTCATGCTGTTTGCCTCATTGGCGCGATCACTTCGCTGTGACCGCAAGATCGCTATTTTTTAAGTCTGTTACCAGCATACAGCCCGGAGTATGGGTTATGCAGAAGGGTAGTTTAGCCTGTTCGATAGCCACTTGCGGCGTCACGCCACAGGCCCAGAATACGGGTACTTCGCCGGGTTTAATGGTCACTGCATCGCCAAAGTCGGGCTGGGTGATATTGCTGATACCGATCTCTGCGGGATTGCCAATTTGAACGGGTGCACCGTGGACGGAGGGATAGGCAGCGCAGATATCGGCAGCTCGCGCAGCGTCTGCAGGCGTGAAAGGGCGCATGCTGACAACCATTTTGCCGCTAAAAGGCCCAGCAGATTGGCATTCGATATTGGTGCGGTACATAGGCACGTTAACTGCTTCGGTAATGTTGCGCACTTCAAGGCCATCGGCAATAAGGGCTTCTTCAAAAGAGAATGAGCAGCCGAGCAAAAATGCCACGAGATCGTCTTGCCACAGTGCGCCGATGTTCTCGACTTCGTCCGTCAGCACGCCATGTCTAAACACCCGGTAGGAGGGAATGTCGCTGCGGATATCAATATCAGCACCGAGTTGCGGCAGCATCGGATTACCCGCTTCGGAGATGCCGATGAGAGGACAGGGCTTGGGATTGGCTTGGCAAAACGCCAAGAAGTCAGCGGCCGAGTCGGCTGGCAAAATGACCAGATTGCACTGCACGTATCCGGCACAAAAACCGGAGGTATTTCCGCGATGGAGACCGGCGCGAATTTGTCGGCGCAGTTCC
>LIDE01000093.1 GCA_001438605.1 SAR92 bacterium BACL16 MAG-120619-bin48 | reverse complement strand
TGCCGGCCGGCCCAAACCAGATCATGTCTTCGTGCCATGTACGCGCCAATTCGTCAGCTCCCGAATGTAACCTGGAACCGTTTAGCTCTTTAACCATCTGGTTGATTAAGGCCAATGTTTTATTGCCCTCCTCGCAACTCTGCACCCCGTACATCAAGCCCTCGTGAGTAAGTGGTCCTGGAGTGATGAAAAAGGCGCCGGTTGCCAACGGTAAAGGATTTAATCCGGCCTGTTGCATCACACTGATAATGTCGCAAAACAAAGCTGTCTCACAAATTTTTCCATCGATCACCCGGTTGAATTCCGCATAGCGCAGAAACGCCATCTTTCCCGTGGGCGGAATGCCCAACCATGTTTTATCAAACAGACCCATCAGATGACCCATGCTGCACACCCATTCCGACTGGAAGTCATCAGCATCATTGAGGCCCGCCATAAACACATCGGGTCGACGCTGAATGGAACTAAATGCCTGGCAGAGCGGCTTCCAAAACACCTCGGCCACCTCATCAGCGCTGTGCTGCTCATAAAAAGGATGCATGCCACGCCAGTGATAATCACTCGTGGTGTAGCGCTGAATCACCGCGTTAATTTCACTACCGCAGGCGGCGTCTAAAGCCTGATGATACTCACGCACCAGCACCTTACTGTCTTGAAAATCTCTCATTTTTGTCTCCATTACGTTTCGTTCAGAGCATTACGGTGTGCGGCTAACTGCATCATCAGGTCTAGCTCATTAAATAAAGTCCATTCAGTTTTGACCTTACCACCAAGGATTTTTTGCTGAGTAACACCCCATAGCTGTACCTCGCAACCCTGCGGATTGGGATAGAGCACGTCGCCTTGATGAGTTCCTGTAGCACTCCAGCGAACAGAACTGATATAGTTTTCTGTCTGATTACCCATCCAATAGACCTCGTCCACCTGCAGCTGTAAATCTGGGAACGTAGCGCACATAGATTCAATAAACTCTTGATAAGCGCCCTGGCCGCTACCAACTCTGTCGGATGGCCCAAAAAACTCAAAACCATCTAAATAGATATCGTCCAAGGCCTTGAAGTTGTTCTCATTCCACAAAGTGTTGAAGTTCGCTCGGGAAAACGCATCTACGTCAAATCCGTCAATGGGCTCGGTGACAGAAATCGGCATTTCCGGGCTACTCGCACCGCGCAGGTGGGCCCAAGTTTCCTTAGCGCGAGGCCAGCCAACGGGGGGCTCTAGCGCCATCTTTTCCGCCATCGCATTCAAGTCCAGGCCCAGCTGCAGCACTAGACTGGAGTTGTTATAGAGCACATGTTCGAGAAATATTTTGTTTTCTTTGACTACACAGTTGGCAATGACCAGCACATCGACATCTTTGCCGGTTGCTGTCCCATATTTACTATTACCGTCATTGCGTCCACGAATGATGGTACGGTGCGAGGTGTGATAGCCAATCTCATCATTGCCAGCCCAGACAACTTCATCCGCAATCAGGCGAATGTTCGAAAACGCTGCGGTGGTGTGATAAGTATCTGCAATTATTTTCTTGTTACCAAGCTGTAAACCGTAATCATCGAACACTTTGGAATCATCTGAATAGGTGCTGTCAATATACTCGACATCTCTCTCTTCCCAGATCTGGTAGGTAATGCGTACAATGTAGTCGATGATGTTGGCATAGGTAGCCTCAAAGCCACGCATAGGCTGGTTTGGGCCAAAATAAGAGGGGATACGTTGCTCCTTGTTTTGGTACCCCTGCCCGATATTCTCTCGCTGAAAGTAACTGTCTAATGAAATGTGGTAGTCCGTCGGCATATGTTCGCGACTTAAGGGCAAGGCACCGTGATGGATAGATGGGTTGCTCACAGGTATTCTCCAGTAATAAATTATCACAGGCTCTTTTATAGGCCTGATTAAAACCGAAGGCAATAGACGCCCACCCGACATGTATAATACGGTTGTATATAGGTAGAAACCGACTGCATCCCGGATTAAATATTAAATCTATCACGGGCATAGGGATAACTATCCCCGGTAAGACATGTATAATTATGGCATATGAGCAAACTACAATCCCTTGTATCGGCGGCTCTCGACTACCGCATAACCTGGTGTGAACACCACAGAGCAGAGCCCTATCGCTGCGACTGGCGTGTCGACCCCTGCCTGGTCATTATTTACACTCCGGATAATCCCTATCGATTATTTGTCCAAAATCAAGGTGAGATAGAGTGTGTGGAAGCTCGTGATGGTCAGGCTTTGCTCGTTCCGGCAGGAACCTTACATCGCTTTGATGCACCGTCCTGCGATATTCGCGGCATTAACATTCAGTTCAATTTATTTGGGAGTATTGATGCGCTGTCTTTTTACAGAGTGCCTACCCTTGCCACCGGCGCTGATGCACACGCGTTGAAGCACAGCATAGAGCAACTGGTGGCCGTTATTGGGCGCCGCTCCAGCTTCAACCCCCCTGATAACGAACCAACACAGAAGAGGCTTGACATCGGCGCCATAGCTCAGGAGCGTCAACTGGCCTTTAGCTTACTCTCCCAACTGATCGGCCTCTCGGCCATACTGCCACTTGGGCGGCAGCGAATTTTGTTAATACAAAAGCTACAGCCTGCGTTGCATCTGATCGAGCAACAACTACATACTAAATTAACTATTGAACAGTTAGCTCAGGAGTGCAGTTTATCGACTCATCGATTCAGTACTGTTTTCAAACAGACTCTGGGTGACTCCCCCCACCGATTTATTATCAAGCGCCGATTGACACAGGCCATGTCACTTTTGGCTAATAACTGTTAACGGTAATGTAAAACTGACCCACCTTCGGTAAACGAAAACTGACCCACCTGAGGCAAAATAGCCGCTGATCTAAAAACAAGGCAGCGGTGATGATAACTCAGGAGATACTAGTGAAAATTCATGTATTACATCAACAAGGCCACTC
>LIDE01000092.1 GCA_001438605.1 SAR92 bacterium BACL16 MAG-120619-bin48 | reverse complement strand
CTTGGGGACCAGCGCTGCCAACCGTGCGATGAAATCCACCGGTTCGAATGCTACCTGTGTTGTCCCATCCCGGTACGGCGTCTTCAAGGTATAGATGACCTTGCCGGTAGAACTGAGGGATAGGCGTCTTCAACTAATGACTCTGCGGCCTGTGCTGCTGGCGCTTGCGTCGCTGGTCGTGCTTGTTGTGTGCCGCCCTCGGATGAAAACTGCTTCAAGCTAGGCTGACCCTTGATCCAACTGTCCTGTATCTTCAGGAACTTTCCTGAGTTGCTCTCAGCTAAGAAACCTTTCCAATTCATCCGCATCACATCCTCCGCCTGCGCATCAAACCCTTGCTGAAGCCAATCAATAAGGTGCTGGCTGATCTGCAAAAATCCGTCATAGTTGTGGCATTTATCGGGCGTCGCCCACGCTTGGCCCTTGTTTTCTAGCAGGTCTTTGAGACGTGCCAATTCTTTTTCCTTGTTCTCACCCTTAAGAGGGAATAGACGGCCATTGCCGATGCGCGAATTCGTCACATTAAAAACAAAGGTAATAAGGCAAGCCTCTTGTAGCTGTTAGCTAATTAGAGTGATTGAAAGTGTATTAGCTACACAGGGTAGTTTTATCTCCCTGTGTCATAGCCCCAAGCATTGTTGACAATTATGTACCAATTGGTACATAATTTATGCCATGGCAAGATTAATCGAATTTGACAGAGACAAAGCATTAGAAAGCGCGATGCTACTATTTTGGCGGCAAGGCTATAACGCAACGTCGTTAAGTCAATTGCTGGAAGCAATGGCGATTAGTCGCAGTAGCTTTTATGCGGCGTTTACCGACAAGCGGAGCGTATACATAGAGGCTCTGACGTTATTTTCGCAACGTACCAATTCGGTGCTTTTGTCGGTAGAAGATGACAGAAATCCTGGCAATGCCATTAAAAACTTTTTCGAACATACTTTGTTTTCTGTGCCTGAGCGGCGTATGCGTCGTGGCTGCATGATGGTAAATACGGTATTAGAACTAGCTGATGTTGATCAAGGTTTAAGTATATTGGCATCGCAAAAATTAGATGAGATCGAACGAGCATTTGAGGTGTGTTTTGAACGCGCACTTGAGTCTGGCACTTTCTCAAGTCAGCAAACAGCTAAAGAGTTAGCGCAGTTTGTGATGACTATAAATCAAGGTTTACGCGTGTCCAGCCGTAAAGATATTTCAAAAAAAGATTTACAAAATATTTTAACAACGACTACTTCCGTACTTGGCTTGGCTGCTTAGTGGTGAATAAAAGTGGAGAAAATATGATTTCTGCAACAATGCCTTACTCGAAAAAAATAGCCGAGGTTAATGGCCGCAATATTGCTTATGTTGAGGTGGGTGAAGGAGATCCAATTGTACTGTTACATGGAAACCCAACATCCTCGTATTTATGGCGTAATGTTATTCCTGAGCTAGCTGCATCTGGTCGTGTTATTGCCCCTGATCTTATTGGCCAAGGCGATTCAGATAAATTGCCGGCAAGCGATGGCGAGGGCAGATATACATTTGAGGCCGCTTACAATTACTTGAATGGTCTACTGCAATCTATTGGCGCTAATAAAAATGTCACTTTAGTTATCCATGATTGGGGTAGTGCGCTCGGTTTTTATTGGGCGCAACAACACCCTGAAGATATTCGTGGGATAGCCTACATGGAAGGGATAACTTGCCCGCTAAACTGGGAAGATTGGCCCGAAGGCGCGCGCGGTATTTTTCAAGGCTTTAGAAGCGAGAAGGGCGAAGACCTCATTTTAAATCGTAATATGTTTATCGAGGCGGTTTTACCCAGTTCGGTGTTACGCGAGTTGGGAGAAGAAGAAATGGCTCACTATAGAGCACCTTTTGATTCTCCAGAGAACAGGCAGCCAACGTTAAACTGGCCGCGCCAAATACCTATAGATGGCGAACCTGCACATATGGTTGATTTAGTAGATGGTTACGGTCAATGGCTGGCCAATAACCAAACCTTACCTAAACTTTTTATTAATGCAGAGCCAGGTTCAATATTAGTCGGTAAGGCCAGAGACTTTTGTCGTAGTTGGCCGAATCAAACAGAAGTTACGGTTAAAGGTAGTCATTTTATTCAAGAAGATTCACCAGTAGAAATCGGACAGGCGGTTGCCAACTGGTTAACAACAATTTAAAGGAGAGTTAATAATGTCAGATGTTCCAGTTTATATGGTGGTGAATTTAACAATTACCGATGCAGGCCCTTATCGTGAATATGAGAAAGGTTTTTTTGGGATGCTTAAAAAATACGGTGGCACGTTTTTAACGTTTGATGATAGCGCCGAAACTTTTGAAGGTGATGCGCCACGCGAAGGACGAATGATTATGTTTAGTTTTCCTTCAGAACAAGCAGCCAAAGACTGGTACGCCGATGCTGATTATCAGGCCTTGTCTGAGAAAAGGCGTGCAGGCACAAAGCTTGAGTTTTTAACCATGGTAAAAGGCATGCCTGCTCGCTAATTTGCCTATGTGCGATATTAGAGCGATTGTCGAAACAAGACGCAATAACACAGCGGTCCATTTTATTTTTGACCGCTGTGCAAATTTTTGCACAGCTCAGTCACCACCGCAGAATAAGGCGTAAGCAAGTCGCTGGCTCCGTGATCAGTCGAACAGACAATAAACGCTTTCGACTACAGGCATCGAAATACGCCAAGTAGCGTTAAACCCCGTTCCTTGTTAAGTTTTCCAGTGCTTTGTCAGCGCGCCGCCTAAGTGCTCAATCATAAAGTCCCTGAATACCCTTATTCGCTCCCGGTTACGCAAGTCCGGATGGCTGAGCAGCCACACCCCTAGGTCAAATTGATGCAGCGACGGTGATAACGCCTGCAATTGGTGCGTTTTCGGGAGTCGCAGCGGAGATAACAAGCTTACACCCATACCCGCATTTACTGCTTCAAACAGCTCATTGTAACTGCTGG
>LIDE01000091.1 GCA_001438605.1 SAR92 bacterium BACL16 MAG-120619-bin48 | reverse complement strand
CGCTGAAGCGCCTGTACGTCCACGACAGTATTTACGAGGAAGTCTGCGACGAGCTAAAACACATAGCGGTGCGTACTGTTGTCGGTATCGGTACGGATCCCAGTGCGCAGTTCGGCCCAGTACAGAATAAAATGCAATACGACAAGATCTGCAAATATATCGAAATCGGTCGCGCCGACGGCGAGATTATCGCAGGAGGAAACCCTGAGGAACTACCGGGGTACTGCATACCAATAACTTTGGTAAAAAATATTCAAGATGGCAGTCTTCTGGTCGATGAGGAGCCCTTTGGACCCGTGCTGCCTATTATGCGCTTCAGTTCCGACGAAGACGCTCTGCGGCGCGCGAATAACAGCGGCTACGCTCTGGGAGGTTCTGTTTGGTCGGGGAATATCAAACGTGGACAGGCTCTGGCCCAAAAACTGGAAGCGGCCAATGTCTGGGTAAATCAGCATGCCGCGATAGGACCACATATTCCCTTGCCCACCGCTAAGGAGTCGGGTATAGGCGTGGAGTGGTCCGACGAGGGGCTACTAGAATTTACAACTATGCAAGTGGTTAACATCGCCAAAAACAACGCCGAGTAGACACGGCAACCCCCTATTAAGTATTACTCAAGGAGATTATGATGAGTGGAAGCACAATCCTGGAACGAAATGTCAGCGTTCCCAGTAAATTTTTTTACGACAGTTTTACCGCATGGGCTGATGTGGGTACCCTACTACCGGATCTGATTGAACGGGTTGAATGTGACGGCAACCATGCCGGAAGCGTCCGTACAATTCACTTCAAAGAGACAAGTGGCTACCCCGGCGTCGTCCGAGAGCGACTTGACGCCGTAATTGACGAGAGAATCATTGTATTCTCTGTACTGGGCAGCTGCGCACTACCCTTCATCGACTATGTCAGTTATATCTGCCTGGACGAAATCGGTCCCGAGGAAACCCGGATCTTGTGGTCCGGCAACTGGCAGGAAACCGATATCGAGCCCGATGACCTCAACGATATGATGATGGGGTTCTACTCACTGATCTGCGATAACTTGGAGCAATTGTATCGCAACTAGCAAAAGTCCGATTCTGCTGTCGCCAGCTAGACCGACTGGAGTATACCAACGTCGACCTGTAGGGAGGTGTCGATAATTTAGGCCACACGAATAATCCGAGGCTAGGAACAGCAATGCGTTGGCGATATCCTCGGGCTGTCCCAAGACCCCGACGACGGTTTGCTTCAGATCCTAGATCCCTTGGTTAAGACTAGTGACTTCGTTATTATTGGATTCCTCAACAGTATCGCATGACAGGCGCTTTTCCCCTGCTTCTAGAAAATCTTTGTTCTAGCGGTAGTATAGATTAGCCTTGGTGCTCTCTGTACAGCTCGGCAATGGAACCTCACCTCGGAGCCTTTCCAAGGCAATACGTATTTTCTCCCGATGGAATACTTACGGGGGGCATTGCGACCGATATTCTTGACCATCTTTTCGGTGTTGGGCATGCTCATATCGAGAAACCTCTAATTCAGTTTAAAATTGGCAGACGTCTCTCTTACTGAACCTGACCTTGATTGACAACCGGCTGAGGTTTAACGCTGCGGCCTTTGTAACAGACTACCAGGGCAAAACAGGGAGATGTTGTATTTCCCGGTCGAACGTCAGGTACGGTGGCGGTAGCACAGAACGCCTCTTCCGCCGGATTACCATCAACAAAAATCAGGTCCGCCAAGTAACCATCGGACTCAATCGCATCTCGAAGATCCACGCCTGTATTGAAGATTGAGTCAGGGTCCAAAAACCCCGTCACGCCTGCTCGTAAAAGCTGCTGGGTATTGCGCGCGGCCACAATCGCAGCGAATCTAGGACCCCAGTGAAAAAACAGTTCATCATTGGATTTGAGTTTATCAAAGGTGATGTGGCAATGTCGATACCACGGCACTGGCCTGCCAAGACTAGAGATGCTGCGCCAAAGTTACCTACTTTGGAGATACGCTCACCTACGAATAGCAAGGATCTCCCACTAGGCTGATTTTTCTTGCCATCAATGATCAGGCCATTTTCCAGTAACACCGATATATTCATCTGCATAGTTCCCGCGCAAACACGCGCTGCAATTAGAGCGATGAGTCACCTGCGCTCAACCGCATTAATCATAAAGCTCAGAACACAGACGACAGCGGGAGAAGAGTAGCAACAACTATTGATATCCGTTTTGTTATTTAGAATCCATTTCCTGAATCAACGTTTCCCTATTTTTATCCCAGCTATCATGAGCTCGATCGATGTAGCTGAATAGGTCACGTATCGATTCTCTGTCTTCAATGAGTTCGATCATATGGCCTAGCGTTGCGCTTGTATCCACGTAGGCATAGCGAACATCTCCAAATGTCCCTGACTGAGCTATCTCGTTGCCTCTCGCCGTATAATAGTCGATAGCCTTATCGTAATCCTCGTCTAAAATCCCAACATGGTGAAAAGCTGTCGTGCCTTTAGTGACTGTATCACGGTAGGCAGAGGGTACGTCGTCATGCTGCTCGATAAGCTCTATTTGCACTCCGCCATTCATCGCAAGTGCAACGGAAAATTCGGCTTGACCCGCCTTCCCGCGATAAATTGGTTCGGTAATGGAAATGTTGCGCATCACGATAAATGGACCGACGCCCAACTCATCGAACCAGATCTGGGCCGCAGACTCTAGACTTGGCACAACCCAACAATATTGAATAATTTCAGGCTTAAGGATGTTCCGATTACTCATGACGAGCCCTCTTGTTGTGTGCGATACTTTATAGGCGATAACAATAAAGATCATCACCGCCTACGAGGTTTGGCAGTTATTTGGTATCTATCAACTACATAAAACCTAGTTTAGTTGTATTCGGCGTTAATTTGCTACACCGCAATACGGTTTTAACTGGAACTAGGAAAAATAATCTCTTTTCCGATCAATTCTAGGATAGGTAATATACACGAACGTCGTTTAACGATTATCCATCTCGAATAATTGCGCGTGGCGCTCCAGTAATGCAGCTCAAGGTAATTGG
>LIDE01000090.1 GCA_001438605.1 SAR92 bacterium BACL16 MAG-120619-bin48 | reverse complement strand
CCACCAACGTTTCCTTGCGCGAGCGGTCGCCTTTGTACATCGCGCCAATTTGCGGCACGGTAACGTGGGATTCGTCAATAAGCAGCAGCGCGTCATCCGGCAAGTAATCAAACAGCGTGGGCGGCGGCTCGCCCGGCGGGCGGCCAGAGAGATAGCGCGAGTAGTTTTCGATGCCGTTGCAATAGCCCAGCTCGCGCATCATCTCGATATCGTAGCGCACTCGCTCGCCGAGACGCTGAGCTTCCACCAGCTTGTCCGCCGAGCGCAACTGCTCTAGGCGCCCATCCAGCTCGACTTTAATCTTATCGGCAGCCTCAAGCACCATATGGCGCGGCGTGACGTAGTGGGATTTTGGGAACACTGTAAAGCGCGGCACTTTGCGCAACACTTCTCCAGTGAGAGGATCAAAAAGGGTGAGATTTTCAACTTCATCATCGAACAGCTCGATGCGCAGCGCCTCGTAATCGGAGTCTGCAGGATAGACATCGATCACGTCGCCGCGCACACGGTAAGAGGAGCGATCAAAATCGATGTCGTTGCGCTTGTACTGCAGTTCGGCGAGACGTCTGAGGATATCGCGCTGATCAATCTTTTCGCCCCTTGAGAGATGCAGCACCATCTTCAAGTATGACTCTGGGTCACCAAGGCCGTAGATCGACGACACCGTGGCGACCACAATAACATCGCGCCGCTCCATAAGCGCTTTGGTCGCAGAGAGCCGCATCTGTTCAATATGTGAGTTGACGGCCGCGTCTTTCTCAATAAAGGTGTCGGACGACGGCACGTAGGCTTCCGGCTGATAGTAATCGTAGTAGGAGACAAAGTATTCAACGGCGTTGTTCGGGAAAAAACTCTTAAATTCGCCATAGAGCTGGGCTGCGAGGGTTTTATTGTGGGCCATAACAATGGTTGGCCGCTGAACGGCTTCCATAACTTTGGCCATGGTGAATGTCTTACCGGAGCCTGTAACACCCAGCAATGTCTGCGCAGACAGACCATTCCTCAAACCCGCTACCAACGTTTTGATCGCTGCTGGTTGGTCGCCTGCCGGCTCATAGTCGCTGACGACCTGAAGGGGTGGCATCGGTAAAATAGTTGACATGGTTATTCCGTCTTCAAATTGCAGGGTGGCAGATCGACCGTTTTAGTCTCCGCGCAGATCACCTTAAAATAGGCCGCATTCTTACCCTGCAAGTCGCCAATTAGCGCCTGTAAGCCACTTTCAGCAATGATTTCTCGAAACGAATGCTTCTTGATGGAGACATAGGTAATGCCCTTAAATCGAATATCTACCGCTTTCCAGTCGTCTTTATCACCCTGTTTGATGAGAACATCGAGATTGATATCAGGGATAATGGGCGATTCCATCAACACCTGCACCCAACCCATTGCCGCTCCGTCGCTTACCACAATATCGGCAATATCAAATCGCTGCCCTGAATAGTGCTCCAGCCCCTCAAAGGCATAGCGCACGAGGGTGCTATCGACGGCAGCGGTCAGAGCCGACTGTTCGGCTGTGCTGAGGGATTCAAAGTAATTCCGACCTACCAACGCACTGGCGGTTGATGCAGTGTCCCAGCGCGGTCTTAGATAGCGGTCAACTAAAGCATAATAGGCCGCTGGCTCAGTCAGATAGCGCGCCTTGTTGGCACCTAGCTCAGCAGTAATGGCCGTAAACAGTGGCTGAAATTGCTCCATGATGACAGGATTGAGCTCACTGGCAGCACCCTGCTCGGTCTCTTGCGCGAAGCCTTGCGATGACACCGCGCCTAGCGAAAAAACTAGCGCTAACAGGACGTTCTGCGTGTTAGATTTTTGCTTCGCTGGTTTTTGCTTCGCAGAGTCAAACGTCGCATAGTTAAACATGGTTATACAATGTCACATTCAGTTCCTTAGGGAAAACAACCGCTCGGGCACACCGAGTCTTACGGATTATACAGAGACTGAGATTTTAAGTGCCCGTAAAGTCTAAAAATAGACCTAAAAACACCCTGCGCGTAATGATTTCAGCGAATCATCGTTGAGCCTTTATAAGTAGCGCAAAGGCCCATTTCCCGCCAACCCTCGACCAGCGCAATTATGCGTCTAGAAATTGTTGACTCTACCCGCGAGGCCGCCTAGAATGCCCGCCTTGTCAAGAAAGACGCGATTCCGCCTTAGCTCAGTTGGTAGAGCAAATGACTGTTAATCATTGGGTCGCTGGTTCGAGCCCAGCAGGCGGAGCCACTTTTATCACTAGCGCAATTGCGGATGCAACGGAAGGCGCGATAGGAGTGGAAAAAATGGACGTACATGTAAGTGTTTTCGACGCAACGGAGTGCAGCCTATGATGCAGTACCTACCTTCTCTCGCGGGTGTAGCGATTGTCAGCTTTATCATTACTCGATCTCTGATTCCCCTTTCTCATATTGCGGGCCTACTCGATCGGCCAGACAGCCGAAAATGCCATATTGGCTCGATCCCCCTGATTGGCGGCATCTCTATTTATCTGTCCGTCCTGTTTTGCGCTGTCGTCTTTTTGAATTTGCCTGAACACTTTATCGGTATAGCTCTGATCTGCGGTCTTGTGACCCTGCTAGGCGCCCTAGACGACCGCTATCCAGTGCATGCCAACTATCGCCTGCTGATGCAAATGCTCGCCGGCATCGCCATTGCCAGTATCAGCCAAGTGTGTCTGCGCGACCTCGGCAATTTGGTCGGGTTTGGCAATATCAGCCTAGGCATCTTCGCCATACCCTTCACCGCCATCACCATCACAGGGCTTTGCAATGCCTACAACATGGTCGACGGCATCGACGGCCTCGCTGGCTCCATGACGCTCGTCTCCCTAGTCGCTCTTCTCTATTTAGCCCTAGGCCGGGCGCCGGACAACGAAGTTGCGCTGCTGGCCTATCTCGCCACTTCAGTCGCGGTGTTTCTGGTGTTTAATTTAACCATCCGACCCTTTGCACATTCGAAGATATTTATGGGCGACGCCGGCAGCACATTCCTAGGCTGCGCGGTTGCAATCGCCATGATTTACTTTTCACAGACCCACGAAAATGTCGACCGCCCAGCGACAGCCCTCTGGCTAGTAGCCCTGCCTCTGATGGATATGACCAGCACCATGGTGCGCAGAATCAGCAAAGGAAAATCACCC
>LIDE01000089.1 GCA_001438605.1 SAR92 bacterium BACL16 MAG-120619-bin48 | reverse complement strand
AAACAATTAAATCATTTTAAGCCTGTATCTGTTCATTGAGATTGATTGTACTCAAACACTAAAACCCCATGACCTCTAGGTGATAAAATTAACATCTCCTTAAAACGTCCCCCGTCTGACGTCTTACCTGAAACAACTGAATACGACCGCGCAGAAAACTCCAACGCTATCAACTTGAGGGCTGTTAGATCGTCTGTTTCAACAACCAATACAATATTACGGAGTTCAGATGGCTTGGTAATAACCATGCCAGGTTGCTCCAGAAGAAAGAATCCACGGGGTTCAGTGCTAGTTGATAACACGGCTCTATTCACTGGCACCTGAGTATCTATGTTAAAAATAGTCCCTATAAATAAGGCTCTGTATTAGCCTCGACAACCCCTTTAAAATCTAACGTAAAACCGACAATCTGAGTAAAGAATCGGATCGCTAAATCCAAATTCGGCGTTTGCAGCGCAACCCTCTTAATCCGTGAAATCTTGGTGCCAACAGTAAGCGTATGAGCAGCCTGAGCCTGGCCATCTATTGTCACCTGATCTACTATTTCGGCTTGAGCGGATGATTGAATAAGTACAGCCAACAACGGCCAAATCCCAAAATATCTAAAAATACACTGCATTGATCACCCTCACAAATCTGGTATCGTTCTTCTTCGGTCAGTCGGGTATATGTCTTTGGCATAATGATCTCACCTTGGGTTTTAGTCGACCGTGAGCTTCGCCCACTCGCCGTCAAAATTCAATGTAGCGCACTGGCGACTGAAATCCGCGTTATTTTAATATACCATTAGTCTGAGAAACCATAAACTAGAATTTATTTGGAGGCCGTATATGAAGCGTCGAACCGTCCTTAAGGGCGCAGCAGGCACCCTGTCTTTGGGCCTGATGGCACCAGCTATCGCAAGCCCATCAGTAGCCGATGGCTACTCTGGACAGCACAACTTTGTGTTAGTGCACGGTACCTGGCATGGCGCCTGGGTGTGGGCTGAGGTCGCCTCTCTGTTGCGAGCCAAGGGCCATAACGTGATAACTCCAACTTGCACCGGTTGCGGAGAAAGGGTCCATCTGAGCACTGCAGATATCGGCTTAGAAACTCATATTACCGATATAGAAAATAGTATTACCTGGGCTGAAATGGATAGCGTTGTCCTAGTTGGGCATTCCTTCTCAGGTATTACGTGTCAACGGTAACTTAAAACTGACCCACTTACCGCAAAAAACGGTAATCTAAAATTGACCCACCCTGTTTAATTTGTAATCGTATGTGGCGGAGCTATTCCCGCATTTTTCTTATCTTTTAACCGATAACTTTCTCCTGCTATTTGAGTGATATGTGCATGGTGAAGCAGTCTGTCCAGTAGAGCTGCCGTGAGTGTTGTGTCATCAGCAAAAGCATTGGACCATTGAGAGAATGGCAAATTACTCGTGACGATAATGCTGCCATGCTCGTATCGTTTAGCAATGACGTTAAAGAATAAGTTGGCTTCTTCTCGCCCGAATGGCAGGTAACCTATTTCATCAATGACTAGCAACTTTGGGCTTAGAACACTGCGTTTAAGATAGGCTTCTAAGCGGCCTTGAGCTTTTGCAGTCGATAGCTGAAGCATCATGTCCGCTGCTGTGATAAATCGTGTTTTATGCCCCGAAAGAATTGCCTTGTAGGCTAACGATATGGCCAAATGACTTTTACCGACTCCGCTTGGGCCAAGCAATACGATATTCTCTGCTCGCTCGACAAACCCTAAGCCCATCAGCTCTTGAATTTGTTTTTTAGGCGCTCCGCTTGCAAACTTAAAGTCGTAATCCTCAAAGCGTTTCACTGACGGAAGGCCTGCAAACTTCAACAAGGTCGAACGTGTTCGTTCTAACTTTGCATCCATTTCAACCTGTAATAGCAGCTCCAGAAAGTCTGCCAGTGTTTTTTCTTGTGCACTGGCACTATCCGCAATCGCTGACCATCCATTACCAATGGCATCTAATTTAAGTGCTGTGCACGTATCATAAATACGCTCATGTTGAATGTTCATGGACATGCTGAGTGGGTGCTGATAACTTTCAAAAGGTAATGGCGTGACATTATCAATAAACGACACCGTGGTACTTATAGCCACTTGTGGTAACGCTTGAAACACATGACGCTCTTCTTCTAATCTGATTTGCGGCTTTACATTGGTGGTACCGTGTAGTCGTTGATGGGCAACGTTAACTAACCAAGGGCCTATATGGGCATTAGCCGCTTCAACTGTCAGCTCTATCGCCGCTAGAGGTGTAATGAAGCTTTGCTTCAGATACGAATTGAAGCGCTCAACCTTGCCTTTTGTTTTAGCGCGATAAGGCCTGCATGCACGAGGGATGTAATTATAGGTTTTGGCTTGCTCCAGTAACTTTGGATTCCATTGGTGCTGACCATCGCCATAGGCGTCGCGCTGATTCATGATGCACTTGGCATTATCAAATAGCAGCTCTTTCGGCACGCCACCAAAGTAGTCGAAGGCTCCTTCAATGCCGTTGAGCCAATCGTCTTGCTTCTCTGATTCGCTGAACACCACGTAGCTTGCACGGCTATATCCCAGTGTGGCGACAAAGGCTTTTAGCGATTTTCGGCCCCTCTTTATCGTCGTGAAATCGACTTGGAGCTGTACGCCAGGATCCGTTTCAAAACGCACGACAGGATCAGCTGGCCCCGTTTTAAATTCACGAATGAAATTCTTTATTGTTGAAAGGCCTCCTGAATAACCCAAGGGATGTATCTCACGGAGTAAGACTGGCGCGGGGATCCAATGCGGTTTGGCTGCGGCAATTCTCCCCAGAAGATAGGGTTTATACGGATCGAGTTTCGATTCTCTTATGGGGCGTTCATTGTATTGAGGGACTTTCATTACCTGCCTTAAATAACGTCTGACGGTATTTCTCGACAAGCCTAGCTTTCGACCTATGCTCCTGATGGAGTGGCCTTGTTGATGTAATACATGAATTTTCACTAGTATCTCCTGAGTTATCATCACCGCTGCCTTGTTTTTAGATCAGCGGCTATTTTGCCTCAGGTGGGTCAGTTTTCGTTTACCGAAGGTGGGTCAGTTTTACATTACCGTTAACAATTACGATTACCGGCGTGGCAGACAGGTTAACCAATCGAATCCAACAGATTATTTTCTTTGACGCAATAGTTCCTCGCCCTGGCAGAATGTCAGCCGTCGTCAAAGACTCTTCAACTGGAGAGTACCCACTCTGGTGGCAGGAACGAGAAAAGAAGTTTATT
>LIDE01000088.1 GCA_001438605.1 SAR92 bacterium BACL16 MAG-120619-bin48 | reverse complement strand
AATGACCCTAGCCCCAACCGCCAAGCGTTCAGAGACGAGATTCAATATTTCACCCCCAACGAGGTCGAAAAACACGTCGACCCCTTTTGGACAGAGTTCATCAAGACGCTCAGCAACATTTTCTTTCTTCCGGTTAATACAGGCGTCGTAGCCTAGTTCTTTCAATGCGTAGAGACATTTCTCATCAGTTCCGGCAATACCAATCACCTTGCAGCCATGAATCTTTGCCAACTGCCCCGCTGTTGCACCCACACCACCGATGGCCGCAGGAATAACAACAACATCCCCTGGCTTGACCTTGGCCTGCCAGATCATCCCGGCATAAGCGGTCAATCCCGTCATTCCCAGCGCAGACAACGCATAAGATAATGGTTTGATATTAGGGTCTACAGGGAATAGTTCAGCTGCGTTGTGTATCGAATATTTCTGCCAGCCTGCGAAGCACCGCACAATATCACCTGCCTTGAATTCGGGCGTTTTTGACTCCACCACTCGACTGACAGTTTCACCTTTCATAACATCGCCAACCAAGACTGATCCAGACATATGCCGTCCGGCAATTTGACTTCGCATGTAGGGGTCTAGGGAGAGGTACAGGGTTTCACACAGCACCTGGCCATCAGCAATCGGCTCTACTGGCACTGTCACAATAGCAAAATGTTCTGGCTCAGGGATGCCGTCTGGAAAACTAGCTAGTTGAATCTGAATGTTATCGCTCACAAATACTCCTTGTCTTTTTAAGGTGATTATTTCGCTAAAATATAAAAATTCTTTTAACTTGATTGCTCCGTTTTGGTTGCCGGTTCAATAGCGGTATCAAAAGTTGAGTTCCAGCGATTGAGAAAGCCAAAAAGTGCGATAACACTGACTAGTTCGACAATCTGTTCATCATCAAAATAACCACGCAGATTTTTAAACTGCTCATCAGTAACGCCATTAGGGGTCATAGCGGCATATCGAGCGAGATCCAAAGCTGCACGCTCCGCATCACTAAACAGGCTATGGCTTTCGTACTCCCATATCGCTGAAATTTTCTCTTTATCAATACCCGCACGAAAGGCTCCAAACTCGGTATGGGCTTGGCAATACTGACATCCGCTTGCGCTACTCGTCATCAGACCGACTAATTTTTTCAGCTCATTAGGCACCGACCCAGGCATGTAGATCGACTGCAAAAGACCCTGCATGGCCCTAAGGACCGCAGGCTTTCGCGCCATAATCAAGCCATCATTGGGCATGAATCCCATCATTTCGTTACCGGCGGACATCAGCGGTTGTAGTTCTGCATCTAGGTCTTCAAAGGTTAATGGTGCGATTCGTGACATACTCTCGTCCTGTGGGGCTTCGTTCTCAATAGACCGCGCTAGAGCAACTCCGCAAGGACCTGCTCTAGCGTTGATAAACGGTTGTCTTTTCCAGCGCCTGCAGGACACATTTTAATGTTTGCCGGCAAATCTGCACCATCCAAGCGATCAGTGTAGTCTTTTAACATACTGTCCTGCCAACGCATGAGACGGGTTGGAATACTCAATCCCCGAAGCTGCTCAGGCCTTTCATTGAGAAATGCAGCGCGATAAGCACGATCATACTCCGTCCCAGCGGTCAGGTAATCGAGTGCTGTCTGCTGCACTACAGCCAAAGGGATCTTAACCGAATTTTTAACAGGGGCTGACCTGTCATACCAAGGGAAATATCGGTAGACCTGCGTTGCCATTTTCCAGACCAGTTGCAAATGACTGCCATCCTCTTGCGGTGATATATCCGGAAAGTAGGACTCCATAATGGCATCCCTTTCGCTATCATAAAACCAGGCCGCATTATCAAGGATTAATCCACGGGTATTTTTGGGATAGGCTTTGCCATATTCAATAGCAAGTTGTGCCCCCGTGGCCTGTGGAATAGGCCCTAGCAGACAATAAGGCAGCGCTGTGCTAAGTGGTTTATGCTGAAGACTTGGCAGCAGTATTTGGGAAGTGTGGCTAGCAAGGTGGACGGGGCTTGCCACTTGATCGCGGGCTGATTGTGCTATTACACTAGGTAGAACCTCTAGGATATCAGCGATGAAGTTATTAAAACCGGCCTTGCTCACTAGCTTTGTATTAACAGGAATGTTTTCTTCTTCTAACGCTACCGGATTCGGCTTAATTACCTTGGTTATTATTCCATTGCTTGCTCTGTCTTATTCCATAAGATACTGGCGGGAAGGTATTGGAGTTGAGCTAGCTTATTGGGGGCTTGTTTATGCTGGTTTTGGATTGGTTTTGTTAGGTATTGCGATGCTCCAATCCCATGCCGGCTGCATGTTTCTTATTGGAGACTGTTATCAGCCCAGGCTACCTTCTTGGCTATCTGACTTTAAGATTTTATATCACTTAAAGTTACTTTTCGTTAATTCAATTGCCGTTACCGTGATAATACTAAATGTAATAAGGCTTTTGAAGCCAGTTCCTGTGGTGACTGACATTGAATCGTAATGATCGCGTATTTGGGCTTACGAATACCATCCATACGCCATCTAGGATCACCAGTGTTCGGGGGAATTACAGGAGGAGCCTCCCTTCCTGAAGCTCTATGAGATCATTTAGCTCTTCTAGTTGTTTTAATCGCACCTGAAATGCACGCCTGTGGAAATCGATAGCTTTCTTTAATCTCTGTTGCTCTATGTTGTGGTTTAGCAGCTGAACGGTGATTTCCTGCTTTAAAGTAAGTGCGCGAGTGTCTTCACGGGCCGCTAGTTCAGCATTTAGATTGATAACATTTGATGGCATGGTTGGATGGGCCTCCTAGTTGATTTGCTTTTTTAACATAGAGGGTTTGAAATTAGTTTGTCAACTGAGGCATCTCGATAAGCTATTGGTTGTTGCATATACTTGAAGACATCAAACACTGAATGGACTCGTTAACTTGCACTCATTCTTAAACCTAATAGATACCTTCGACACTGACAACCGTGCTCGTGGTGTCCAGTTTGAAAAGCTATCTACTTTCCAAATCAAAACCACCCCAAAAAGTCTAACCACACCTATATACATACGGAGGGGGCATGGTCACCTGCCGGGGTGGGGGCTATAAAGTCTCTGAAGACTGCCAAGCCTTTGAAGCCAAGTAGACAAAACAGTAGACATTTTTGGGCCGTTGACATCGAACTAACTTGCTGGAACACTAGAAACCACGTTAGCTGACAAGGCTAATGGAGCCGGAAGCAGGCGATGACACTCTCCGGGTGCACCATTTTAAAGCTTCAAAGTCTCTACAGCC
>LIDE01000087.1 GCA_001438605.1 SAR92 bacterium BACL16 MAG-120619-bin48 | reverse complement strand
ACGATAAATTGTTAAGTGCATTTAATAACTGGCCCGCTCCACGCCCGCCAGATCGATCTAAGTCCCTTGCGATGCTGACGATTTCTGTCATCTCTATGGTGCCGTCAATCTGACTGTGACTCGACAAAATTTGCTCAACAAGGGTTGAACCGCTGCGGGGAAGTCCAACGATAAAAATCGGTTCATGAGAAGAATGGCCGAATGCCTTTTTTTGAGAAAAATATTCTGAATCAAAAAAATTAATTAATGCTTTATGCTGACTGATATATTGATAGTTTCGAGATTTACTGTAACCGTCATTTGCTTTTTTATAATAACTAAAGCTCTCTTCAAATTGTTGACGATCCTCTAACGCTTTGCCAAGTGCAAATTGAATAAGGATTTTGCTCTGTTCTGATAGTTTATTTTCATCAATTAATTTTTCCATATTTTTAATTTCATCATTGGAAAAAAGATAGATTTTTAAATTAGCTAAATTCCAATACGACTCTCCGATCAGAGGATCAACAGCAATCGCAGACTTGAAACTTTCAACAGCGCTCTGTGCGCGTCCAATAATTTTCTGCACATTCCCTAAGCGCAAAAAACACAGCGCTCGCTGCTTATGAAAATCTGCCAAAACAGTGTAAATATCAGCAGCCTCAGCGTAGTGGCTCAAGCTTATTAAGGCCGCTGCCTTTACCGGATAGATTTCAATTTCTTCTGGCGCTAGCTCAATTAGTCGCTGGCATTCGCTCAGCGCTTCATGTGCTTTTTTGTTATACATTAATGCGTTTGCATAGGCGACGCCGATTTCAATATCATCAGGTCTCAATGTTTTGCATTTTTCTAAAACAAATAAGTGATCTTCAACATGACCTGCCTTTAGTGCAAGCTTTGACATTAATTGCAGCGCGCCGATTTCGTTCGGTATTTTATCGAGTATCAGACGAACAAGTTGATCTGTTTTTTGATAATTTTCATGCGCAAAACACTCTTGGGCTTCGGCAACTTTTGCATTAATTATTTTTACCATTTGCGACTGCGCTAGTGCTTTTTTACTCTGCGAATCATCACCAATTTGGGCAAAATAGTCGGCCAATAACTGCCAGCACTCTTCTATTTCTGGACGCTTAGTGGCAACTGATAGAATGCGCTTTATCGCTTCTTCAGTATCGCCTTGTGCGTGTATTATTTTTGCGAAGGAAAGTATTGCGTCAATTGATGTCGGTAATTTTTTTAATACAATTTCAAAGCATCTTTTTGCGTCATTGAGCTTATTGTTTAAAAAGCAGATGTTCCCGAGGGCGAGTTGAATTTGATTATTTTGTGGATTTTCATCCGCAGCAATGCGAAGTTTTTCTTCGAGTTCGGCCGAACTTAGAGAGGGTAAATTGATGAGGGATCTATGATCTTTTTGTGATTGAAGTATTTTTTGCATCGCTGATTCCAGACATACTCAAACGATTCTCAAGGAATCGGCTCACCCATTTTCAAGCAAGCCATGTCGCTTATAATTTACACACTTCCTACACTGCGCACTAGGCATGAGACACTAAACTACGCTGCCTCCGGAGCAAGCAAATTGTCCTTCGCAATCAAAACAACCTATTCAGCGGTTAATGGTCCACGCCGAGTAATGGTTTTCATCGTCGCTTGTGATGCTTCGCGAACAGCTTCTCTCTGGCTCGCGGTGTAGCAGGTTTTTTGCTTAATGAGTTTCCCGACTATTTTTTCATAGGTACAAACCACTGCGTTGGGATCTTTCTCAGCCGTTGCCGTTTCGGTCGCAGTTTTCGCTTCGGCAACCTGAGATTGCTCTATGGTATTGTTATTGACGCAGCCGGTTAAAAAAATAGCGGCGAGTGCGGCGCTGGTGATCATTTTTACAGTAGTCATCATGTATCCTTTATTCGTTAGCGTTAATCTGGCCTTAATTAAAACCATTAATGGCAATATATACTGCCATGTCAAAGTAATACTTCCAGTTGTGATTGATAATTGCGCCAGCGGGCAAGGGAGCTCTCGTATAGCGGTTGACGTATTTGCCAAACACTGGCCGTGCTCACGGTATTACGCAACCGATAGAATGTAAGACAAGCCTCGTTCCAGTCTAGTTGTAGTAATTTAAGCACTTCCGTAATCGCAGCCTGTGGATTGCGCACAAGATTGTCGTAGTCAACCACAGTGATTGTTGTTGGAAACAAGCTTACCCAGTGATCAACTAAACGGGTTAGTTGTCCCGCATAAAACACAATATCTTCAAGATCACAGGCATAACTCATATCGCGCCCAAAGCGGTGTGAGTAGATCGATAGAGCGGTATCGAGCAGCGCGCGCTGGGTGATAATTATACGGGCATTCGGGAAAACGGTTTTAATCAGTCCAATGTGTAACACATTGTCGGGCCGCTTGTCGGTGACAGCGGTTCCTGGCTGGGCCCGCGTCAGCAGCTCCTCTTCGTAGTTATTTGCGATAGTCGCCAAAAGCGTGCCTGAGTATCCTTCAGCCGGAGGCTTTTCAGCGTTAAGTTGCAGCGCCACTTTAGGGAAATAGTCCAGTTCTCCGCCCGCAGTAAGATTGGGATGGGCTGCTAACATTTGCTCCAACAACGTGGAACCGGAGCGAAACATGCCGCAGATAAACACGGGGGCAGCCGTGTTGGTGGAGGCAAAACGATCGAACCACGCAGCAGAATAGCGCTCAAGTAGATGATCAACACGGGCTGACAATGCACTTTGATCAAAGGGGCCAATCAGCTTCTTGTTGGTCGAATTGGCCAACTGCCAGCTTGAAAATGCGTGGGCATAGTCTCCCTTCTGATCGTAAAGTTTTCCAAGGGCGTAACAGCAATCTACGCGATCATCGTCCACGAGTGAGGGATCGGCCACGAGCGCTTTCAGCCTGTCAATGGCTTCGGAGACGATGTCTTCACTGTCCTCACGAGGGTCGATCGCCATGGCTATTCGAGCGACGGCTTTGGCGTGGTTGGGTGTGATATGTAGGATTTTTCTAAAGCAATCAGTCGCGGCGCTTCTATCGCCGGCATCTTCATGCAAGTTTCCCAGATTGTACAAAGCGTCAATATAATTGGGATTGCAGTCTAGCGCTGATTCGAGATGTCTCTTGGCGAGTGTCGGGCTAGCTAACCTTGTCGAGTATAGATTGGCGAGGTTGAGGTGCACTTCTTCTGGGTGATCAATATCTTGATCTATGGCCTGCTGATAATGAATAACAGCATTTTTATAGTCTCCCGATCGCGTGAGAAACCAAGCATAATTAAACGACAGATCAGGGTGCTTAAACTGTTTGAGCAGGGGCTCAAATACTG
>LIDE01000086.1 GCA_001438605.1 SAR92 bacterium BACL16 MAG-120619-bin48 | reverse complement strand
TCTGGATGTAAAAGCCCTAACTCAATATTGGCTCGCAACAGACCCATTTTACTGCCGCAATCGTAGCGCGTACCCTGATACTCGTATGCTAATACTTGCTCTTCAAGCAGCAGGGTTTGAATTGCGTCGGTCAGCTGAAATTCGCCGCCAGCGCCCGGCTTTAACTGGGCCAAATGTTGGAAAATTTGCGGGGTGAAAATATAGCGCCCGGTCACTCCCATATCTGACGGAGCATCTTTTAGCGCAGGTTTTTCAACAATTTTATCCATCAAAAAAACACGCTCTGCCTGACGCGAGCCACTAATAACGCCGTAATTGGAAATCTCGGGGCCAGGAACTTTCTGCACGGCGATCACTGAGCTTTTGTAAAATTCATAGATCTCAACCATTTGACGAACCGCACCTTTCGGCGAATGAATCAAGTCGTCAGCAAGAATAACCGCAAACGGCTCGTCCCCAATCAGGTGCGATGCGGTCGATACAGCATGGCCAAGGCCGAGGGCTTCGTATTGGCGGATATAGGTACAGCTAACACCTTTGGGAATAATATTCTGCGCGAGGGCGAGTAAGTCGGTTTTGTTCTTCTTTTCTAGCTGGTGTTCGAGCTCATAAGCTTTGTCGAAATGGTCTGCGATACTTCGCTTGTTGCGGCCCGTGACAAAAATCATCTCAGTAATGCCCGCGTCGATCGCCTCTTCAACCGCATACTGAATCAGCGGCTTGTCCACCACAGGCAACATCTCTTTTGGGTTGGCCTTTGTCGCCGGCAAAAAGCGGGTGCCCATGCCTGCTACAGGAAATACTGCTTTGCGTACCTTTTCGCCGTGTCTTACGTGCGCCATTTACATTCGTCCTCTAATGCTGATATTCCTTAATGAAATGCTCTCCATACAGACAACGGAAGTTGTCGAGCGGCATTATATCCCTATCTGAATGCCTCAAGGCCAGTTTAATTAATCCCTGCAGCCGCATATTCCCTTCCTTTATTGGTGTGCCGCCTTATAATTGCGCATTCGCAAATCAAACAACAATTGAGCGGTTTTAAAACATCCGTAGGTATTCAACGTGAGCAATGTCGGCACGCCTCCTGACACATTTCAGGAACTGATCATAAGACTTCAGCAATACTGGGCCAGCCAAGGCTGCGTTATTCTACAGCCGTTGGATATGGAAGTGGGCGCTGGAACATTCCATCCCGCCACTTTTCTGCGCGCCATTGGGCCCGAGAATTGGAACAGTGCCTATGTCCAAGGCTGTCGTCGGCCGACCGACGGACGCTACGGTGAAAACCCCAACCGTTTGCAACACTACTACCAATTTCAGGTCGTGATGAAACCCTCTCCAAGTGATTTTCAGGAGATTTACCTCGGCTCACTGCGCTCGCTGGGTATAGATACCAATGTTCACGATGTGCGCTTTGTTGAGGACAACTGGGAATCGCCCACCCTTGGCGCCTGGGGTATTGGCTGGGAAGTCTGGTTAAACGGCATGGAAATCACCCAGTTCACCTATTTTCAACAAGCCGGTGGCCTTGAGTGCTATCCAGTGACTGGCGAAGTAGCCTATGGCCTCGAGCGTATTGCGATGTACTTGCAGGGGGTTGATAGCATTTACGATCTGATCTGGGCCCATGGCCCGCAAGGGGACGTCACTTACGGTGATGTGTTTCATCAGAACGAAGTGGAGCAGTCGACCTACAATTTTGAGTATGCCGATGTCGACGCCCTGTTTGCGACCTTTGATCAGTGCGAAAAAGACAGCCTGCGGCTGATCGAAAAAGGTCTGCCACTGCCGGCCTATGAGATGGTAATGAAAGCGTCCCATGCCTTTAATTTACTCGACGCGCGCCACGCAATCTCTGTCACTGAGCGACAGCGCTTTATTCTGCGAGTTCGCACCCTCTCCCGCGCCGTGGCTCAAGGCTACTTCGACTCGCGACTGGCCCTCGGCTTCCCCCTCGCCGACAAAGATCTGGCCGACGAAGTCATGCAGCGAGTGGCGCAGGAACAACTTCAGCAGGCCGCCAAAGAGCAGCGTCGTCAAGAAGCAGAGGCAAAAAAATGAGTGCAGATTTTCTGGTTGAAATTGGCACGGAAGAGCTGCCACCCAAAGCCCTACAACAGCTATCTCACGAGTTTGCCGACGGTGTTACCTCTGGGCTACGCGCCGCTGGACTGACATTCGGCGCTGCGACGGCCTACGGTGCCCCGCGCCGGCTTGCAATAATGATTAAAGATCTGCAAACCCGTACGCCCGATCAACAAATTATCAATTGGGGGCCGCCCGCCAAAGTCGCCTTCGACGCCGACGGCACGCCAACTCGAGCGGCAATGGCCTTTGCTGAGAAGAACGGTCTTGACAGTACAGCGCTGGCAGGACTGGTAGAGCATGACGGCCAGCAGGACAAACTCTGTGCTCGGCTGACCCAGCCTGGTCGCGCCACAGCTGACATGCTTGGCGATGTCATTAATCAATCCCTTGCCGCACTGCCTATTGCCAAGCCAATGCGCTGGGGCAAAAGCAGGCAGGAGTTTGTGCGTCCAGTACAGTGGGCCGTTGTGTTGTTTGACAACACCACCGTAATTACCAATATTCTTGGCGTCACCAGCGGCAACACAACCCGCGGTCACCGCTTCCACAGCCAGGGAGATATTGTTGTCACCTCTCCCGCGGCATACCAAGAGACCTTGTACAACGCTTTTGTGATTGTCGACTTCGCTCAGCGCCGCGACATTATTCGCCAGGGCGTGATAGCCGCAGCGGCCAGTGCTCATGGCACCGCCGTTATCGACGATGGGCTGTTAGATGAAGTCACTGCACTCAACGAGTGGCCGGTGCCTCTCATGGGTAAGTTTGAAACCCATTTCCTCGACGTGCCCGCCGAAGCGCTGATTTCATCCATGGCTCAGCACCAGAAATACTTCCATGTGGTCGACAGTGAACAGCGTTTGATGCCGCTGTTTATTACCGTCGCCAATATTGCCAGTAGCGACCCCCAGCAGGTGATTAGTGGCAACGAACGCGTGATCAGGCCTCGTCTCGCCGATGCCGCGTTTTTCTACACCACCGATTTAAAAACATCCTTGCAGGCCCATCGCGAGTCGCTCAAGCATATTGTCTTTCAAGCGCAGCTCGGCACAATTTATGACAAGACGGCGCGTGTTAGTGAACTGGCGGCCCATCTGGCACCGGCCACAGGCGCTGACCCCGCGTATGCGCGGCGCGCCGGTGAGCTGTCCAAGTCTGATTTGGTCAGCAATATGGTCAATGAATTCGACGATCTTCAAGGAGTGATGGGCCGCTACTACGCCCTCAACGACGGTGAGCCCCATGAGGTTGCCGACGCACTCTTAGAACAGTATCTGCCGCGTTTTGCTGGAGATGCAGTGCCATCGTCCGCGACCGGCGCGACATTGGCATTGGCCGACCGCTTGGACACCATCGTAGGTATTTTTGGCATTGGGCAACAGCCCTCTGGGTCGCGCGACCCCTTCGCACTGCGACGGGCGAGCCTAGGGGTACTGCGTATTTTGGTTGAACGCAAAATTGAGCTTGATCTGAAATCTGCCATCGCGGCAGCGGCGGCTCAACTAACTCTTGATTTGGATAAAGAGGCGCTATGTTTGCAAGTACTTACTTACATCATAGAGCGCTTTAAAGCTCAGTATAGAGACGAAG
>LIDE01000085.1 GCA_001438605.1 SAR92 bacterium BACL16 MAG-120619-bin48 | reverse complement strand
AACAAGGTCAATCAGATTTATCAGGGCACCAAGGGTAAATATGCCTATCACCAGCGCATTCCTCTTCTCGAGGAGGGCGGACACACATTGCGCTTTAATGGGCTGATCAAGTACAACAATGACACCGGCCAGTATGATGAGTGGAACTACGGTAAGGGTGTCTTCGGTAGTGAAACACCTTTTGCACCAGTCAAAGGCGCCAATCGAGAGAGCGCTGAGGACGATGGTTATGTAATGTCTCTGGTCACCGACAGCAATAATTGGACATCTGAACTACAGATTTTTGATGCTCAAGATATCTGTCAGGGCCCTATTGCGCGGATCAAAATGCCCCAGCGCGTGCCACTAGGTTTTCACGCGTGGTGGAGTCGTGGCGAGGATCTTTGGAAGCATGAATAGTTGCTGGTGGAGATCAATAGCTTAAGCACCCGTGTATGCTCGATCAATCGGGTGTTGGATCAGGTCGGTGATAAATGATGCCTGCTGATTTTTCTGGAAGTCTCCATTCTTGTTGATCGCTTTATGTGATAACTTATCCGGTCAATGTTTTATCCGCTATCTAAAAAAACTACTGAGTCCGAGGGGAAAAGATGTCACACCATAGTTCAAAAGAAATACGATCAAAATTAACCAGTGACGGTACATTGGAGCTGTCGATTGTTCAGGCTGAGTGTCCGGTTCCCGGTGACAACGATGTTTTGTTAAAAGTCGAAGCAGCGCCGATCAATCCATCGGACCTCGGTTTGCTAATTAGTTTTGCAGCTGATCTTGATCATATGAGCACCTCGGGTGAGGGTGAGCAGGCGGTGACCTCGATTAAAATTCACCCTGCTTTTTTGGGTGCACTGAAGCCGCGATTGAATGAATCGATGCAGGTTGGCAATGAGGGTGGCGCGGTGGTGGTTGATGCCGGTGTGAACGCCAAGCACCTGATTGGCAAAACCGTGGGCGTTGCCGGTGGTGCGATGTATAGCCAGTACCGATGTGTGCCTGCCAGCAGCTGTTTGGTTATGAATGAGGGAACCACCTCTGTTGAAGCAGCATCCTCTTTTGTTAATCCGCTGACCGCATTGGCGTTTTTGGAAACCATGAAAATGGAGAACCACAGCGCGCTTCTCAATACTGCTGCAGCATCAAATTTAGGCCAAATGTTGGTCAAAATCTGTTTGGACGACGGCGTTCCTCTGGTGAATGTGGTGCGCAGTCCAGCGCAGGTGGAGACGCTCAAAAAGCTTGGTGCAGAGTATATTTGTGACACCAGTGCTGAGAGCTTTATGGATGACCTGGTGAATGCATTGGTTGCCACAGGCGCTACTTTGGGCTTTGATGCAACTGGTGGTGGAAATGGCGGCAAGCTTCCCGGTCAGATTTTGGCGGCGATGGAAATTGCGGCGAACAAAACTGCCACTGAGTACAGCCGCTACGGCTCAAACACTTATAAACAAGTGTATATCTATGGCGGGCTAGATAAATCGCCAACTATTTTGAACCGCTCTTATGGCATGCAGTGGGGCCTTGGAGGCTGGTTGTTAACACCAATGATCGGGCGCATTGGTATGCCGCGCTTTGGTGCAATGCGCGAGCGTGTAGCCAAAGAGATCAAAACAACCTTTGCAAGTCACTACACTCAAGAGATTTCTCTCGCGGACATGCTGCAACCCGAGATAATTAGAGGCTATGCAAAACAGGCGACGGGTGAGAAGTACCTCGTCAAACCTCATCAATAATAGCGATTTAATTAGGGTGAATAATTATGCCAGAGATGACATTACTTGGCTGGTTTCACACTGTGCTCGGCGTAGTTGCGCTGGTAACCGCATTTTATACACTGTTTAAATACAAGATGATTTCTCTGAGTAACCGTTCAGGGAAGCTCTATGTATTAGTAACAATTGTTGTTGCCGGATCAGCCTTGGGTATTTATAACCAAGGTGGTTTTGGTGTTGCTCACTGGCTTGCGGTGTTGACGCTGGCAGCGGTTAGCGGCGGTATTATTATGGAGAAGCTGAGACTATTTGGCCGTTTTTCCATCTATTTTCAAGCGCTGGGATATTCAAGTACGCTGCTATTTCACATGATTCCAGCGATTACTGATTTCTTGAGACGATTGCCGTTGGGAGATCCCTTTGTCGATTCATTCAGCGACCCGCTGGTTGTTGGCTTTCACAAGCTTTTTCTATTGATCTTTGTGGTTGCGATGGCTGTGCAATTGCGTTGGTTGTCTAAGCGATCGTCGATGGATGCTGTTGAAGCGCAAGATTAGGTGTTGTTGGATCGGGGTATTCAGCGGTATACACGCTGGATACCTCGACTAAATCAGCTCTTCAAAAAATAGCGCGGCTAATTCATGACGGCCTTGCACGTTGGCTTTTTTGTACACGGCTGAAGCCTGATGCCCCACGGTTTTCTCTGATTTGTCACACACGCTGGCAATCTCGCTAGTGCTTAGCCTGAGGTGGCCCCGCTTTTCCAGACAACTAATCCCAATCTATAAGTGGATTCACGCCCCTTCAGTTATGCTGCCAATAATGCTGGCAGCGACTCAAAATATACTTGATCCGGTGTCTGCTCGTCGAGGCTGGAATGCGGTCGACGACTGTTGTAGAACGTGAAGTAACGATCCAATCCTTGCCTGGCAGCCGCTACTGATTCATAAGCATGCAGATACACCTCTTCGTATTTGACAGATCGCCAGAGTCTCTCAACAAACACGTTGTCTCGCCAAGCACCCTTGCCATCCATGCTGATCTTGATGCCATTGTCTTGTATCAGGCCGGTAAACGCCTTTGACGTAAACTGACTCCCCTGATCGGTATTCATGATCTCGGGCTTACCATATTTACCAATGGCATCCTCGACTGCCGCAAGGCAGAAATGAGTATCCATGGTGACAGACAGACGCCACGACAGCACGCGCCGTGTGTGCCAATCCACAACGGCCGCCAGGTAGACAAAACCCTTGGCCATCGGCAGATAAGTAATGTCCATGGCCCAGACTTGGTTGGCACGTTCTACCGGTAAATGTCGTAGCAGGTACGGATAGATTTTATGCCCTGGCGCCGGCTTTGTCGTCCGCGGTTTGCGGTACAGTGCCTCTACGCCCATGCGCTTCATCAGTCTGGCCACACGCTTACGACCAATGCTAAAGCCTTCCTGGCGCAGCAATCCTCGCAACATGCGAGCACCGGCAAAGGGGAACTCAAGATGGAGCCGATCAATCCTGACCATTATCTGTTGGTCTATTGTTGATATTGGTGTTGGCAAGTAATAAATACCGCTGCGGCTTACGCCCAGCAACTTGGCCTGCTTAGTGACAGGCAGTGGATCAGTACGGTCGATCATCGCTTTGCGCTCAACATTCCCGCTTTGGTGAGCGCGCCTTCTAAAAAATCGTTTTCCAAGGTCAGTTCTCCAATCTTGGCGTGAAGGCGCTTGATATCAACCGGCGGGGCTCCCGGCGAATTACCAGTCTCAAAGACGTCTGCAGCACGCTCAAGCATCTGGGTCTTCCACTGGGTTATCTGGTTCGCGTGCACATCAAACTTCTGTGCTAGTTCGGTTATGGTCAACTCACCCTGGATGGCAGCGAGGGCTACCTTGGCTTTAAAGGCAGGTGAATGGTTACGGCGAGGTCTTCTGGTCATTTTTTGCTCCTTCTACGGCATCAACGATGCCAAAAAATGGAGCGTTTATCCACTTATCCGACTGTCCAGAATCTTGGGGCCAGCTCT
>LIDE01000084.1 GCA_001438605.1 SAR92 bacterium BACL16 MAG-120619-bin48 | reverse complement strand
TCTTGAACTCTTCTGGATAGCGTATACCACTCATATTAAATACCTTCTCTTTGCGTGAATTGTAACGCTATCAGGTATCTACGATACTAGGGGCTTGCCAAGAGGAGGCTATTGAGTAATCGATCACTATCTCAGATCATGTCAGCAGAGACATACTATCGACGCGCTCACTATAGCGCAAAGTGGAGTCGCACTGCGAACAGCCACTCGCGATTTACCTTTCATTTTAAAGCGATTCATCTGCTGGATAATCTGTTTGCTTGGTATCTACCTGAGTAGTGTAATGAACATCATAAAATTTACTGATAAAAAGCGTTGATGTGGCTAATTATTTGATCAACATTGAGCTGGAAAATAGCACCTTTTGTATTATCTAATTCCACATAGTTACCGAATTTAACCATTTTGGATGCTTTCCGAGTTGCCTCAGTTAATGAACTTATATCATTGATAATCAAAGTGGGAGCGTTTAACAAAGGTAATCGCTCTTCAGATAGGTAATTGAACATAGCTTGGAAACCAAACCAGCCTTTTTCAGAGCTCCTTAATTGATCATTAAAATTGGACAATGCCCGTTTAAATGGAACATTTTCAGGTCGATTCGAGATCGTAAAGTCCCATATGGACTGTAAGTACTCAAAGTTTTCGTCAACACCTGATTTTGACATTGAATCAATCAGCTCTTGCCTTTTTTGAGCCGTGAAAAAGGGATAAGTAACAAAGATAACTTTTTTGACTAGATCAGGTGCTAGGATTGCCATTTCATTAGCGATGGCGGCGCCAGTATGAAAACCGAGAGCGCTGCAATCTCCGTCAATCAATTTCTCAGAAACTAGCGTATTCATCGCTTCAATGACTGTTGCAGCATAGTCTTGAATAGTAATTGGGTTATTAATAGCTGAAGATTGGCCATAACCTAACATATCAAAGGAGATAGCAGAGAAATGCGTTGAAGCGACTAGAGTTTCACAAAATGTTTCGTAATAGGCCCCCGAGTAGGGGACTGGATGCAGGCATATGATCATGGGGCCACTGTTTTCATAGAGCCTTCCATGCAACTGCCCCATGGATGTATCTACATAGAAATATCTACAAGTAATATTACCCACTTATAGCGCTGCATTAATAGTTTTATTAAAAAAGCTATCTGACTCGATAAATTCAATTCTTTCTCCGCTCGGCCCAATTACAATCAGGCTACTAACCAGCCCATAGGGTTGTAATGGGAATTTTTTTATAACGCCAATGTTTGGTATACGAGCACTCTCAAGATGTCTTTTTAGTGCCTGTATGTCGCGAACTGGAAAACGAATTGTTAGAATTCCGAGATTAGGTTCATGCCCATTTTTTGAAAAATCTCTACCTCTTGCACCATCAAAAGCTAAAAGTTCAATAGAACCTTCGTTGTCAGACTTTGGAGAGAGGATATAAACGGTTCTTTTGACCTGTTCGTTAATGTTAAAGGGAAGCGCCAGAATATTCTCTTCACCTTTACCTTTAGACTCGTCAAATAAATACACGCCAAATTTTAGGACTTCCTGATAAAAATAAAGAGAACTATCCATGTCGCTGACAATTTGCGTGGAGTTAAAAGATCTACTGGTCTTTTTGAGGTTTGGCCAGCCCTCTAATTTTGGTTTAAGCCGCTGAGTTTTCATCATGATCACTCCATCAGGTGCTTTAGCCAACCATTCATAGATCTCGAAGCGACCAAATGTATATGATAAGGGCTCTGAATAGCCCTGCCATCCTACATTCTGAAGCTCTTTGTATGTCTTAAAAATATCCTTAGTTCTGAAATTTAAGTCAAAATAGCCGCCACTCTCCCAAGGTTGAGCGCTGGGTCTAATTTGTTGCTGATTAATGTCATGGAATTTTACAAATCTGATAAATCCAGTAGAGGCCCCTTTATTACCCATGAGCACTTCAGAATACTCAACAGTTGGAGGCAGATTCCATGTCAGATGAGTATTGGAGAGTTTGCGTTTCGCATCAATAACCGTCCACCCATAGATATCCTCAAATGTTTTAACCCATTGCTCAATATCATAGACGCTGATCACGGATTCACGCCACCCAGCTATACCTAGGGTATTCGTGTTGCTTTCATTTGCGCTTATTGTTCCGTGGGCTAATAAAAGCGAAAAAATAATCTGTGTTATGATTTTCATGCTATAAAGTATACCTTAAGAATAGAGCGGAAGACCAACTCTGATGTTTCACGGTATAAGTTTGCCGTATAATTACATTCATATCTCTATATTTTATAGCCTATTATCAAGTCCTAGTCTGACTACACATATTATTTTCTAGTCTTTTAGGTCCTTAAATAAAGGCCATTAACATATATTATTAAGGCATTATTAATACTGGTTTTATGACCCTTCCTTGCGCTAGCGCGCTTAAACCATCGTTAATTTTTGAGAACGGAAAACATGTAACTATTTTGTCAATGGGTAACTTTCCTGCTTTAAATAGCTCAATGAGATGGGGTATGAAGATCTGCGGATCGCCCCCACCCTCGAGAGTTCCTCTAATGGTTTTTCCTAACACAATGCTAAACCCATCCAAGGTAACATCTCCGTGACCCGCAGCCATTACGCATAATCCATTTTTAAACAAGCTGTCGACGGCCTGACGTATTACAAATGCTTGGCCTGTGGTATCAAAAGAATATTCTATTCCGCGCCCATTAGTTTTGGTGAGGATTACGGCAATAGGATCTTCATTTTCGGGGTTGATCGTTTTATGTGCACCCAATTCAGCTGCCAGTGACAATCGTTCAGCATTGGTGTCGATTGCTATGATTGGATGACACCCTGATATCTTCGCCGCCATGATCGCAGATAAACCAACCGTGCCAACACCAAAGACAGCAATACCCTGCCCAGCTTGAGGTTCCATTATATTCAATACTGTTCCAGCGCCAGTCTGTATACCACAGCCAAGGGGTGCCATTAGCTCAAATGGTAGGTCATTAGCAATTTTAATAACCGCTCTTGATGGGGCTATAGCATAGGATGAAAAAGAAGATTGAGCGAAAAAAACTGCATTTACAGGTTTCTTGTCAAACGAAATTGGTGAGCTTCCATCAGCGCGCCTGCCTGAGAAATGGAGTTTCATCATATTCTCGCAGTAGGATGGATTGCCAGATTTACAGCTATGACAAGCTTCGCAGTGATCTATCGATAGAATCACTGCGTCTCCCAACTCAAGACCTTTAACATTTTTACCTTTCTTTTCTATAATTCCAACACCTTCATGGCCCAATACAATTGGAACGGGAATGAAAGGGTCTGGTGACATCATGCCAATATCTGTATGGCAAATACCGACAGCCTTAACGCGTACTAAAACCTCGTTAGATCTCGGATCTTCTAGTTCAATATCCGCTATTGTCACTTTTGGATCACCGCCAAAGTAAATCGCAGCTTGAGTTTTCATATAGTTAATTTTCTCATTTGTCCGCCTATCCAACTGTTAGAATTAGAGGATACTAAATCTAATCATAGTTAGATACCTGACAATAAGCAGACCCATCTAACAAGAAGAGAGATCCTAAAACTGACAATACAGCCGGAAGGCAACTGTCGCCCCAAGAGCACCACAGCCAAACCGGATGGTCAAAGTGTGAGACCTCCTTCAACTTTAATCCTCACCGTAATAAAGGTCAATCTAGCTGTTATAATGACGAGTTTCGGCCCACCCAGAATGAAAAATCCAACGGTATTGCTACTCTGTGGTGAAAACGCTTGCTTGGTATCGCCATGCACTGCAAGCCGATTGGAATACTCCTGCCGATGTGAAGCGAGACTTCGGTAATGCCAGCATTCTCAAAGATGGCCGCGCTGTGTTTAATATCGCAGACAATAAATACCGGCTCGTAGTTTGGATTAACTATACTTTTCAAGTGGTGTAC
>LIDE01000083.1 GCA_001438605.1 SAR92 bacterium BACL16 MAG-120619-bin48 | reverse complement strand
GTATTTCAATTAGCTTTAGTTTGGACAAAAGAATAAGAATTTAGTTTTTTATATTTAAGGAGGTTCAGGCCTCCTTTTTTATTAGTTTTTAATAAATTCCAATACCCAATCCTGTCCAAGTAATTCTAGATCGTGACTCACTGTAGACCCTACTAAACTGACGCATAAGCTCAAATAATACCCATAAAAAGGCCAAATACAGCCTCGCTTAGAGCGCATTACAGAGCCATATAGCAGCATTCTGAGCTGACCTATATCAATCCATAAATAGAGCAATATCAAGGCTTAGGAAGTGCACAAGAAGCCTCTGGATGGCTTGTTGCACGGGGTTTGGAATGTGTAGGTAATGGTGTAGAAATAGGTGTGTATTAGTACCTGTTTGGGCTCTCATTCACAGTCTTTGTAGCCCATCTGCAGGCTTTAAAAAACCGTGCAAATACCAGTAAAAACACTAGTATCATCATGGTAAATAAACGGCTTATTTGGACTTTCCACAAAGATGCTAATCCACATTAAATCTAAGCTGTTTCCAATACTTGATGTAACACCTAAGGGACTATTGGCAGAGTCTAGGACTCTATTGAGGACGGGCGTAGATATGCCTTTCCAAGCATTCGCGCCATCACCAACATACAAAACTGTCATATCAAGCATTGGAGCGTTCTCGCCAGTGACATCGCCTGACAGTTTATCCACAACAAAAACATCCCCTACACGCCATGGGTTTGGAGGCGTCGTGAGCGATCCATCATCGTTTAGCATCTTCATATCTTTTACTTCACAATTGAAATCAGCAAAGGTCAAAGGGCTAATCAATATTAAACATAGAAATAAACGCATGGTGAAACTCCCTATAATTGAAACGATAGCCTAGCCAGCCACTCACTCTTCACTCTTTTTTTCCTGCTGCTTTCTAGCTTCCGTTAGCGACGATGCAATGATTCCTGCAGGCAATGCTACAACTCCCAAACCAATCATAAGTATGGCTCCAGTAAATATTTTTCCTCCAATTGTTATGGGGTAGATGTCTCCATATCCTACGGTAGTGAGAGTTGCGAGTGCCCACCATAAGCTTTCAAAAACAGAACTAAATTTTTCTGGCTGAACTGGGTTCTCAAATTGGTAAATGCCGAAGCTAGCTATTAAAAGCATCACGGAGGTAGCCGCAAGCGCCAAAAACAAGTCCTCTTTAGCTATCTTCACAGCTAATGCCATCCGTGAAAGTGACTTACTATATCTTCCTAACTTTAAAAGCCGCACTAATCTCAATAATCTAAACGCTCTAAGCATTATTAGATCGAAGGTCATCCCGTATGCGAACAAATAAAACGGGAGTATGGCTAATAGATCAATAACCCCCCAGAAGGAAAATATAAACTTAGTTTTTTCTTTAGCTACCAGAATTCGTACTAAGTATTCCAAGCTGAAAATGGTTACAAAGAACATTTCCATACCGACAAATATTGCAATAGTCGTTGGTGCGAGAGAAGGAAGTGTTTCCAGTGAAAAAATCACAATGGAAGACAGAATTAGCACCTGAATACACAAATCAAAGACTAGCCCTGAACGAGTATTGGTCTCCTCAACTATTTGTCTAAGTTTTTCCATAAGGGGCTTTATCTCTTCTTAGAAAATAACCCCGAAAAAATAGTAGGAGCTGTTTGCTCTTTGGGTTTATCGCTTACAGGAAGCTTTTCAGTCTTTAACGATGGCGCTTTAGGCATCCAGTTGCTCAATTCCTGACCAGCATCTTTGTAAAAGGATGGAATTACAGCTGAAACATCCTCAACAAAAGTTCTTGCACCCTTAAATCTGGCTCCTAGATCAATTACTCTGCACACCTCTAAAGATGTTGGGATAACATTACTTCCTTCTGGCACAAGAATTGATGGATCCTCTCGCAATGCCTCTATGGATTCAATTGTAGTACCCATCTTTCTAGGCCAATATGCTCTGATGGATAGATTACCAACATCTTTATTTCTCAATTGTCTTAGTAACCAATTAATGGATGCAGTTGCTCGTTTAGTATCCTTGGGAGCATCAACTTTCATAGAAACAAAAACTACTTTTCGGGCAACGTCAGCTGTAACTTTTAACTTGGATGCTGCATTTGGAATAGTCAATTCAGTATCTAATGAACCAGAGGTTATGAGTTGAGTTGCTTCTTGTGTGAGTAAAGATTCAGGATCCTTGATATTTTCTCTAGTCAGACTTATTTCAACAGATTCTCCAATTGCGATACTTAAATCTAATGCTAATTGTCTTAGCAATTGATGCCATGCTCCGACTGATTCAATGACCATCTCAGAGTTTTTACTGACTGTCGCACCATTCTGAATTGACATGCATAGGTCTTTCCAAGATTGGGGCATCCTAGAGAAGCTCTCTACCCCTGATGACTCACTATCCAAATATCTAACCACCTCACTCATTATATAAGCTTGGTCGGGATCAGCTATTTTCTTCTCGCTGACTGACAGGCAACACAAAGATAGCTTAAAAATAATAGAGTGATAAGACGCATAAAAAAACCTAATAAGAAGGGTACATATTAATAAAGAAAAATATCGATTATTTTATATATTGCTACCTGCGACAATTCAATGCGTATTAGCAGGTGAACATACATTTTATTCTGGATAAATCGTTTTAAGAAGCTCTCTAAGCCGAGGTAACACCGCTAGCTCGCTGCCATCCTCCTTGATATACCCCAAATAAACAGCGACTAAATCCCTTTCATGATTAATCAATAAACCCTGCCCTGCCCAACCGCCCTTATAAATATCATTATTGTTATAAACCACGTCCCATTGATAAGAATTATGTTTTATTTCTGGGTCAGCTGAGTCTCCATCGGCAGAGCGAGCGTTGGCTAACAGCTCAGGCCTGCCCTTATTAATGATCATGTCGAGATAGCGATCTGAAATAACTTTTTCGGAACTGACTTTTTTGTAGCTCGGTGTAAACAATAATCCAAAGCGAGCCATGTCACGGGCTTTTGCCAGAAAACCACCTGAGCTTAAAGCGATGCCATAGCGAGCTGCAAATATAGAGGCGTCACCCTCTGCCCCCATTTTGTGCCAAAGCTCTTTAGTCACAGCATCCTGAAAAGGCATTGCCATAAGTCGTTCAACTATCCACGACAATACAAAGGTATTAGCGCCGCTATAATCAAAGCCGACGCCTTGATCGGCCCAGCGACCGGGCTTCATATTCGCTAGGGCTTCATAAGGTGTACTAGCCGTATTATTACTTCGCACAGCATCATTTAATGAGGCTTCATACTCATAATAACAAGTACCTCGTGCATAGTTACCATCTGAGCAATCAATACCAGAGGCCATATCCAAGACGTTACGAACAGTCACCCCCTTAAAATCTGATCCTTGCAGTTCAGGTAAATAAAAATCTACCGGCTTATTGGTATCGATTTGTCCTCTGTCTTCCAAAATAGCAATGAGGGTTGAAGCAAAAACCTTAGTCACTGACCACCAAATTGGCTTTTCATACTCTTGCATACGGGCATAGTGCTCAAACACGATATCGCCTTTGTGCAAAATAACGACGGCCATATTACTTGATAGATCACTCTCTAAAAAATCAACAAAAGCCAATTTTCCTTGGGGAGTTGTTACCTTGAAGTTATCAATTTCATTGTTGAGTTTGTAAGCCAGCGGCTGAACAGGGCCATTACGGTAAACATTCACAGTGGGAAAAAGTTGATGGATGTTTTTGTTATTCCACATCATATCTTTGCCCTGAGGAACCCACCACACTTCATCGGCAGGGTTAGGTAAGCGTTGATGCTGTTCAAGTGTCTCAGCCACAGACGAAGAAGGGATAAAGGGTGCGCGATTTGAATTGGCAAACAGTGGCGTAATACACATGGAATAAACAAAAACTAGAGCCAATAAAAATTTCATGATAAGTCACTTTTATTATAGTGGGTTTC
>LIDE01000082.1 GCA_001438605.1 SAR92 bacterium BACL16 MAG-120619-bin48 | reverse complement strand
GCAAACACCAATGTTACCGCCAGCGCGCAAACCATTATTGAAGTCGATGCAGAAAATATTGATTTCACCCAGCAAGTTAAAATTAATGGTGTGCTGATTGGTAATGGCGCTTTGCTCACATCCACCGCCGCGCTCGCAGAGGCCATCAACGCCAAGACCGCCCAGAGTAATGTCGTCGCCAAGGTGACCTACGACGGCAAGCTGCAGATTACCAACGCCGCCGGCTATGAAGGCGAAAATATTACCCTATCCAATCCCAATGGCAGCGCCGTCAAAAACGCCTTGGGTCAGATTAATAAAACCTATGTCGGGCAACTACAGTTAGAGGCAGCCGGTGAAATTCGGTTAACCTTTGGCGCCGCAGGCGTTCCGGCTGACTTAGCCACGCTGGGTCTGCGCACGGGCATTTATGTCAACGGTCCTGTCACTGAAGAGCTTGCGGTATTTGTAACCGGTACTGGCAGTGCTGGCGTCGCCGCAGGGTTTGGCGCACCCAACAACGAGGCCGCCAAGCAGAGCCTTGAACAGCCTTTCACTATCCAGTTTTCCAGCGCGAATCAGTACAGCATTGTTGATGACGCCACTGGAACCGTGGTCGCCACGCGCAGCTACAGCGCCGGTGATGAGATAAAACACAAAGGCTTTGTTATTGCGTTTGATGGCAATCCCATTGCAGGCGATGTGTTTGCTGTCGATAGTAATAGTGACGGCATTGGCGACAACAGCAACATGCTAAAAATCGTTGCCCTGCAAGACAAAGAATTGATCGATGGCAGTCGCACCCTGAGTGAAGCCTACATAGGCCTAGTCAGTGTTGTCGGCAGCAAAGCGGCGCTGGCAACCATCTCCAGAGATGCCCTGCAGGTAGTCTACGATCAAGCCGTCGAGGCCAAAGATCAGATATCTGGCGTCAGTCTCGACGAAGAGGCCGCCCAGTTAATCCGCTTTCAGCAGGCGTATCAGGCATCGGCACAGATTATTCAAGTAGCCTCAAAACTATTTGATTCGATATTAAGTATTCGTTAAGGAAGCGGCAGATGAAAGTTTCGACCAGTCAAATTTTTGAACGCGCCATGGCACAAATGTCAGCGCAACAGTCGAAAGTAGCGAACATGCAAACGCAGCTTGCCACTGGGAAACAAATAATTCGTCCCAGCGACAACCCCGATCAGGCTGGTTTGATTCAACGGCTCAGCACCGCGCTGAACCGACAAGACAGCTACGCCAGCAACCTCGGAGCCCTAACCAGTCGCTTAAAGGCCGAAGAATCGGCACTTATGACGACTGAAAATATTATGCAGCGCGTTCGCGAGCTAGCCGTTCAGGCCACTAACGACACACTCAGCACCTCTGACCGCAAAATTATCGCCACCGAAGTCAAAGCGCTGCGCAATGAACTGCTATCGCTGGCAAACACCCAAGACGTTTCTGGAAATTATGTTTTTGCCGGCTCAATGGCCCGGACAAAGCCCTTCGCTGAAAATGCTCAGGGCACACTCGTCTATCAGGGCGACAGCAATCGCATCATGGTCGACATCTCTGATCAGCGCCAGATGCAGCTCAATCGCCCAGGCAGCGAAGTGTATTCCAGTATTGTCCGTGAAACTGCAGGCGGCACCTCTGAACGCGTCGGCTTCTTTTCAGTGCTCGATGACTTTTCTGCGGCCCTCGATAACAACAACACCGCACAGATGCAGAGCAGCTTGGGTGAAATTAGTCAATTGACCCAGAACACCGCCATTGCCATTGCCGATGTCGGTAGTCGCATGGCCATGGCAGACTTCCAGACCGATGCGTTAAACGACGTCAAAGCGCGCTATCAGCAACTGCTGTCAAATGCAGAAGATCTGGATTACGCCAGCGCCATTACGCAGCTCACGTCGGAGATGATGTCGCTCGAAGCAGGGCAGAGTAGTTTTGCCAAAATTTCGCAGCTGAGTTTGTTTGATTACATAAGATAAGCGCCGCCCAACTTGTTAGGGATAGATACCAATCCCCCGATTTAGAGACCCGAGATGGCTGAAACCACCACTAGTTCAAGCTCCAGCATATCAACCCAGATTTTAACAACCCTGGGTGCGGGCTCTGGCATCGACGTTGTTGCGCTGGCAAAAAACCTCACCGATGTCACCAAGGTGCCACAACAAGAAGCAATTCAAGAAAAGATCACCGCAAGCGAAGCCTCCGTGTCCGGCTATGCCCTGATCGCCTATCAGCTTGGCGTGGTGAAGACAGCGTTTGAACAACTCAACGATGCCGATGAACTGTCTGTCAGCTCTGGAACTACCTCTGATATTAACAAAGTCAGCTTCTCCGCTCTCTCTGGCAATGCCGCCGCCGGCTCCTATGATCTAACTGTCAGTCAGCTTGCCCAAGGGCAGCGCACAATTTCTGACCAATTTAGCTCAAAGACCACAGTGCTTAACGCGTCGCCATTTGATATCTCGCTGTCTGTTGGCGCTACGCGAGCAGGCACCTATACAGAGGCCCTCTCACAAGCCGATCTGCGGACAGCCATCGCCAGCGGCCCGATCACCATCACCGACGGCAGCGGCAACACTATTACAGTCACCCAGGCCGAGATCAATGCCGCAGGTAACACCGCCACCGGCGCTGAAACCCTTGCAGGCTATGCAGCTGCGTTGCAGGCCAAAGCGGCCGCATCAGGGCCCTTTGCATTCAATGTCGCTGGCAATGGCAACAGCGGCGTGACATATACCCAAAAGAGCGCCGGTACAGGTGTCATTGCAAGTGCGCAAGGGCCTATTACTGCAGGCATTAGCGCCACCGCAGCGATTTCTGGTGTTGCCGCAAAATACAATGTGAGCGCCACAGCCGCTGCCACCACGACACTTGTTGTTGGTGACGGTAAAAATACCGTCAGCATCGCCAGCGCGACCTACACATCGATAGCCGGTCAAGTAGCCGCCATTCAAAATGGCGCAGGCTATGACGACCTTCTTTTCACGGTCGCCAGCAATGTCAATGGCGACGGCTTTGAATTTGTCTACAAAACCACGGGTGCCGTCACAACCGCACCCACCGTTACCGGTTCAGGCGGCACTCACACAGTGACCTCAACACAGACTGGCGTGACCGCGGTGAATGCCCCGACCACCACAACCATTGCCGTCACAGACCCCACTCCAGCAGGCGTCGTTAGCGCAATTAATGCCGCTGGCACAGGTGTCACCGCTAGATTGGTTGATACCGGTATTCAGGGTTCTAATTACCGGATAATGATAACCGGTGCTACCGGCAGCCAGAGTGTATTCTCTCTCTCCTCTAGCCCCGATATAGGCTTTGGCGACGTCGGTAACACTCTGCAGACAGCCCAAGATGCCATCTTGTCTGTCAATGGGCTATCGATTACCCGCAGCAGCAACGAAATATCCGACGCAATTGGCGGCGCCACCCTCGCCTTGACAGCGACCACAGATACCGCGGTACGTCTAAATGTGAGTAGTGACAAGTCTGTTATGAAAACAAATGTGCAGGCAGCCGTTGCCGCCTACAACGAATTCAATAAGTTGCTCACTGACTTAACCAGCTCAGTCCCTAACGAAGATCTCGAGTACAGCGGCGCCCTCGCCAGAGAGCAGAGCGCAGTGCGTTACATCAAGCAGCAAGTATTTGACAAAATTATGGGAGATTCATCGACCAAGAGCGGTGTTGTCTCCGCCATGAGAGATATTGGCGTGAGTGTTGATAAAACAGGCAGCCTGACATTCAATAGCGACCGCTTCGATGCAGCAGCACTGGATCATTACGAGGACGTGGTCGCCATGTTGTCAGCTAATACCAGCAATCAGAATCTCTACTCCGCAGCCAGCAAGGGACTAGCGCAGGACGTCGCTACGGTGATCACCAATCTAACCAATAGTACCGGTATTGTCGCGACCCGAAAAAATAATGCTGAAGACTACCGAGAAGATTTTGCCGACGAGTTATTGGCATTAGAGGCGCGTATGGAAAACGTCTATCAGCGCTATTTGACCCAGTTTGCCGCTATGGACTCCATGCTAGAAAAAATCGACGGCACCAAAGAGTACTTGACGGGCCAGCTCGAATCCCTCGCTAATATGTATAAGCCCCAGTAAGCGGCGAAGAGTGATAAAGCCCTAAATGCCCGCGTACTGCGGGTATTTTTTTGACTCGAGATCCTCCACCTAAAGGCAATGCAAACGACTTCACCCAT
>LIDE01000081.1 GCA_001438605.1 SAR92 bacterium BACL16 MAG-120619-bin48 | reverse complement strand
TGAATCGCCACTAGTCTGCTAGACACCTTTTAGTCGCACACAATCTGCGACTCGGAAGGTGAGATTCCCCCGAGGGTATAAAGTTTGATAGAAATTAGAGACTTGACCGCTTTTGGAACTATAGGCAGGGTGGGGATAGATGTGAACGGTGGTACAGCTTGTGATTCTTGTTAACGTGGTGCCCAGAAGAGGACTTGAACCTCCACACCCTTTCGAGTACTAGCACCTGAAGCTAGCGCGTCTACCAATTTCGCCATCTGGGCATAACAACTTGCATGTCCCCATGTGACGTCTTTCATGCCTTATATGGCAGCACCTCACACAGCGGGCGCGAACTATAGTAACCGCCGAAGATTTTGTCAATTGGAGGCCTCGAAATTAATAATTTTGTGAGCCAGTTTTTCGACATTTAAATGAATAAGACCACAATCCCCCCGTCATAACCTGTTTTTAAGCTCAGCGTTCTGTCGAGCTGGGGTTAAAAATTGCAACAGGGACGATTGTTGAAGGTTATGGCCACAACATTAAAACTTACAAGGAGTTAAACCATGTTAAACGCAAGTAAAAAAATCCTATTAGTCAGTGCTTCTCTCATCGCCCTCGGCGGCTCAATCAATGCGCTTGCAGCGCCTTCAAGCAATGCCAGTCCTGTGGCTGTTGAGCGTGTAGAGCAGAGGGTGAATGTCAACAAGGCTTCTGCAGAGGAAATTGCGGCGGTGCTCAAGGGGCGTGGGCACAAAAACCGCCAATGCGATTGTGGCGTATCGTGATGCCCATGGCGCCTTTACCACGATTGATTCATTGACGCTGGTGAAGGGCATTGGAGCTAAGACCATCGAGAAAAATCAATCGAGAATTATGCTTTAGTCAACGGAGTACTGATGTAGAATAATCCAGCCGCCCATCGGGGCGGCTGGATTTTTTTTGCTTCTCTATGTGACAGAGATGGGTGCAGTGCTCGTATGACAGTTGATGCAACGATAACCATTTTAATACTTGTTAGCTTTTTGGTGGTTGCGGTTAGTGGCCGTCTGGCTGTCGATTTCGCGCTCGTGCTTTGCATGACCGCGCTGCTGGTGTCGGGTGTGCTGACGCCCAACGAGGCCTTTCAGGGCTTTGCCAATCCCGCCTTGTTTATTATTGCCTGTTTTTATGTCGTGTCAGCCGCCATTAAGGAAAGCGGTGCGCTGCACTGGTGGATTATGCGATGGCTGGGTCAACGCAAGCCGGTCAGTCGAGCAATTCCGCGAATAATGTGGCCTGTAGCCCTGATCAGTTCAGTGATAAGCAACACGCCTGTGGTTGCAATTTTTATCCCGCTGATTCAAGACTGGTGTCGCCGCCACAATATTACCGCGTCCAAACTGCTGATTCCCCTCAGTTATGCATCTATCTTGGGTGGCACCTGCACCTTGATTGGTACCAGCACAAATTTATTGGTCGTAGGTATGTTACAGGGAACGCCCGAGGCTGACGAGCTGAGTCTGTTTACACCCGCGCTAGTGGGTCTGCCACTGGTGGTTATCGGTGTGCTCTATTTTGTTGTGCTGGGTCATCGTTTGCTGCCGGCGCGGCAGGGGATCAGTGAGTCTACCCCCGATTCTAGAGAGTATGCGGTGAGTATGCGCGTGGAAGAGGGCGGCGCTTTGTCAGGTATGACGATTGCTGACGCAGGACTGCGTCACTTGCAACACAGCTTTTTGTCGGAGCTGCAATCGAAAGGGCACGTTATTCCTGCGGTTGGACCGGAAGAAATTTTGAAAGACAACGATATTTTAGTCTTTGTTGGACAGCCGGAGGCCGTTAGTGAGCTGCGACAGTTTAGAGGCTTAGTGCCGGCGGAAGGCGAGATCCTGAAATTAGATGTGCCTTACAGCTCGCGTGCCCTAATAGAAGCAGTGGTTTCACCGACATCTAACTTGGTTGGCAAAACGGTCAAAGAGTCGACATTTCGAACCCTATTTGGCGGTGTTATTTTATCGGTTTCTCGAAATGGTCAGCGTATCAGCCAAAAGGTTGGCAGCATTGTTGTTCGCTCGGGGGACACGCTTTTACTGGAAGCGGCAAGAGGCTTTGTGCGCCGTCACCGCTATAATCGCGACTTCTTATTACTCAGCCGAATTGACGATGCAACCATTCCTAACCTAAGCAAGGCGCCGGTCGCACTAGGCTTATTGGGACTGTTTATTGTTTTAGTCGTCACGGGCAGCCTGTCTTTGATCGCCGCCTCTCTTCTGCTGGTGATTGCGCTGGGTGCAACCAAGTGCATTTCACTAGAGTTTGCCCAGCGCAGTGTCGACATGCGCCTGTTATTGGCGATTGGTGCCTCGCTTGCGCTAGGGTTTGCCCTGCAAAAAACCGGGCTGGCTGGCCTTGCCGCACAGGGCATCATGTCACTGGCCGACGGCAATCCGTACATTAATTTACTCTTGCTCTATGTGGTGACGGTGATCGTTACCGAGCTCATTACCAATAATGCCGCCGCAGTGCTTATGTTTCCGTTGGCGCAGTCCCTGAGCCTCGAACTGGATGCCAGTCTGCTGCCCTTTGTGATGACAATTATGTTTGCCGCATCAGCAAGTTTTTTGACGCCTTTTGGTTATCAGACTAACCTTATGGTTCAGGGACCGGGCGGCTATCAATTTGGGGACTATTTTCGTGTGGGTATACTGTTGAGTCTTCTGGTGGGTGCTACCGTAGTTTTTTTAGTGCCAATCGTCTGGCCTTTCTAGTGTTATTAATTATTTAATCTATACTGTTTAGAATAATTCGTTTCTAAGGTGCGCCGCAAAGGCGTCACCAAGAACAGAGTATTTTACCAATACAATCACTGACTGCCTTCGTGAAAACGAGGTGTTTGTCAGGATAATAAGAGAGTGATAATGACAGAGTTGCGCTGCTTCAAGGCCTATGATATTCGTGGTCAATTGGGGACTGAGTTAAATGAAGATATAGCCTATCGCATCGGGCGAGCCTATGCGGAGTTTCTCAAGCCGCAAACGATTGTTTTGGGCGGTGATATTCGTCTCACCAGTGAAGCTTTAAAGGCTGCACTTAGCGAGGGTATTCGCGATGCCGGTGCCAATGTCATCGATATTGGTATGGTGGGCACCGAGGAAGTCTATTTTGCCACATCGCACCTGAAGGTCGATGGTGGCATCGAGGTGACGGCAAGCCATAACCCGATTGATTACAATGGTATGAAGCCTATTCGTGAAGGGTCGCGGCCGATTAGCTCGGACACGGGCCTGCTCGACATAAAACGCCTTGCTGAAGCCAATCAATTTGCGCCCGTCGATGCTGCCGCTCGTGGCGGCTACGAGAAACGCTCGGTCTTGAACGAGTACCTCGATCATCTTCTTGGCTACATCGACAATGAGGCTATTCGGCCAATCAAGCTGGTCATGAATGCAGGGAATGGCGCCGCCGGCCATGTGGTTGACGCCATTGAAAAGCGTTTTGCGGACCTAAAACTGCCGATTGAGATTATCAAAATTTTCAACGAACCCGACGGCACCTTCCCCAACGGAATTCCCAACCCAATTCTGCATGAAAATCGGGCGCCAACAATTGATGCGGTGCTGGCGCATGGTGCGGATATGGGTATTGCCTGGGACGGCGATTTTGACCGCTGTTTCCTTGTCGATGAGAAAGGCCAGTTTATTGAAGGCTATTATATTGTCGGTCTTTTGGCTGAAGCGTTTTTATTGAAAAACCCTGGCGCGAAAATTGTCCACGACCCACGGCTGACATGGAACACCATTGACGTGGTGACACGCGGTGGCGGCCAAGCCATTCAGTCGAAAACGGGTCACGCATTTATTAAAGAGCGCATGCGTGCGGAAGATGCGGTGTATGGCGGAGAGATGAGTGCGCACCACTATTTTCGCGATTTCTTTTACTGCGACAGCGGCATGATTCCGTGGCTGTTGGTGATGGAACTGATTACCCGCAGCGGTAAGCCCCTGTCTGCTTTGGTCAACGATATGGTGATGGCGTATCCATCGCCCGGCGAGCTAAACCGCACAATTGCTGATCCGGCAGCTGCCATAAAGCGGGTCCGTGAGCATTATCAGGCGGATGCCTTGGTGATCGACGAGACCGATGGAATCTCCATGGAATTCCCACAATGGCGGTTTAATTTGAGGATGAGCAACACTGAGCCTGTGGTGAGACTCAACTTAGAGACCCGCGGGGATAGTGTGCTACTCGCGAAACATGAGAAAGCGCTTCTTTCTCTTCTCAATTAGTTATAATTCCGGGCAGAGCGAATCTCGCAGGATGTTGGATATGACGAGCTGGTTTTTACTCCAGACAAAATCACGGCAAGAGCAACGAGCGGTCGAAAACCTCGAGCGCCAAGGCGTTGAGTCTTTCTGCCCAGTGATTCGCGTCGAAAAAATCGTCAAAGGAGCGCGGGTCGTTAAGCGTGAAGCGCTCTTTCCCGGCTACCTCTTCGTCAATTTCAGCCAAATCACTGTCTCTGCAACTACTGTTCGTTCGACCCGCGGCGTTAGCCATTTTGTTACCTGTGCAGGTTCACCGGTTCTCGTGCCAGAGGGCTTGATTGAACAGTTG
>LIDE01000080.1 GCA_001438605.1 SAR92 bacterium BACL16 MAG-120619-bin48 | reverse complement strand
TATTATATTAAAAACGGGTTACCCTCTTCTGGAGTTATCTCTGAGAAAGAACAGAAATATAAGTATGAGAGACTGAAGGTGTCTAAAATATAAGTGTATATACAGGTATAGTTAATATACATATATGAGGTAGCTATGCAGCATATCACCTACGCATTGCCCAGATATGCCCAAATCAAGGCATACATTAAGCGCGAGATTGACACTGGTCAGTGGAAGGTGGGCCAGCAAATCCCCTCGGAACACCAGTTGGCGGAGGACTTTCAGGTCAGCCGAATGACCGCCCGCCGCGCTGTTCAGGAACTTGCGGATGAGGGCCTACTTGAGCGCTCGGTTGGGCTGGGCACCTTTGTCGCCCCGCCACCTGAGATCAGTTTTGCGCTGCAGATGCCATCGATGGAGACGCAGTTCAGCTACAGCGATCCTGATTACAGCAACCGTGTAATTAGCTTGCGGACAGTTGTTGCAAACGCGGGCATGGCCTCAATACTTGGCGTTGCAGAGGGCGACGCGGTTTATCAATCGGTTGTTGTTCATCTTCGCAGGGGCGTCCCGCTGCAATGGGAGGAATGTTTGGTCAAGTCGCAGGCCGCGCCAGCGTATATCAAACAGCGTTTTGCCAAAGTCACACCGCAGGCGTATTTGCGCTGGGTATGCCCGGCGACAAAGGTAGATCATCAGGTGCAGGCGGTGACCTGTGAGCCAGCTATTGCAGACGCACTGTCGCTGGCTGTGGGCAGTCCCTGCTTAAAGATCACGCGTCGCTGCTGGAGCGGCAACACTATAGTGAGTGTGGCGCGCTTTATTGCACCTGGAGCTAGTGCCTTTTTGGGCACGGACCTTGGAGGTTAAAAAACTTGGATGAAATACAGAGGGAAAGTAACGCAGTGACAAGAATCGCCTTGTTTGTAGACGTACAAAATATTTATTACACCGTGCGCGAACAGTTTTCCTGCCACTTTAACTACCGAGAACTCTGGCGCCAGCTGAGCGATGAGGGTGAGATTGTTGTCGCCAATGCCTATGCCATCGAGCGCAATGATGCGGGTCAGCGCGGCTTTCAGCAGGTGCTGCGAGACATAGGTTTGACGGTTAAGTTAAAACCCTTTATTCAGCGCAGCGACGGGTCCGCCAAGGGCGATTGGGATGTGGGTATCGCGATTGATGTGATGGATTGTGCCGCCAATCCGGATAATCGAGTCGATAAAATTGTGCTGCTGTCAGGGGATGGCGACTTCGATCTGTTAATCGATCGGGTTAAGACGGGTCACGGTATTGATACCGCTGTTTATGGTGTCGCAGCGCTGACGGCGACGTCTTTAATCAATGCCACCGCCAACTTCCACCCTATTCAGGGATCGCTGCTACTCAAATCGTAAGCATACTTTAAGTAATAATACCGCCTCTCGCCCCGCCCCGCGGTCCCGGTTGCCCGCCACCTTGGCCAGGGATAACAATCTGTGACGCCTGTTCGCGACGCATACGCTCCAACTCTTTGCTTGTTTCCTCTACCGCCAGCTGTGCCTTACCAGCGAAATCACTGGCCGCCTCGCCAAGGGTCGCACCGTCTAGTTGAAAGTTAAGTGGAATCGCGCCCATTTGCGTCATCACCTGAGCCGAACCAAAAAATGCAATGGGCCGTGATGGGTCATCGCTGCCATCCGCAGTGACCGGTGTGAGCTTGCGAATAGTGCCCAGCTGCTGGTCGGTGAAAATCTCTTCCCGGAAGAGGCTGTTGGGGTCCATTTGTGGTGTTGTCTGCTCAGTCATAGTGTTCTCATTCTGTTCTTATTAAAAAAGCTTACGGTAACAGACCCGCGCAATCAGTAAAAGTCACTGTCTCTCTCGAGGCAGGCGCGCTGAGATCAGTACCGTTCCGACGAGAAACAGTGATGACCCCAGCAAACAGGCTGTGAGGCCGTACACTTGGTAAATCAGCCCAGATAACAGTGTCGCGACCAAGCGCCCACCGGCATTGGCCATATAATAAAAACCGATATCCAAGCTGGCACCCTCCGCGCGGGCGTAGGCGACAATAAGGTAAGAGTGCACGGATGAGTTGACCGCAAACACCACACCAAAGATAAAAAGCCCCGCAACGATCGTCTGAGTGGCATCCAGCCCCAGATAAAGGGCAATCACTATGAGAGCGGGCAACAAACAGAGCACCCCAGAGCCAACAAAGGCCGCCTTACCCGATGGATTGGTACTGCCGGCTTGACCGGCAAGTTGATGCACCCAGCCAGTAATCTTGGGCGTGAGGGTTTGGATAGCGCCGTAAACCATAACCCACGTGGCGAGTAATGTGCCCACTTGAAGGTATGTCCAGCCGAGCTCTTCTTGCAGAAAGACCGGCAGTGCAACAACAAACCAGATATCCCGCGAGGCAAACAGGCAGAAGCGCGCGGCACTCAGTCGATTGACAGCATCGCTGCTGGAGAAAAGCTGTTTGAGAGGATTTCCCCATTTGATAGCCGCAGGACTCTTTTGCAGAAAAACGAGGTTGAGTAACAGAACTGAAGCCAGCATAGAGGCCATCGCCATGACTGCCGTTTGGAAGCTTGTTGCCGCCAGCAACCAGCCGCCGAGGAAAAACCCCAATCCTTTAAGTGCGTTTTTAGAGCCCGTTAGTAGGGCAATCCAGCGATAGAGACGGTTTTGTTCCGCATCAGGGACCAGCGCCTTGATACTGGTTTTGGCGCTCATTTTGTTAAGATCTTTAGCAATTCCCGACAGCGCCTGACTCAGCATCACGTAGGACACGGTAAGCAGCGAAGAATCGATGGCAAGCATGGCCAGAGCAGCAACCTGCAGGCCCAATCCCACTTGCAGCGTGATATTCAAGCCGATGGCAGCCGCCAGCCAGCCGCCGATCAAATTGGTGACAACGCCAAAAAATTCGTAGAGTAAAAAAAGCCCCGCAATCTCAAGCGGGCTGAAGCCGAGGCTGTGAAAGAACAGCACCACCAACATTCGCAGCGCACCGTCGGTGAGCGTAAAAGCCCAGTAGCTCAGGGTAATCAAGCTGTATTGCTGAATGGGCGATGCCCGCAGGGTCGTCATAATGTGGTAGGTCGCTTATCGATTACTTAAAGACCGGCAGCGACTTTTGCTGCCAGTTCCATCAATCGGTTGACGTAGCCGATTTCGTTGTCATACCAGATGAGCACCTTAACCTGTGTGTTGTTTATCACCATGGTTGAGAGCCCATCAACAACCCCTGAGCGTTTGTCGTTGGTGTAATCCACAGAGACCAAGGGTATATCCGAGTACCCAAGAATACCCTGAAGGCGTCCCTCGGAGGCCAGTTTTAAGGCCTGATTAACGCGTTCAGCCGTGACTTCCTGTTCCAATTCAAAGACGCAGTCGGTCAGTGAGGCGTTGGCCAGCGGCACACGCACGGCTAAGCCATTGATGCGGCCTTTCAGCTCGGGAAAAATTTCTGTAATAGCGGTAGCCGAGCCCGTGCTGGTTGGAATTAACGACAAGCCGCTGGCGCGGGCACGGCGAAGGTCGCTGTGGTATTCGTCGAGAATGCTTTGAGTGTTGGTTATATCGTGAATAGTGGTGATCGAGCCGTGCTTGATGCCAAACGATTGTTGCAACACGTCGACCACCGGCGCCAAACAATTTGTTGTACACGAGGCCGCTGTGACTATGTCCTGCCCTGAATAGAGATGGTCATTGACCCCCATCACCACATTTAACGTGCCGTCTTTTATGGGTGCAGAGACCACTACTTTCTTAACGCCTTGAGCAAAGAACGGCGCCAGGAGTTGCTGCGACTTAAATTTACCCGTGCACTCGATTACCACGTCTACGTCGGACCAATCGCCACCTTCAATAGTCTGACTCTGGGTATAGCGAATGGATTTATCGTTGATCTGCAGTGTCTGTCGCGTCTGCTCACCCGCGGCGGTGGCTGTCTCCTCCCATGTGCCATGCACCGAATCATACTTGAGAAGGTGCGCCGCGCTTTTCGCGTCACCGGCCATCTCGTTGACATGGACAATATCAAAGTGCGGCCAGTGCCACGCGGCTCTTAGCGCCAGTCGACCAATGCGGCCGAACCCGTTTATTCCAATTCTGATGGTCATAGCAATTACTGGTCTCTCATGGTGAGTGCAGGATAGAAAATAGTGATGACAGTTTGATGTCTTGCCGCACAGTATTTTGCATTACCTGAGTATTTAAGAACAGCCCAACAGTAAAACTGCGAACGGTTCGTGAGAATCAGATGTGTAAAACGCTTTTAATGAACTTCCTGAACGCAACAAGTGTCACGTCAGCGCTCATCACAGGGGCTTACGTGACAGACATTCAAATACTGTGAAAGAGTTATAGAGAGGATACTCCCATGAAAACATTAAGCCTTCTCAGCCTAGTTCTCATCGCCTGTGGAGCATTATTTGGTGCTTCGATTGGTATATTTGCTTACGGCGCAGACGTTTGGACCAGCATCGGTATGGGCTGTGGTCTGGGCGCTTGCGTCGCCGTCAGTGAAGTGTCGCCAGTTTTTGATTGATTTTTACCGTGGTCGCTGTGGAGCAGCCTTAGATTGATTGCGACCAAGTTTTTAACACTGTTTTATCGTACTTCTCCTCCCATTTCAGGCCACCGTTTGGTGGCC
>LIDE01000079.1 GCA_001438605.1 SAR92 bacterium BACL16 MAG-120619-bin48 | reverse complement strand
CAGCATAGCTTCTAGGCTGCTCAACTAACTTGGGGATACTTGAGACACATAGATCTATAAGTTCTTCAGAGGCTATTAAGGTTGATTTTTGAGACTCTAAGAACTCACCATCCTCATTTTTACGATAGTAGGGAATACCTTTTTTAACCCGTAATAACTTTTCCTTCCTTAACTTTTCAATAGCATATAGAAGCGGCTTGTTACCAAGGCCAAAGGGATTGTATTGCTCTGGAGCGTTCGCTTCATTGCGCATACTGAAGAGAATTTTTGTACATTTATATTTGGCAATATTGCAAAGTACGCAAACTAATGCATTCTTTTGAGCCTTTCGGAGAATGCCTAAGACAGTAGTTAATGGCTTACCACGGTACATTATCGCATCTGGATTTAACTCTTGATGAGGCCCCAGATGGAGGTTCAAATTGGACATAGACTTTTGGCTCACATGGAGACTTTAAAGGCTCTAGTAGCTATTTATAACCATATTCACCAACAACTACTATTGATCTACTTTAAGAAGTAACTGTTGATCTTAGAGTGCTTGTTTTTACAGGCCTAAATAACATTTAAGTTGTTGATTTAAAGTTAATGTTTTGTGCGTAAAGGAGTTGTTAACGCTCACTTATTTATTAAAGTACAAGTGTGGTAAAACAAAGTTTTAAAGAGCATTAGCTCTTTAAAGTACTTTAAAGATTCAAAGAAGAAATAAGAGTTAATCTAAAGGATTTTCTATATGGGTGCAATAGAGCGTAAATGTATTGATAAGCGCTCAACAGCTATTGTACTGATTTTTTATGCGTCTGCCAGTCATATTGTGAAATTAGTTCACTTTATTTTCAGCTAGGCCATTACCGTCTACATGTGTCTGAGAATGCTATACTGCCAAAGTCTTCTGCACCCTAAACATCCTACAAAACACCACAATTCCAACTACTAGCCCTGCAACAAAGGCTAAGTAGCCGTTCTCTGATACAAAGATACGTTGAGAGACTGTCAGCTCATAATAAAAGATCCAGAGCAGTGCGCGTAAACAGCCAAGGGCTGCGTAGAAGCTGACGTATCCAGAGGCGATTGCCGCGAGGGCCCCACTGAACTTCAGTGGTTATTTTTCGGCCTAAGGCTTGCGCTAGGATATTATTTAGGCTCGGCTGTCCGGCTGTCGATAATTTTTTTCATATAAGTCCAGGACGTCTCATTGGGTCGTGTATCATCGGTCGGAGGTGCATGTCGGTATGCGGGATAGCGCGTAGCAATAGTGTCTTTTATGATCTTAGGCAGTTGATCATAACTTTCGAGTTTTTTGCCTATCGCATTAAAATAAAGCAAGCCGGTCCGATCGCCCATTTGCATCCAAGGTAACCACTTAGCAATTCTTACCCATGAAACAGCGGGGTAGGCTATGTCCTGTTGGCTGTCGAGTAATTCTTTAGTTGACCCATTAAAGTCAAAAATCTCTGTCGCATGATAGGTGCCACCCACATATTTCTGATAGTCGCCAGCGAGAGGATTAGTATAAAAAAGAGGGACCTCTATAGCCCAAAGGTAGGTCCCATTAATATCAACTAAATCGAATGGGATGGTTTTACCTTGCTTAGTCTTACCAAAGGTTGGCTCTCGGCTATTAACTGGGTCATTGGCAACATGAATTGTAGCTTTCTGGTCGCCGGTCCAGGGATTAGTCCAGGTGTCCATTAGTTCGCCGGTTATGGGATCTAGATAGAGCATTATTTCTCGAGATACCATTTTAAAACCTACGCCCCTCAACTTATCGGTGACTGCGACACATTGTCTTACGTTCATTCCCTCTAGATTGAATAAATGCTTGTCAGGTTCGCCAGGGACTCGACTATAGCCACGTCCGGACCAGCGGTAAACCGCTTCATAGTTGTCCTCCAAAGAGCATTGGATTTTACGATTTATTTTTACAAAACCGTCCGCCGTAGCGGGATCGATTGACTGCGCAAGACTTGATGATGCGCCCCCAAAACAGGCAGTTATGACTAGTATGTAAGCAAATTTTTTCCGTATATTCATCATGATCCTCGGATTATTTTAAAAGGTATAGTCGCCAACTTTGCCCCTCTATCTGTTCGATGGCGATCCCTAAAGATCGTCTTCAAGCTTTATTCACCATGCTTCTTTGAGCTTTTCTTAAGTGAATCGAACTTTGAACTACTGAAGCACTTTACTCTACGCAGTGTGGCACTTGGCATCAGAATAAAAGTAACTTCAAATATTGAAGTTACTTTTATTTCTCTGGTCACAATAACGCTCTTTATCGAACCTCTGCAATGCTAGAAATCGTAGCTCACTCGAACCCCAAACTGTCGTTGATCTCTGAGTTGAATGTGGACGCTTTCAACGGCAAAGTTATAGTTACCCGCATTGGTTCTCACAAAGCTACTGGTATCGGCAATATTGTTACCGCCCGTCGGTGCATCTTCATCGGTCAAGTTAGATATGTAAGCCTCTAGGCTTATGTTATCCATCTTAATACCCGCGCGAAGGTTAACTTCGGTTGCACTAGGGAGTTTAGTGAGGTTAGTGACCTCATCGTAGTAAGAGTCTGTTAAAAAGACCTCACTTCTTACATAGGCATCGCCGAGCGGAGTGTCGAAATTATACGTCGCAATTAACGACCCCATCCACTCGGGATATCGTGCCGCCTGTTGACCTGCGCACGATAGGCCCGGGCCGAAGACATCGTTGTAATCCCCACAGTCACCGCCTTCGGGGAAGCCCGAAATCTCAGCCTTGGTGTAGCCTAAGCCCGCTTGAATATTTAAGTTATCGTTAACTTGGTAGCTTAGCTCAGCCTCGAAACCATCTATATCACTTGAGGTTCCATTTCCGCTGAAACTAACCGTACATGTCTCTGTATTCGGGACACCGTCTCCATCGGTATCACCTCCACAGGTCACGTCTGAGGGTATTACCCCAAAACCCGAATAAACTTGATCGGATCTTTCCATGTGGAAGTAAGCCAAATTCATGACAAGTCTCCCATCATCTGAGCTTTTCTTCCATCCCAGTTCGAAATTTTTCAATGTTTCTTCACCGAAGGTTGCACTAATACCAGGCGTGTCTGAGTTAAAGGCAGAGATTTGCTCAGGGGTTGTGAGCTTGTCAGCCACCTCTGGATTAAATCCACCCGGTAGGGTGCCCTCACTGAAGTTGAAGTAAACCATGGAGCTATCGGACATTTGATACTTCACAACAACTCGCGGTAGCGTGGCTTTAAATATTCCGGGGGAAATAACCTTTCCTGCCGCCGCATTAACCTTCGGATCATTAATTTCATCCTCTTGTCGTCTCACTTCAGCAATCACAGTTAACTTATCTGTTACTCTGAAGTCGACTGAGCCATAAATACCGGTTGTCTCTGCTTCGATCATACTGTACGCAGTTGTTGGGTTATAGACATCTGCGAACCAATAGGAGAAGTACTGCTGTTGGTCGAAGAATCCGCCGTGGGCCTTCGAGGAGGTATCGACCTTAGTTGCTCCAACAGACCAATCAAAGCGGTCAGTCGTTCCCGAGAGCCTTAGTTCGGTGGTCTCGTCTTTAGTAACTCTGGCACCTAACGTATGGAAACCAAAGGTTGGAGACGCATCAAAGTCAGTGAACGCGATGTAGTCGTCTTCGTTTTTCCCATAAGCTGCGCTTAAATTTAGGGAGTCAGAAATATCCCAAGATATACTTATTCCTAATCTCTCCCCATCGCCAAATTTGCCAAACCCATTATGCGAGAGGTCATCAAAATCGTGATCACCAATAGGGCCATAGCGCGACCAATTTCCGCTGTCATCTCTGAGGTGACCTGTTGCAGTATCAAATAGTGATGCCGAAGTCGACGCGCCAAGAGTCTCTGGAGCGCTTACAGTTCCTCGATAAACCGATTCGAGTCCATTCTCAGTGAAACAGGTCCAGCCAGTGATATTTGAGGTCTGCTGAGCACAGTAGTTGTGATCCGCTAGTCCACCGACCACCGCGTAAGCACCCGGGCCATCATCATCCTCATATTGAGAGGCTCTTAAACTAATGTTCAAATTATCGGTGGGATTGAAATCGAGCAGCAAACCAAACGCTATGGATTCTTCATCACCAAGGCGTTGGCCCGCTACAAAATTGTTGTCGTAGTGTCCCTCTTTGTCGGTATGGCTAAAGGTGGCCCTTGCTCCAAGCGTTTTAGTAATGGGTCCCTCAATGTATCCCGTCGTGGATAACTTACTCTTGGTGGCGTAGTCAATTTCAATGCCTCCTTTAAATTCGTCTCCAGGCTTTCTGGTAATGATATTGATAGCGCCAGAGTAGGTATTACGACCGAACATTGCAGACTGGGGACCTTTTATGATCTCGATTCTCTCTACCTGAGTGATGGGTAAGCTATGCAAACCCGACGTTACAACTAAGCCATCAACAAATACTGAGCTGGTTCTCTGCAATGGGCTCGTCGCGTCAAAGGTAACACCTCGGAATCGAGGCATCAGTACAGTCCGTGCATTTTCGGCATTCATTGTCTCCAAGAACAGGCCTGGAGCATTTTTTTGAATATCGACAATATTCTTGAAATTAGACGCTTTGATGTCTGCCGCACTGATAGCTGTAATTGCGATTGGTATTTCTGAGAGCGACTCTTCTTTTTTTCTTGCGGTGACTATGACCTCCTCAATGGCATTCACGGATTTTGTTTCTTCCTGAGCATATATCGCTCCGCTGCTGAAGCCAGCGGCGCCGATCAAGAATATTTTTAATGGTATCTTGTTAAACATGATC
>LIDE01000078.1 GCA_001438605.1 SAR92 bacterium BACL16 MAG-120619-bin48 | reverse complement strand
GACCAAGGCAGGGGCTATTCCACAGGCCACGGGGGAGCCTGCTGAGTCATTGTAATTGTTACTGTATCTGCTCAGATACTTCATAAGCCCATTTCAAAAAAGCTGCCCATAAAAAATCTGTATAGTCGCTGCTGTGTGCGACTAAAAGGTGTCTAGCCACCTAGTGGGTATTCAGTGCATGATTCTCTCCCCAAGAAAATACACACTGTAAAGTCCCATCGAAGAAGCCCTGTTAACGCAGGTTTTTGTGTCTGCGTAATTCAGTTTAATAGCGACTGTTGATACTAACTACGTTGTTAAATTCTTCGAAGTCATTTGGTAAGGAACCATTTTGCTAGGTATATCTGGTCCGCCGCCGCTGCAATAAAGCATGTAATGGAAATTTTGGCTTGGTCGTTAATCCTACTAGAGGTTCAAAATTTGTATCTGAATCTAGGTTCACTCTGAATCGTTGGGTTGTCATGGCAATGATAAAAACAGCCTCCATTAGTGCGAAGTTATTGCCGATACAGACTCTTGCGCCACCTCCAAACGGCAGATATGCATAGGTATGTCGCTTTCTTTCTTCTTCTTTGCCGAATCGATTTGGATCAAAAATCTCAGGCGCGTCCCAAAAGTTAGGGTGACGATGGAGTAAATGAGGACTAAACAGAACGCCAGAACCGCCTTTGATCTTGTAGCCTCCTAACGTTGTATCGCTTTTGATATGTCTTGGTAAAATTGGTACTGGCGGATATAGACGCATGGTCTCTTTAAACACTTTGAGGCAATATGGAAGATTTGCGAAGTCTCTGGCATCAGGCGTTCTATCCCCTAGCACCTCATCTACTTCTTGTTCAATTTTTTCTCTGATATCCGACTTGTTAGAGAGAATGGTCCATAACCAAGACATGGCATTAGCAGTCGTTTCGTGACCTGCAATAAACATAGTCATTAATTCATTTCTTAACTCTCGGTCAGTCAATGGGAGGCCAGTTTCTTCGTTTGTTGCGTCCATTAACATTTGAAGTAAATCTTTAGGTTTATTAGTTGCTAATCTTCGATCCCCTATTATCCGATAAATTATAACATCGAGCGTTTCAATGTAGCCTTGATACTTTTTGTTTTTATTCAGTGGCAAACGATATAGCATCTTTACTGGAAAGGAGATGCGGGTATTTACAGCTTCGAGCAAAGGCTTAAAAACTTTGGTAATATCTCTAAAATCTGTGTCAGAAAGTGTGCTGCTGAACAAGGCTTTAACGACTACCTTCAGCGTTAGATGCATCATTGCAGTGCTTAACTCTACGCTGTCTCCACGATCGCATTCAGATTCCCATTCTGTCAAAAACTCCTCAATACAATCTGTCATGATTATGGCCAAGTTAGAGATACTAGCATTTCGGAAAGAGGGCTGTATCGTTAGCCTTTTGCGACGCCAGTCATCTCCCATGGCGGTAAATGTGCTTTCACCAAGAACTTCCTTGATGAATTTGAAGCTGATTGTTTTTTTTGTGTAATTATCAATGTCACACGTCAATATCTCTTTTATTAAGTCAGGATGGTTTACCAGATAAAAATTCTTTTTAAAGAGCTTAAATTCAACCACGTCACCATAGGTAGTGCTAATCGACTGCAACCAATCCACCCGTTTAGAGCTTGCGAGATTTGGGAGGCTGCCAATAAAGGGATAGCCCCTTGGGCCGTTTGGGTTTTTACCCATCAGAGAAACATCCATTGAAAAGTTATTGTAGTACCAAGGTTAGCGTAAATCCTTTACAGACCTTTATGTTTTGATGCCAATTACTCTTGATTTGATGCCAAACACATTAATGCGTGGGGATTGTCGCCAGCATAAAGTTTCTAGCACAGGGCTCTGGCAGCCCTAAAACTGATACGGGGTAAGACTGACGGCATAGGCTAGTAAGGTATTAAACGTCATTACGCAGCGCTTACTTAAGCGCCCATTCTCGTATTTAGATTGATTTTAAAAGCACCAAAATGACAAACTTTCGATAACCTTTCTTTGATTTTAGAAGAATTTTCTACAAATAACCGTGTCGGATTTGTGGGGGGATTACAACATCTCAAGCGCCTAAAACACAGGATCCCTAAGAAGCGTAATTTTTGGGCTTTAAACCGCTTTTAGTGTCAAAAAAACGTTTGATTCGACAGAGATCGGCTTCGACATCATCAGTGGGTTCCATTAATCCGTCTATCCCAATCGTTCTTGTAACACTGTCTACATAAACAATGAGGATCGGTACCTTGGCTGCGGTTGCAACATGATGAAACCCGCGTTTCCAGTTGGGGTTGGCGCTGCGAGTGCCCTCGGGAGTAATGATTAGTACAAATTCTTCGCGATCTTCGTAAATATCGGCAATGAAGTTGACGAGTGCGCTTGCTTGGGTACGGTTTACCGGAATTGCTCCACAATAGCGCAGAAACCAACCCAAAGGGCCGACAAAGAGCGTACTTTTTATCAAGACGCTAGGCTGCAGGCGCAACACGGATACAGCCAGGACAAATAATACAAAGTCCCAGTTTGACGTATGTGGTGCCACGATGAGGACATATTTTTTTTGATTCTCAGGCAGTGCCCCGACAACCTGCCATCGAATAACTTTTAAGATGACCTTCGACAAGGCCCTCAATAGTGGGCTCAAAATGGGTGTGGAAAAAAGTGTGTAGCGCACAATTGTCTCCCAGAAAATTTATGCTAGTGAGGATACTCAACGCCGAGTAAATTTTAGTGGCTAGAGGTGGCGCGGAGCGAATTATCAACTAGATCTTTTGTTTTTTTTACCTGTATATGAGACGGTTGAGAAAAATCATCAATCAATGGGTGTTTTATATTCACATGAGTGATTTAGTTTCGCAATGCTCTGCAAGAGTTCGATTAATGCCGCTTGCAGTGATTTATACAGGGTAAAATTTATCTAACCCTACTATCAAGAGTCCCAAGCCTGCAGACCAAATAGTGCAAGCAACTATATCGAAGACCGTGAAACGCAGTCTTGAGGTACCACTTATTCCTACCAAAATTGGCACAATGCTTCTAATCGCTGTCATCAGGCGGCCAAGGATAATTGCGCTAGCACCATGATTAAGAATAAAGCTTTCAGTCTTTGCCAGCAGCTTGGCTCTCTTTTTGGCAAAGGCGGTGTGATGCAATTTCGGACCGTACCAGCGGCCCACATAAAACCCCAAATGATCTGCCAAGCACGCCCCTATAAAAGCCAGAGGGAGAATTTGATACAGGGTTGCTAATTGCTCGGCATAAAGAAAAGTGGCTACCGATAATAAAATAACACCTGAGGCAAATATACCAAGCCCCGGGCAGGCCTCTAAAAAAGCGAGCACAGGGATGATTTTCCATGCATTGTATTTTTCCGCTTCCAGCAGATTTAAGATCGTTTCGTCGATGAGCTTGTACCTTAAAGTTGTTTTGCGCCGATGATAGCAGAGCCTGACTCGTTGGATTCGCAAAAGTCGCGGCATTTATGTCGAGCTGTTAATAGCGCGGACCTTAAAGTGCATAGTATGTCATCGATTGAGTGGAGCTGAACAGTAGGAAAGCCATATCCCTTAGATCTAGGCTCATCTTTTAAATAGACATCTACGTATAAGGACTAATGAGTATTCGAGCTGCGCTCCCAATAGAGCGCGTTGTCGTTTGTTAAATTTACATGGGTGTTAAGCACACAAAAAGGCGGTGAAAGATGATGATTCTAGGCAGGAGGATGCTCAAAATAGGTCTAGCTGTATTTTTGATTTCCTCCAGTACAACTGCGGAGGAGCTTATGAAAGATAACTTTGAATCACAGCCGGAAACGCGATGGAGCTATTTTAGCGATCAAGTCATGGGCGGCATTTCGCAGGGAAGGGTAACCTTTGGCAGTCAAGACCGTGAATCGTTTGCTCATATGACTGGGCAGGTTAGTACGGAAAATAATGGCGGTTTTATCCAGCTGCGCAGGGTTATTGCAAAAAATAGTGTCGATTCGGCAGCTGGCGTTTACATCAAAGTGCGCGGTAACGGCCAACAGTATTACCTCCATCTGCGCACCGCTGGAACTTTACTGCCTTGGCAGTACTATCAAGCGAGCTTTGCATCTACCTCGGACTGGCAAACGGTGAGAGTCCCTCTGAGTGATTTTGTGCGGTCCGGCAACTGGCTTAGTAAAGCCATCAGAGCAAGCTCGATTCGAAGTATTGGTATTGTTGCCTATGGGCGAGATCACAGCGCCGATCTCCAGATTGCCGAGATTGGATTTTATTGATGCCGTCTATTAGCTAACGGTAACCCTCTGTATTAATTAGCTTTTCCCTGATGATTATAAAATTTTGTGGTATTTTATTAAAAACATTCTAGACTGTACTCTGCTTATCGAATAAAGTCGTTTTGCCGATTTAGATTTTATTTAACGCTTATGCTTGCATACAAGCCTTTCGTACAATATTTTTGTCACGTTGCCGTGTTGAAGTGTGGCGACAAGAGTGCAAATCCAAATGGTGGTTTAAAGACGGCATCTGAATCGCCACTAGTTCAGTAGACACTTCTCAGCCTCATTTTTATACCGTCGCTCGAACTCCTGAGGCGACAATAGGTTGTTCGCTGTGTGCCTGCGAACAGGATTGTAGAACATTTCTATATAATTGAAGATATCGCGCTTCGCTGTTTCTCGCGTTAAGTACACCCGCTTCTTTATGCGCTCTCGTTTCAGCAATTGGAAGAAGCTCTCAGCTACTGCATTGTCATGGCAATTTCCTCGTCGGCTCATACTGCCTGCAAGACCATGTTCTTCTAAGAACTCCTGCCACTCATAGCTCGTGTATTGACTACCTTGATCAGAATGGACTATGACTCTGCTTTCAGGCTTG
>LIDE01000077.1 GCA_001438605.1 SAR92 bacterium BACL16 MAG-120619-bin48 | reverse complement strand
CTTCTTCGCATTACTGCCACTAGCCTTATATTTGACGGAATAAAGGTTAGCATCTCTAATAAGATATGTTATTAGAACCTTTAACCTTTTTAAATCCGCTATGCGTACTTTAGCGGTTGCTTCAGACCCCACCGAAGATGTAAAACTAGTGTTTAGAAAAGGTCAAATACAGACCCTCTCAAAACGCAATACAGGCCGTTCTACAGCCATTCTCAGCATACCTATCAACACCATAAACCTAGCAATAACAGGGCTTACAAAGCAATATAGAGAGCTCTGGCGGGTGCTATGAAGTAGGGTTAGACTGGGTAGGCTGGTGAGTGGGTAAATACGTTGTATATAGCACCTAATGAGGCTCTCACTCTTGCTGATCTGGGCATAGCAGAAACAAATAGTCAGACAGAAATGAACTTTCCAGCAGACAGATGTCTTAATTAGTGTGCGTGATTCTTCCCCCGAGATAATACGCACTGTAAGGTTGTACGAAGAAGCCCTGTTAACGCAGGGTTTTCTTTTGTCTGAGCATTTTAGTCTAGCTACGCCTACTGATGCTGACTACGTTGCTACGACAGTCATATTCAATGTCAATAAGGTGCTGGTGAATCTTCAGTGAGTCTTGATAAAGAGTCTGCACAATCTCTGACTGAGAGATAGCAGTAGAGCCGTAATTTCACAAGGTGGCTGACAAGTATTTGGCTTTAAGTTTCAGGTCTAAGGGCGAGCCATATTTGTCGCTAACATCTTTGGCCCAGCCGCTGATCTCATTGCGCTTGTCCTTCGGGCACTCGGCATTTCTGAGCCTTGTTTGCATGGTGTGTCTGAAGCAGTGGGAGGTTGGGCAGGACTGGCCCAGCAGTGCTTCTAGTCGTTTATTGCACGCAGCAGAGGCGCTACCATTTTTCACTTCGTTCTCGGTCTCAATGACATATCGGGGAAATAGGAAGGTGCTTAACTCTGCTTCAGTAAGTTTCAGTAGAGCTGTTAGAGATGCCCCGACCAATGGAACTATTCGCCGGCTGTTCTTATTTTTTAGGCCGCGAATGTTGTTTTTATACAGGACCAAGTGCGGTGTTTCAGCCTTCAAATCAACATCCTTTACCAACAAACCGCAGCACTCTTTGACGCGCAGGCCCGTGTCGAGCATTAGGTGGATCATACAATCTATTTCGAGTGTGTTAGAGGGTGGCATATTGCGTATTAACCGTATCTGGTCATCTGTGAAATCCGCACGCGTTTCTAAATCATCGCCGAGACCGGGTATAAAGAACTTTTCAAAGCAATGCTGTTTATCTGCCTTGATGTCGAGCTGTAGCGACACGAAGTTAAACATTGCGGCAATCGATTTTAACTGACGTTGCACCGTGGCTGATTTTTTGGTCTTCAAGCTAGCGGTAATGAAGTTGTTAATGTCTGAACGGGAATAGTCGGCAGGGGCTCTGTCGCCACACTGTGCTATAAAGGTGTTCATCACGTTGTTGGCTTCGTTAACGTTTCTACGATTATTGATCCTACCTGTTATTCGCAAGTACTCGGCTGGATACGCTGATGCTGTGAGCCTAAACTCACCTTGTGCGATCGCCAATGCGCTTCGTTGCGCGTCATCAAGTAAGTGATAGGGGAAGGGCACTTCGTTGAAACGATAGGCGGCGTAGTCTTGCTCAGATAATCTGTCTCTAATAGTGTCGTCGACGTATTCATAAAAGGCTTGCTTGGCTTCCTCTGCTCCTTGCGTTGATGCTTTTGCATCGGCTTCTGTAAGGTCGTGCTTAGCCAGCAGCGCAACAGCAGCCTGATAGTTAGACAGTACATTATTTTTGGGCAGTCCTTGGCGCAGTCGTTTGAATTGCTCTTCGACAAGTCGATGTTTTTCTTGGTAGAGTGCGGCAGCAACACTCTTATCACTTTGCTTTAGTGAGATTTCTATAAACGGCTTGGGATACTGGTCTGATAGATCGGCAGGAACACGCCTTCTATAGTAGTAGGTATTTCTGTTGCTTCTTTTAAACAGATATTTCATTGAGATGGTGTAAGTGCCGACGTTGAATTGCATCATAACGTAAAAAACCTCTAGTGTGTGTACATTTGTGTGTACATCGCTAAAGGCTTTTTCGGCTATAACCCCTTTATTTGCTGGATTCTGCAATCTTATTTGGTGCACCCGGAGGGATTCGAACCCCCGACCAATTGGTTCGAAGCCAACTACTCTATCCAGCTGAGCTACGGGTGCATGGTGGAAAATTGTAACTGATTTGCCGTTACTATACAGCGGCTAAATTAGTGGGGCCCTTATTTAGCGTTCTAAATACTGCAACTTATCGGGTACGCCGTCCCACTCTGCTGCGTCCGGGGAGGGATCCTTTTGCGAGGTGATATTTGGCCAAATGTTAGCGAGTTCGGCGTTCAGCTCGAGATAAATTTCTTGGCCTGCGGGGATTTCATCTTCCGCATAGATCGCGCCAGCTGGGCATTCTGGTTCGCACAAGGCGCAGTCGATACACTCATCCGGGTGAATAACGAGGAAATTCGGGCCTTCATAAAAACAGTCTACAGGGCATACTTCTACACAGTCCGTGTATTTGCACTTGATGCAGTTGTCTCCAACGATAAAGGTCATGGCGTGTTCTCTTTGGTCTGTGTGCCTAGGCGGCTTGCGCGGCCTATCTGATTTGCGCGGCATTATAGCAGGAAGCCTCCCGCTGTGAATGCCTTGTTAAGGTTTTTTCCCTCTATCTTATAACTGAAAAATCTAGAGTAGCTTTTTCAATTCATACAGCGCGTCGAGGGCGTCTCTCGGCGACAGGTTGTCTGGTTTGAGCTGTTCGAGACGCTCTATTAATTTCTTATTGCTGGCTGGTGCGAACAGCTCACTTTGCAGTGGAGCTGGCACGCCTGCTGTGGTTATTTTTGGCGTGACGAGGGCTAGACTGCCGGCTTCGAGATTGGCTAACTCTTGGCGAGCGAGGAGGATTACTTCTTCTGGAATGCCGGCAAGCTTTGCCACTTGAATACCATAGCTTTTGCTGGCTGGCCCATCTTCGATACTGTGTAAGAAAACGATGTTCTCGTTGTACTCGGTTGCGCCCAAGTGAACATTGACGGCTCCAACGACTTTTTCGGGGAGCGATGTTAGCTCGAAGTAATGGGTGGCAAAGAGTGTGAACGCTTTTAGTTTTTCGCCTAAATAAAAGGCGCAGGCCCAGGCGAGTGAAAGCCCGTCGAATGTGCTGGTGCCGCGGCCCACTTCGTCCATTAAGACGAGGCTGCGGGCTGTTGCGTTGTGAAGGATGTTGGCGGTTTCGGTCATTTCTACCATAAAGGTGGAACGGCCACCGGCGAGATCATCGGAGGAGCCTATCCGGGTAAAAATGCGGTCGACGATACCGATGCGCGCGCTGCTGGCGGGGACAAAGCTACCGATTTGGGCGAGCAGAACGATGAGCGCTGCTTGGCGCATGTAGGTTGATTTTCCGCCCATATTGGGGCCGGTGATAACGAGCATTTTGCGCGAATTGTTCATGACTATGTCATTTGCGACAAAGGGTTTGTCGGACACTTTTTCGACCACGGGATGGCGTCCGCCACGTATATCGATCCCTGGGCTTTCTTGCAGTTCTGGACGGCAGAAGTTGAGGCTGTGGGCGCGTTCGGCGAGGTTTGCCAGCACGTCGAGTTCGGCAACAGCAGCGGCGCAGTTTTGCATGGCATCGAGGCTTTCATTTAGTCGCTCAAGCAGCTCGTCGTAGAGATATTTCTCCCGAGAGAGTGAGCGGCTCTTTGCACTGAGAGCTTTGTCTTCAAAGGTTTTTAATTCTGGGGTGATGAAGCGCTCGGCATTTTTCAAGGTCTGACGGCGAATATAGTCTACTGGCGCATTGTCACTTTGGCCTCGAGAGATTTCAATGTAGTAGCCGTGCACTCTGTTGTAGCCGACCTTTAATGTGGCAATTCCTGTCCGTGTTTTCTCGCGCTCTTCCATTGCCAACAGAAAATCACCGGCGTTGGTGTTGAGTGCGCGCAGCTCGTCAAGTTCAGCATCGTAGCCATCGGCAATAACGCCGCCCTCGCGAATGACCACTGGTGGGTTTTCCTTGATCGCGCTAGCCAAAAGCGCCACCAATTCAGGCAGTGGTTGAGCCGCTTGAGCAAGATTGGCGAGGTGAGTGAGGGACGTATTGGCGAGCGCTGACTGGATCTCTGGCAACACAGCAAGCGACTGGTGGAGTCGCGTGAGATCTCGCGGCCGAGCTGAACGCAGTGCGACGCGAGTAAGAATGCGCTCCATGTCACCCACCTGTTTTAGTTGGTCGCGCAGGGGTTCATAGAGGTAATCGGTTTGCAGTGCGGCGATGGTCTGTTGGCGAGCATTGAGAGTGACTAAATCTTGCAGGGGGCGATTAAGCCAGCGTCGCAACAGTCTGCTGGCCATGGCTGTCGCTGTGTTATCCAGCACATCGAGCAGAGTATTTTCATGGCTGCCCGATAGATTGGTATCCAGCTCTAGATTTCTGCGGCTAGAAGCATCTAATGACACGCTATCTTCGCGGTTTTCGGCACTAATACTGCGAATATGCGGCAGCGATCCGCGCTGGGTATCTTTTGCGTACTGCAGCAGGCAGCCGGCCGCGCTGATCGCGATGGGGAGATGATCGCAACCGAAACCACTTAAACTGCCGGTTCCAAATTGCTGATTTAGCTGTCGTTCGGCGCTGTCGAAGTCAAACTCCCAGCTATTACGGCGACGTACGCTGGGACGGTTAGCCAAAAAGTCGTGGTCGGCTAGCGCGTCTGAGATCAACATTTCAACGGGATCTAGTCGCTGAAGTTCGCTGATCAGTTCTTCCTCGCTGGTTAACTCGAGCAGCTGAAACCGCCCGCTGCTCATATCCAGAGAGGCGATGCCGAAGGTCTGATGCTGATGGGCAATCGCCAGCAGGAGATTATCGCGTCGGGCATCAAGCAGTGCTTCGTCGCTAATCGTGCCGGGTGTCAGCACGCGCATAACCTGACGTTCAACCGGGCCTTTACTGGTTTCAGGGTCGCCAATTTGCTCGCAGATCGCGACGGAATGCCCCTGTTTGACTAACTTGGCGAGGTAATTTTCAGCGGCGTGGTAGGGCACACCACACATTGGGATCGGGTTGCCGTTGGTTTTGCCTCGAGCGGTGAGGGTGATATCTAAGATTTGACTGGCGCGTTTGGCGTCATCGAAAAACAGCTCGTAAAAATCGCCCATGCGATAGAACACAATATCGTGAGGATGTTGCGCCTTTATACGCAGATA
>LIDE01000076.1 GCA_001438605.1 SAR92 bacterium BACL16 MAG-120619-bin48 | reverse complement strand
TGATTGGTTAACAGGAGAGATGGCTCTGGCCCATAAAATTAAAGACAAATCATCAGCTACGTATCAAAAAGGTGATCTTATAGATAAAAGGCGCCGGCTAATGCAAAAGTACAGCGACTATGCCTGTGCAACGCCATCGGGAAAAGTCGTTCAACTCAGAGGATAGCAAATGAGCCTCGATCTAGCCCTGATTTGACTGGATCGGCTATTCAGCTATGATTATAGGCTAAAAACTCAATGGAACAGTCTCATGGCCGCTCGTCTTGGCAATTTCATCATCTTCTTGATTCTTACAGTTATTACTCTGGGTATCTACCCCCTTTACTTCTTTGTTACTCGACAGCAAGAGAACACTGAGTTGCTTAAAGAGATCAGAGACGAATTAAAAAGGAGCGATTAGCAAACGATAGGTGTTGTTTAAAACATTTTAAAAACAGGTGCTTATGAACTTTAGTGGGTCCATTAAAGTTAAGGGTATTTAAGTAAGCTCCCATGCTCCTAAGGAATATCAACATATAACGACCAGTTTAAATCTTTTAACGTAGACCATTTCCATTTGGTAAATACAAACAAATTACTCTTTCAGTAGTAAGGCAACCCTTCATAGCTATTGTGTGCCTACAGTTATGAAATAACCGGCATTATAGAGACAGTGCAGAACTATAGGAGCTTGCAGCGTCTTGTAGCGCTCAAGACAAAACCCAAAGGCCAGTGACGGGAAAAAGGTCCCAAGGGCCCATATAGGATCATGGTAGACAAGATGGCTGATTGAGAAAAGTATACTCGTAAGCATATTGGCAAATGAAACTCCAAGTAAGCCTCCACTTACCCTAAATGATATCCAAGGTTGAAATATACCCCGAAAAACTATCTCTTCCAGGAGCGGATAAAGAATTACCATGACCAAGAATCCATATATCTCAAATTCACGAGGACCATTGTGCTTGAGACCTACAACAATGAGAAACGGAAGGGTTAATATCAAAAAGAACCCAAATAACTTATCTGGTAGAAACCTCATAACATCTGAGGCTTCAGTGTATCTGGATCCCACTCAATCGATGAGACTTCAGAATCAGTCGCAATCGAATCTAAACCCTGACCAACACGATCGCTACCCCAGAGCTGGACACCATTATCATTGACCGCACATGTGTGACCTGAACCGCAAGAAATTTGGTAGTCTTGTAGTCCATTACCATCTTCATCAACCGCAAAACTGAGACTACTGGAAAAAATAAGGATTGAGAAAAGATGTAACTTTAATCTGTTATGCAACATACATTTCCTTTTAGAAATCAGAAAAAATGTTTAAACCACGTCAATTATCTGACCAAAACGTAATTGACAATCAAAAACCGTATAACGAGGCTAGCCTCTTGACAACGAATATAAAACCCACTCAGATCATCACATGTTGCACAGTTGGCTGTTGCCAAGGAGAGCCAGACATTATTGAGATGCCGCCCATGATTTTTAGTACTCATCCTAAGGCCACAAATTAGATTTAAATAATGCCAGCGCTAGCCGACTCTTTCGATGGCGAAATATCAAAATGCCTCACCGCACAAAGTACCCTTACAGTGCAGGCATAAGCGACTCAAGATACGACTCAATATCTGAGGCTTCGATACGTGTCGCATCTGATGCAACAACCCCTTCAACCAAAACATCACCCGTAAGCCCGAACAAATAGCGCAGCACGATCAGCCCGTCCGTTAAGGCGTCTACTGAGCCATTACCATCAACATCTGCTAGCTCACCTAATAGGGAAATACGAGACTCTACATCTTCTGCTTTGGTGTACTCTGCATCATTGGCAACAGCTCCACTAATAAGTGATGTATCTGTTAACCCAAATGTACCTCTTAACAGCAGCAACCCATCTGTTAATGCGTCATATTGGCCGTTACCGTCGATGTCTAGTGAACCTGAGGGAATGGTTCCAGCCAAGAACTCATCTACTGCGCTAACGCCGTCCCTATCCTGATCGCTCGCAGCATCCGATGCATCATTGGGATCTAGGCCATAGCGAATTTCCCATGCGTCTGGCATGCCGTCAGAGTCGCTATCTGCGGTGTATAGAGGATTATCAGGGAAGGCATCTGAATTATCGCCAACGCCATCTGAATCAGTATCCGCACTCTCTGTTCGATCGTTTGGAAATACATCACTATCGTCACTTACCCCATCGTTATCATCGTCATCGTCACTATTATTGCCAGTACCATCCCCATCAGTATCGACCGACTCTGATGAATCCTTTGGAAAAGCATCCTCGCTGTCCAATACGCCATCTCCATCGTCGTCGTCATCTAAATAGTCTGGTGTTCCATCTCCATCGGTATCTAAGCTGACATCTCTGACGATGATTTTTCTAGATAATTTGGCAGTATTGTTGTCGCTATCTATCACCGAATATACCTGCACATACTGTTCTTCTTCGTTATTAATGACGGTAGTTGTTTCAGCAGTTATAGAAGCAGTGAGATCCCCATCTTCGCGATCTAAGGCCTTTGCTTTTAATTCGGATGCCATGCTAATGTTTGAAATATATGCAGGGTTATCACCTAATATTGTTAATACAGGTGCAACACCATTAGAAATGGCACTTATTTGAAAAGCTGTAGTTTGCAGCGACTTTACAGAATGAGCACCGTTAATCTGATCTGAATGTGAAATCCCACAAGGCTTTCCAGTACTTCCACATTGTAAATTGGGAGTTGAGAAAACCCCAACACGTAAAGCATTGAACTCACTGGCATAAGCCATAACTGTGGCGAAGTCATCGTCAATGCCGTGGCCCAAAGACCAAGGAAAAGCACCTAGTGATGCCGAGCTATTCTGTCTACGTGAATGCGTCAGTCCCAATAAGTGGCCAACCTCATGGCCCAAGGTAAGACTGGCATTATCAATACCAACTACCCCTCGATTATTACCATTAAGATAACGGTTTTTATAGTCGATAATCCCATCATTACGAGAGCCCAGCACTGAGGCCTTTCCTCCAGTTTTGATCACATCAACAGTACTGTAGTGCATAAATAAATCAGGCTGACGATCCAATAATGTATTGAGATTAGTAAAGATACCTTCCCTTGCTGCCATTGTTTCAAGTACGGCATCGGCATCTAAATCACTGTCATCACCAACTGAATAAATACCTATGTTTCTTACCTCAATAGCTAATCCAGAATCCTTAAAAAAGGAATTAGCGACTGCAAGGTGATGCGTAATGGTTGCGTCCAGATTAGACCCTCCATATTCACTTGCTTCGGCACTCGAACCAACGGTGAAGGCAATCTCGATAACACTAGTAGGGACCTCATTGGATACTAAAGGATTTGTTCCAAGTACTCTTTCATTAAAGTCAGAAACTGTATCTCCATCGGAATCCAGAAGTGTATCGATATTAGTCCATGTTTGAGAAAAATCTGGCAGCTCTCCATCACCTAAAACATCAAGCGAATAAAGTATAATGCGGGTATCACCGCGTGAAATCTGAAGGACCAAATTTGGGAAGTCTGGGTTAGACTGAAACACACTATCAATCGAATAATCTAAATTTTCAGTGACAGACAGCGACGTATTGCCATTCAGATCATAAGTGACCTCATACTCAGTAGATGCAGGCACATAGAAACGGGCTCTGTCTTCGTCATACATCCGTATTTCAAAATTTAAAGTCTCACTTTCTGATCTTAAATCAGTACTGGTAACGCTTGGAATATCGAGTGTAAAAGTTGAGTTATCATAGCCAAAGCTGACATCTGAGTTAACTATTAGGTTTGATGTAACATTTGGAGTCGTTCCTCCCGGATTGGAGTAGGGTGATATCTCCTCGAGAAAATTCACCTGATCTACGGCATCCTCACCGCTCTTTAAAATCAAAGATATAAAGTGCTCGACCTCAGGTCTAAAATTAAGAGGAATTTCAACGACCACTTCTACGGGGGAGACTGAATAAGGAATGCTCTTCAGGCTGACATCACCGAGTGGATAATAGCTACTATTAAAAGAATTAATTCCAGTCGCGCCGATCAAATTAATGGATAGATCGCCTGAATCGACAACTTCTTTTTGGAACGCGATGGCTAAGCTAACTTTAGCCTTAGTCTGATTTATACGCTCTATTTCGCATGGGCAGTGGATATTTATCGGGGGTACTTCTGCCTTTGCATCAAATGAGGCTAGTAAAACGAAAACATTAAAAAATACTCGGCCAAAAATGCTTTGAAGTACTCTCATAATGCTATGGCTCCAATCGCACTTCAGATATCACATCATCGAGGATAATCATCTCTTGAGACTCATTGAAATGCATATCATCATCTAAATTAAGGTCTTTGATCGGATTAACTACTCCCGTAAATTTAACTCCTGAGTACTCAAAAACATTACTGGGCGTTTTTATCAAAATATTAGTCAATGAATCTGTCAAAGTGACAACTGAAGTCAGGCCCGTGTCGCTAGATGCCGTAATAAGAGTAGCCGCTGATGATGCCGACTTACTTATTACATCTAAAACAATCAGCACTTGGCTGTTTTGAGTATTTCCTCTAACTGAAAATTTTTGACCCACCGTCAGGCCTAGAAAGTCAGCCGAATCATTTATCGCGACGACATCAGGCGTTACAGCCACAATTGGTTTTGGAGTTATGCTAGCGGAAATGGTAGCGTTAACCACAGGTTGGACATCTGCCGCGTGCTCTGAGGGAATATATTCCTTATTAGTTCCGGTTAGCAAAAATCCAAAGATGGCAATAGCCGAGCAAACTAAAACGACCAGTTTAAATCTTTTCACTTAGACCACCTCCATCCGGTAAGTAGATAAAGGTGTACTCTTTGAGTAACAAGGTAACCCTATAAATATGCTGTTTTCGATACTCATTGAGTACACAACTAGGCATAGAATAATCAATTTAGATAAATCTCAAGAACTTCTCACCTCGATCTAGCCCTGATTCGACTGGATGGGCTTAAAGCGCTGGCATTAAGGTCTCCAAATGCGCCTCAATCTCCTCTGCAGTCTTTCTAGTAGCATCACCTGCAACTACTCCATTAATCAGCGTATCGCCCTGTAAACCGAATAGATAACGTAATGTGAGAAGGCCATCTGTAAGGGCATCTATTTGGCCGTTCCCGTCGATATCGGCCAAGTCACCAAGAGTGGCAATACGAGACTCAATGTCCACTGATTCGGTATAGGTAGCGTCAGGAGCAATGGTGCCTGTTACTAATGCACTTCCATCTAAGCCGAACATACCGCGAAGTAATAAAAGACCGTCCGTTAGAGCGTCATATTTCTCATTGCCATCCAGATCGATAGAGCCTGAAGGGATAGTGCCTGCAAGGAACTCATCTAGAGCCGTTACACCATCATTGTCTCTATCGCTTGTGGTATCAGAG
>LIDE01000075.1 GCA_001438605.1 SAR92 bacterium BACL16 MAG-120619-bin48 | reverse complement strand
CGGCAGGTTCAGCCAGTCGTTTCGGTGCCGCCAAGCAACTGCTTTGCCACAATGGAAAGTCACTGGTGCAGCGTTGTATTGATGTGGCAAACGCGGTTTTTGACACGAGAGTAGTGGTAGTGGTCGGCGCCAATGGGCAAGAGGTGCAGTCTTCCATTCACTCTGCAGAGGCCATCGTTAATCCTCAGTGGCAACAGGGCCTTGGTACGTCTCTCGCCTGCGGTGTTCTCACGCTGGATACACAGTGTGACGGAGTCTGTATTTTACTTGCTGACCAGGTAGAGATAACAGCTGACCACTTAACCGACCTTGTCAATGCCTTTGATGGCCATAACACAGTGTGCGCCCAATACCGCGGTCGCCGAGGTGTGCCGGCCATTTTCCCCCGCGCTTTGTTTGCCGAACTTGCTCATTTGTCAGGAGATACGGGCGCCAAGTCGCTGCTGCAGCGATTGACCGACAATGTCATTGCAATCGACATGCCTGAAGCGGCAATCGATATCGACACTCCAAAGGACTGGGCCAATTATCTTGAGCGGCAAAACCCCAGTAATATCAGCCTCGACTGACAAGCTTTTAGACGATAGAGTGCAGAAGCGTTTAGCCATAACCATGCAGACTTGCCAACAGCCCCATTCATCGAATATGCCTTGAACGGGAACCCGCGGCAACCTAAGCTGATCCGTGAGCTAGATCTATAACAATAATTAACAATTAGGGGGTCTCATGGCCGGTTCTACGCAAGAAACATCCAGCGCCACAGTGGCAAATGGTCAACCACAGGGAAAACAGACGTTCGCGTTTATTGCGATGACCTGTTTGTTTTTCTTCTGGGGTTTTATCACCGTTTTAAACGACATTTTAATTCCGTTCTTGAAGGAGTCTTTTGACCTGAACTACACGCAAGCAATGCTCGTGCAGTTCTGCTTTTTTGGCGCCTATTTTATTGTCTCCCCGTTTGCTGGGCGCATCATCGACAAAGTCGGCTATCAGCAGGGCATCGTTTTAGGCTTGCTGACAACAGCATCAGGCTGTCTTTTGTTCTACCCTTCTGCCGGTTTCCACTCGTATGCTCTGTTTTTGTTTGCCTTCTTCGTGCTAGCAGCGGGTATCACCGTTCTGCAAGTTGCGGCAAACCCCTACGTTGCTGCGCTAGGATCCGAGAAAACCGCTGCAAGTCGCTTGAATTTGGCGCAAGCAGCAAACTCCTTTGGTACTACCGTTGGTCCATTGGTAGGTTCGGCATTGATTTTGGGCGTTGTTGCCACAGACGCATCTGCCGTGCAAATGCCCTACGTTATGCTCGGCGGACTTTTGGTTGCTGCCGCGCTGGTATTTAGAAGCATAAAGCTGCCCGTACTTGAGCATGTTGAAAGCCAAGAATCAGACAGCGACGACAGCGTGTGGAATTATCGTCATCTTGTTTTTGGTGCGCTGGCGATTTTCCTCTATGTTGGCGGTGAAGTCTCGATCGGCAGCTTCCTTGTTAACTATTTTTCAGAAGAGTCCATCGCCGGGTTAAGTACCGCCGATGCCGGTGAAATGGTTGCTTACTACTGGGGTGCCGCATTGATTGGCCGTCTCGTGGGTGCCGCATTGATGAACTACATTGCTGCCACAAAATACCTTGCCGTCAATGCACTGATTGCGATGGTGATGATTCTGGTCAGCATGAACACCACCGGCAGCGTCGCCATGTGGTCAATATTGGCCGTCGGCTTCTTCAACTCAATCATGTTTCCAACCATTTTTACTCTCGCTGTTAATGGCCTCGGCTCAATGACCAGCAAAGGGTCTGGCTTAGTCTGCCAAGCTATTGTGGGTGGCGCATTAGTGCCGCTAATTCAAGGCTTAGCCGCAGACACTGTCGGCATTCAAATGAGCTTCGCCGTACCGCTAGTGTGTTATATCTACATCGGCTGGTATGCATTGCGCGGTGCACAGGTTAAAGCATAAGGTCATGGCCCTCATCACTGTGTTGCCAACAGAGACATTTGCGCCACACAGTGACTGCCTCGGCTAAGCGAGAGCTTGAGTGGCAGACAGTTAAAAAAACGGCGATATCACTGTATCGCCGTTTTTTTGTGTCTGTTGCTGAGAGGTTAAGTGCTAGAGCTGAAAGAGCTTATTGGGTTGCACATGGATTTGATGCGAGTGAATCATAAGATTCGTCAGCCACAGAGTGTAGTCAGACGACTCTCTGAGTAGCATCTTCACATTCTCGTCATTGGCTTCTGCACGAAACGCGCGTCTAAAGAGTGGCGAGTAATAAAGCGCTCGGCCAAAGTATGCGGGGACATCCGAAAAGGCTGTGCGCATTTCATTAAACTCATCACGGCTATCGACCATCATCGGTAAAATAACCACAGGCGGTGGCTTCGGGCCATTAGATGCTTGGTTCTCTTCGAATAGCTGATGTAGTGCGTCAAGAAACTTTCTTGTGGCAAATAGATCAGCATCGCTCACCGATGTAGGCACAAAGATAATATTGGAGTTCATGAAAAATGAGCTGCGGACAGGATCGCTGCCCGCCGGGCTATCTATGATAATGTAGTTATTTATATCGCGAAAATGCTCTTTAGACTGAACATGGTTGGTGATTTTTGCATTGTTGGGAAAACCATTGCCAAGAAAAAAATCATTGTCTTGAACTACGCTGAACCGATGATTAGTAAAGCGTTTCAGCGAGTCACTACTGGTTGCCTGCGGGTCAAGATCTATCAGTTCGATCTTATCTCTACCAGATCGAGTCGCTAAACCAAGGCCCATAAGCAGCGCCAAGGTACTTTTCCCGACACCGCCTTTAGAATTGGCAAATATTGCTGTTTTTGTAATACCGAGCACAGTGTAGGTTCCGCAATCTTGGAAATTTTAAGTAAGCGATAAGTTCAGTATGAAAACAGAACTTAGTTTACGCTATTCTGGTCGTCTGAGAAGTTACTGCCCAGTGATGCAGTAAACGCTTCCAATCGGTCAGAAACAACTTTCTTATTCTCTACTCCGTCGCTGCCCCAATCGGTTGAAATCTCACCTACTAATTTCGCACCTTCGATTGTCTCAAGCGAACCGTAATGAATCTTTCCACGAATCTTTCCAGACGAGCACACAGTCAACTTGCCGGTAAGCGTGAGAGTATCTTCAACAATGCCCTCGACAGTTGCAGTTTCACCTGAAATATCACCTTGGACCACACCGTTAGGCCCTACGATTAAGTGCTTAACGGAAACCTTACCCACAATCTTGCCATCAATCCGAGCAGTCCCTTTAATGGAGAGAGACGCGCCTTCGAGATGTGTACCTTCGCCGACGTAAAATTCGTATTGTTCATTAATATCTGACATATGCTTCTGCCCTAACTTATTATTATCGAGAGTTTGACTCCACGCACCTCGCTCGGCCCCAAACGGAAATAACCCCTGTCGGAACACTTTCAGTGGACGTCATATCGTTATCATACTTTATATAAAGATCGACAGCATTCTAAAATTGTTAAATGATCTTCTTTAATAGGGCCTCAAAACGTGCAAAAAAGCAATCATTTCAACACTAGAGCTCATCGCCAAATAACGAGTTCAGCGCAGCGCCGATAAATCGGGTAGGCAAGGTACTCTTTTAAGCAAACATGCATAACTAAAACTCCCGAGTTTCACCGATAGAGAGAACCCAACTATTATCATCACCTAAAGCCGTTGATAGCGCGGCCGCTTTAAAGCGTTTGGGCGGCTCCGCAAGGGGCTCATCAGACAGGTCAAAGGTGCCAAAATGCATTGCCATAGCCACCTTAGCTTGCAAATCGACTGCTGCCTGGGTCGCCTCTTCGGGATTCATGTGAGAGGCCTTCATCATCGCGTTTGGCTCGTAAGCGCCAATCGGAACAGCGACTAAATCAAAGGGCCCAATTTTTTCACCAATCTCTTTAAAACCGTTAAAATAACCGGTGTCGCCCGAAAAATAAAAGCGCTTATCAACCCCTGACACAGCCCACGATGACCACAACGCCTTACGCGCATCGGTCAAACTGCGTTTACTCCAGTGCTGTGATGGAAGGCAATAAATAGTCGCCCCTTTAAAGTCGACCGAGTCGCCCCAATCCAGCGCCTGCACCTCAGTAATACCATTTTTTTGCAGCAATTCAGCATTACCGAGAGGAACAAAAAATACCGTCTCACTGTTCAGTTTTGCCAATTTACGCAATGTTGGCAGATCGAGATGGTCATAGTGATTGTGAGATATAACAACAAAATCGATACGTGGTAAATCCTCAATGGCTACCCCAGGATCAACCCAACGACTTGGGCCCACCAATGGAACTGGGCTCGGTGTTTTTGACCAAATAGGATCCGTTAAAAAATTGATGCCATCCATCTGCACCAAAAGAGTGGCATGACCAATCCACGTAACGGTAGGAACAGTGCTATTCAGTCGCAACAGATTACCATCATTAGCAATTTTTTCAGGCGCGCCAGCATTACTGCGCAAAAAAGTACCAAAGCGACGCAAGAAAAAGGGCACCCGCACAGCAGCCGAGCCATGGGAGAGATCGCCATTAGTATTGGTAAATCGGCCCTCAGAATCTTTCGGCGCGCCATCGAACAGCGGTTCAGATTTCTCCTCCGCCTGCAGTGAGACAATAGCCATAATAAAACCCAAAGAAAGAATAAAGCGTGATAATTGTTTTATGAGCATTTGTAACTCCCCCAAGGCCACTTATTCTAAACCAAATAGTGATGATTTGAGGAGGTTTCTGCGCTTGACTGCAAGTCTAAAAAGGTAGGCCTTGTTCGTCTGCGTGTCGTATCTCCTTCTGCGGATATCACGACGAGTAGATTGACTGGCCCAACTCACCCTCCATATAGCTAAAAGGGCATCAAATCCTGATGACACAGACGATCAATTTTGGCGTTTTCCAGCGCTTTACAGTTTATCTATGGGTTCCTTGAGATACATCAAACCTCCTAGCCGAGAAAGCTGAATAGAATCGACAGGCATTAGATTGTACAGGCAGGAAAGAGAGCGCCCAAAAGGGGCACATCTGTCAATGTTATCTTATTCTTGTTAGGAGGAAAAAATGTTCAGCCACATAATGTTAGGAACAAATAATCTTGAAGAATCAATAAAATTCTACGACCAAGTGATGCCGATATTAGGCCATCAAAGGCAGTGTACCGGAGAGACATTTACTGGTTATGGAAGCCCAACTACTATATCAACGGGTGTTAATTGCTTGTGGATAGGAAAGCCGTTCAACGGTCAAGAGGCTAGTTCCGGAAATGGAGTAAACGTTGCTTTGCTGGCAGCATCTCGACAGCAAGTAGATGCTTTTTACTCCGCAGCTTTAGAAGCGGGAGGTATTGACGAGGGTTCCCCGAGCATTAGAGAAGCAGCTCATCCAAACTTCTATGCGGCATATGTAAGAGATCCTACGGGAAATAAATTGGTCATTGTGTGCCATGAGTCACCATCCACATAACATAGCTGAAACTAAGGCGCTTTCTGGCGCCTTATATATTCGCGTAAGAGGTATGATCGAATTTGATGTTAATTCTGCATCAGTTAATGAAAGGTACTGCAAAGTTATGGCTGATGGCGATAAAGACACAACTGTCGGCGGGTTTGCTGTTGATACTCGGAAAGGTGCATTTAGAAAATTGGTTTCCGGCGCAACCCGTGACGCGTTAGAAAAATTGATGCATGACTTATCTAAGAAAAAAAAGTTGTAACCAAAAGGCAGTGGCTCAATTGCAAGGAGTAGAGTATGGCAAGCTGGCAAGCCCCTAGTATCGTAGATACCTGATAGCGTTACAATTCACGCAAAGAGAAGGTATTTAATATGAGTGGTATACGCTATCCAGAAGAGTTCAAGA
>LIDE01000074.1 GCA_001438605.1 SAR92 bacterium BACL16 MAG-120619-bin48 | reverse complement strand
TGCGGTAACTTGGCGAGGTGGGTGAGCCACTGGGCAAAGGTCCAGCCCTCTGGAAAAGTGATTTGATGGTAGGTGATTTGCCCTTCGTTAAATTTGTTCAGCAATGTTTTGGCTGTGTCTGTAGACGTTAACCTGTACTCGCCAGCCTGAATTCGAGCCTTTCCCTGCAGTTGCGCATAGAGACTGAGCAACTTCGGATGTGAGACGATGCCTTGCTGATAAAGCTGCCGATTTATCTCGTTAAGAGTAGTGCCGTTGCTAATGGTCCATGTGAGCTGGCTGTCAGGGAGTGTAATCGGCGCATCGAGAAAACGCTGTGCGGTACTCAGTATGGCCGCAATAACCAATGTGGCCAGCAGCAACGCAAGAATGAGTCGTCGAAAAAAGCGTTTTAACATGGGTAGCCATCATAAAGCTCCGAGAGCGCCTTTTGCAGCCTTTTTGTCTCCTCGCCCACCGCCCAACCGCCAATTCCAGCAATTTTTATGACGGGGGTAATACCTCTCAGAGCGTTGCAGCAGAATATTTCGCTGATGCCACTGAGTTCGCTGCGCTCGATTGTTTGAATAGCCACGGGTAATTTGCAGTGAGGAAACAAGTGCTCGATCAGCAGTCCGCGCATAACACCCGACACACCCGACTGATCGAGCCCTGGGGTCAGCCACTTGCCCTGTATTTTCATAAAGATATTTGCCCGAGTGGTCTCTATGACATGTTCGTTAGCACTATACATTAGGCCGTCATCATACTCGTCTGCCCACTCGGCGCGGGCAATAATTTGATCGAGACGATTGAGGTGTTTAATGCCGGCCAACACAGGATTCTCAGGCATGCGGTAGACGCACTCTGTCAAAACAAGACCACTCGTCTCTGCATGCATATTGCGAGGCTGTGGGACAAAATGCTGGCAAATAATGCGCGCATTCGGGAGGGCCGGTGACTGATAACCGCGCCCGCCGCTGCCAGCCGTCACTATCATCTTGATGGTACCCGCGTCTACACTTTGGGACGCCAGTCGCTCGCAAAAGCCTCTCAGGATACCCTGCAGCGTTGACTCGGCGACAGGAATACCGAGCACTCTGGCATCGTTGATTAATCGACGCATATGCCTTGGCCAGAGAACAATTTTTCCGCCACTTAAAAGCATCGTTTCGAACAGGCCATGGCCATAGGCTGCGCTGCGATCGCTCAGAGGCAAATGGTCGGCAATCTCGCCATTAATGGTGCAGAGTGTTGCCTCAGAATAATTGATGTAATTCATGTGGCCTATTAGATCTCGGGCGTTGGGGCGCAAGCCGCGGGCGAATAAAAACGGCGCCCATAAAAAAGCCGCCCCAATGGAGCGGCTTTCTTCAGGCTTTGACTATCAGCCGTGTGCTGTGATGTAACTAATCGCATCTTGAACTGTTGCGATTTTTTCAGCGTCTTCGTCTGGAATTTCAGCGTCGAATTCTTCTTCGAGAGCCATAATCAGCTCTACGGTATCAAGTGAATCCGCTCCTAAGTCCTCAACGAAAGAAGAGGTGATTTTTACATCTTCTTCTTTAACACCAAGTTGCTCGGCTACCATTTTGATGACGCGTTCTTCGATGTTACTCATCGTATATCTACTCCTGTTAAACGGATGTTGTAATAGTTTTGCCATCGGACCATTCGGGCCCTTATGGCTTCAATCTTTGGTCACGGGCGCGCATTTTACCCTACAAATTAACAAATGCTAAACCCCTATTTTACAAACGATTTTTTAGCATAAAAATCAATGGGTTAAGCCATGTACATGCCGCCATTTACATGAATTGTCTCACCAGTAATGTAGCCCGCAGCATCACTTGCCAAGAAAGAAACCACCGAAGCGATCTCTTCCGGGGCACCTAATCGCCCCAATGGAATCTGGGTAAGCATAGACTCTTTGTTAGCTTCGGGAAGGTCCTTGGTCATATCGGTATCGATAAAACCGGGCGCAACAGTGTTAACAGTGATATTGCGCGACCCCAACTCTTTCGCTAATGCTCTGGCGAACCCGCCCACACCCGCTTTGGATGCGGAATAATTGCTCTGCCCTGCATTACCCATCGCGCCCACGACCGAACTGATATTAATGATACGGCCCCAACGGGCTTTTGTCATGGGTCTGACACAGGCTTTGGCTAAACGGAAGACGGCTGTGAGATTGGTCTCAATCACGTCGAGCCATTCCTCCTCCTTCATACGCATTAGAATATTGTCTTTAGTGATGCCAGCGTTATTCACCAGAATGGTCGGTGCGCCGAATTCGCTGGTGGCACTGTCAATTACGGTATTGATGGATTCAATGCTCGCAACATCGAGAACCATACCCTTACCGGCGATATTCAGCTCTTTAAACCGCTGAGAGATCTTCTCAGCGCCGGCCTCTGTTGTTGCTGTCCCGATAACTGTCGCCCCTGCCTCACCAAGCGCTTGCGCAATAGCTGCACCAATACCACGGGTTGCACCGGTAACTAAGGCGACTTTTTCGTTGAGACTCATAACAGGTTCCTATGTTGATTAAATTAATGGCTTTTGTGCTTAAAGAATTTTTTAAGTTAATTAAATAGAGGTTAACGCGTTCTCTAAGCTAGCCACATCGTCTGTTGCTAGCGAGGTTAAATCGCGATCAATGCGCTTAGACAGACCGTTGAGCACGCGCCCAGGGCCACATTCAATTAAGGTGCGAGCGCCTCGCTCAGACAGCCCTTTGACACAGTCTACCCACAATACGGGCTTGTAGATCTGTTCAAGCATCAACGCTTTGATGGCTTCGGGATTGGCTTCCGTTTGAGCATGCACGTTGTGCACCACAGGGATGGTTGGCGCGCTAAAGGTCTTTTCAGCGACCAATGCGGCAAGATTCTCAGCCGCAGGTGTCATTAGCGTGGTGTGGAATGGCGCGCTAACCGGCAGTTCCACAGCGCGTTTGGCACCCGCTTTCTTACAGATATCAATGGCTCGGCCTACTGCAGCCGCATCACCCGCAATCACAACTTGACCGGGCGCATTAAAATTCACGGCAGCCACGATCTGCCCCTGTGCGGCATCGCGACAGGCATCAATAACAATGCCGTCATCAATACCCATAATCGCTGCCATAGCGCCGACACCCACAGGCACCGCCTGCTGCATAAAGGCACCACGGGCGCGAACAATCTCTACTGCGTCACTGAAGCTCACAACATTCGCACAAACAAGCGCAGACCACTCTCCAAGGCTATGGCCAGCCATCGCCATGGGGATGGGGCCACCGTGCTGCTGCCACAAACGCCAAATAGCGATGCTCGCTGTCAACAGGATAGGCTGCGTGCGCTCAGTGAGGTTAATGGCGTCTTGCTCGCCTTCTTGAACAAGCTTCCAGCAATCGTAACCCAGTGTGTCAGAGGCTTCTTGAAAGGTCTGTTCGACCAGCGGGTTGGCGGATGCGAGCTCTGCCAACATTCCAATTTTCTGTGATCCTTGGCCGGGAAAAACAAATGCTAATTGACTGTTCATAAATCCTCTATATTCCTTGTTGTGGTTCCATTCGTTGCTTCAGTATAGGCGACAAAATCAGAGGCAAGTTGTGGTCGGCGGCGTCGATGGCCACATTGATAGCATTGGTAAAGGCGGTTTTATTGGCTTTACCGTGACTTTTAATGACTACCGCGCTCAATCCCAAAAAATGGGCGCCGTTATAAATGGCGGGGTCTAACTGGGCTTTGAGGCGCATTAGGGTTGGACGCATAAGCAGCGCTGCGAGCTTGGGCAACCAATGTTTGTTCACCGATTGGCGGAACAACGCTGACACCATTGCTACCAATCCTTCACTTGTTTTTAACGCGACATTGCCGGCAAAACCATCACAGACCACCACATCGGTAGCGCCGGCAAAAATACCGTCGCCTTCAATGTAACCGCAGTAATTGACCAGCGGCTCATCTGCCAATAACTCAGCCGCCTGCTGTATTTTCTCACTGCCTTTGCTTAATTCTTCACCCACATTTAATAGCCGTACGCTGGGTGCGGCAATGCGACCAAGATGCTGCGCCATAAGCGACCCAAGCAATCCAAATTGATAAAGCTGGTGGGCAGAGCAATGGATATTGGCACCGAGGTCGAGGACATAGCTGCGGCCCGTTAGCGTGGGAACAGCTGTGCAAATTGCCGGCCGCGAAACGCCAGGCAGCGGTTTCACAAAATAGAGGCCAAGGGCCATGATGGCTCCGGTATTGCCCGCACTGATAAAAGCAGCGGCCTCGCCTTCGGCAACAGCCTGCATCGCTGCACCCATGCTGGAGGTTCGCTTGTTTCGCAATACGGCGGAGGGTAAGTCAGTACCTGTAACAACGCTGTCGCTGTGTCTTATCTCAATGCGTTGAAGCACCTCGAGATCACGGCAAGCGTTTAATTGTTCAGATATTTCGCTGCGGTCGCCAAATACCAGAGCGCTGATATGGCGATGAGCGATAAGAGAGTCAATTAACGCGGACACTGTGACGCGAGGACCGAAGTCCCCGCCCATAGCATCCACGGCAATTCGAATTGAATTTGCCAAAGAGTCTAGCTAACGATTATTCGTCGCCAGTTTCAATCACTTTGCGGCCGCGATAGAAACCGTCAGCAGAAACATTGTGGCGCAGGTGCTTCTCGCCGCTCAATGAATCAACTGAAATAGTAGGTGCAGTGAGTGCATCATGTGAACGACGCATTCCGCGCTTTGATCGTGTCTTGCGACTTTTCTGGACAGCCATAGATTACTCCTAAACAAAAACCCTGTGCAGCCGACGCTACTTCTTCAGCTGCCGTAAAATATTAAACGGGTTGTCAGCGACAACCTGATCCTCTTCCACTGCGCTACTGTGCTCATCCTGTGGAAGGAAGGTGTCTCCAGTGCACTCACCACTTTCGTGGTAGTTGACCAGAGGCAGAGCTAATAAAATCTCATCCTCGAGCATCTCTGAAAGATCAGCCATCTTATCGCCGACAATCCAAGGCTCTCTATCGCTCGATACGTTACTTATCTGATCTTCCGACCAAATAATCTGTACGGCGAAATCTGTCTTTAACGCTATTTCTACCGGATCAAGGCAGCGCTGACAAATCGTCTTTACGCTTACCGCCAAAGACCCGCTGGCGACCTTCGCTTTTATCGCGTCAATCTCAAACGTGATTGAGGCGGAAAGCGGCGACTCTATACTGACCACTGCAGACGCCAAACGAGGCAAATGCTTTGCCTCAAAATTGCCTTCGAGGACAATTCCTTGGTTCGCAAGTTTGCGTGGATCTACAAGAGTTGGCAGTGCCATAAATACAGGTGGTACCCAGTTAGGCGCGCATGATAGGGTCAAGTTTTTGATCTGTCAAAGAAAATTGATCAGAACAGGCCTCTAACAGGCGCGAAAACAGGCGCTTTGCGCGCATTACGATTAAATACCCGAGCCAACCATGAATAAACTGATATTAGCCTCTTCTTCGCATTATCGAAAATTATTGCTAGAAAGGCTACAACTGCCCTTTTCCTGCCATTCGCCAAACGTCGATGAAGCGCATCTAGAAGGTGAAACTGGCGCTCAAATGGCTGAGCGTTTGGCGATTAGAAAAGCGCAAGCAGTGGCAGCGCTATTTCCGGACGCCGCGATTATTGGCTCTGATCAGGTGGCCGAGCTGCTCCCCGATACAACTCACTCGCAGCAAGCTTCACAGCGGACCGCAGGTCACATAATTCTTGGCAAGCCACTCACTCATGGCGGTGCGATAGCCCAGCTGCGACAACAGTCTGGGCGTACCTTGTTGTTTCATTCGGGGGTTGCGGTTATACACCAGGGTTTGATTAAAAGTTTTGTCGACACTACAGAGGTGGATTTTCGCGAGTTGACCGACGAAGAGATTGAGCAGTATGTACAGCGCGATCAACCCTACGATTGCGCAGGCAGCTTCAAGGCCGAGTCTCTTGGCATTACGCTGTTTAGAGCAATTCGCAGTGACGACCCGACATCACTCATTGGGTTGCCTTTAATTAGGCTCAGCGCCCTGCTGCGCGAGCTGAGCCCGCC
>LIDE01000073.1 GCA_001438605.1 SAR92 bacterium BACL16 MAG-120619-bin48 | reverse complement strand
AGCCCGCCGCTCTCGTTTAAATAACGGCTTTAATATCGGCAAACAGATCTAAACAGGCTAGAGGCGTGTACTGCCGCAGCCTGTCAACATGGTGCGCACCATAACTTACAGCAATACGCGGCATGCCCGCGTTTGCAGCCATCTCCATATCGAATTCGGTGTCCCCCACCATAACCGCCTCATCGGCTGTTACAGCAAACTCCTGCAAAAGCTGCTCGAGCATTAATGGATGGGGCTTGGACAAGGTCTCGTCTGCACAGCGGGAGCCGTGAAACAGTGATTGAATCTCTAGCTTTTCAAGCACACGATTAAGGCCTGCGCGGCTCTTTCCCGTCGCCACTGCCAGCAAGTAGCCTGACCGGTGCAGTTCCCATAAGGTTTCAGTTACCGTCGGGAAAAAAGGACAGGGAATTTGATCTTGGCTGCGATAGTGGTTTGAGTACGACGTCTGCACTTGCCGCGACTGCTGGTCAGTCGCCCCTGGAAACAGACGCAAAATGGCTTCGCCGAGCCCTAGGCCAACAATTTCAGCCACCTCTGCGTAAGAGGGCTCCTGCAGACCGTGATCCTGGGCCGCCAGTTGAATGCACTGTGCAATTCTTGCCACCGAGTCGGAGAGCGTGCCATCCCAGTCAAAAATAACTAATTTCGGCTTATTTGTGGCCATTGTTCGGGTTGGTACCTTATGAAATGAGTGGTAAATGATTAAAGATTTTTTAAAACCTTTTCCAGATCGCTCGGCAGCGGCGCTTCAACCTCGACCATATCGCCGGAGAGCGGGTGCTTAAAACGCAGGCTTGCGGCATGCAAGAACAATCGTCGCAAACCCGACTCTTTCAGTGTTTGATTAAACTGCTCGTCGCCGTATTTACTGTCTCCTGCTAAAGGTTGGCCCGCAAATTGACAGTGCACGCGTATCTGATGCGTCCGGCCTGTTTCAAGTTTGATGTCGAGTAGCGTTGCCGTGGCGAACTGCTGACGAATCTTAAAATGGGTCACCGAGGCCTTCCCTGCTACATCGACTCGCACCATTCGCTCGCCCGATTGCAGTGTATTTTTCTGCAGTGGCGCGTTGATGGTGCTTTTGCCCTTGGGCCACTGCCCTTTTGCCAGCGCGATATAGCGTTTATCAATCTTGTTGTGCTTTAGGCCTTCCTGAAGCGCCAGCAGCACAGCACGCTTTTTGGCCAGCATAAGACAGCCTGAGGTGTCTCTGTCCAAACGGTGTACCAGCTCAAGAAATTTTAGTTGTGGGTATTCCGCTCGCAGCGCCTCGATCACCCCTAGAGACAAACCGCTGCCGCCATGTACCGCAAGACCGCTCGGCTTATTGAAGATAAACAATCCATCGTCTTCGAAGAGAATATTTTCACGTATATAGTTGCGTAGCTGATGGCCAACCGTTGGCGCGGCATCGCGCTCAGCCACTCGAATCGGCGGCAGACGCACAATATCGCCCTCTTTTAGACGACTGTCGGCCTGCACCCGACCTTTATTGACACGCACCTCTCCCTTGCGCAAAAGGCGATAAATGCGCGACTTGGGCACCCCTTTGAGTACTTTAATAAGGAAGTTATCAAGACGCTGGCCCGCTTGCTCTGGGCCAATGTCGACAAAAGAAACTTGGTTAAACTGTGATTCAGTCAAAATTGAGTGCAACTTAATAGCAAATTAGGGCGGCATTGTACCCACCGCACTGCCATCTTCCCAACTAAATTCACGTTTACATTGTAGGTCGCTGCAATTATTGCTATATTCCGCGCCACGTTCCCTGCTGCCCAGTAATTCTGCTGCCCAGAGGTCGAACGAAACGCTTACAAGGCTTAGGTCAACCAACAAGACCTAGACCAAGCGGATATAGATTACACGAGAGTCAGGCCCTTTATTGCAACCATGGCCGACTTTTATTGACAGCCGAGTGAGCTGCAGAGAAAAGACACGATAATACAGGTTTCAAAAGTTGACCGCAGTTGAGAAAAAAGCCACTCAAGCATTAAGGGCTTATTTGTCGCCGCAAACGCATACATTAGAGTGAATACCCAGTGCTTACTGGTGAATAATAAAGCTTAATTCCTGCGCCCGGACAACTGAATACAAGATACGAATATTGGATAATATCCCCGCCGACACTGTGTGTTAAGCCAGTTCCCGCGGATAAAGGAGTTAGTAGCAGACGGCCAAATCCCAGTTTTTTAGGGGCGCGTCGTAGTGTTTTTCTACTTCATCTATACCAAGTTGCTTGATTCACCCAACCTCTCCTTCCTTCTCTTCACTGCTGCTCTCTCTCCACAATGAGTAAAGGTGAATTATGAAACGTATGTTAATTAACGCATCGCACACAGAAGAAGTGCGCGTTGCTATGGTCGATGGCCAAAAACTGTATGATCTGGATATTGAAAACCGTACCAGAGAGCAAAAGAAAGCCAATATTTACAAGGGCAAAATCACACGAGTAGAGCCCAGTCTAGAAGCGGCATTTGTTGACTACGGCGCCGACCGTCACGGCTTCCTCCCCCTGAAAGAAATTTCCCGCGAATACTTCAAAAGCAAAACCGGTGACGGCAGTCGCGCCAAGATCCAAGACTTGATACGCGAAGGTCAAGAAGTCATTGTTCAAGTCGAAAAAGAAGAGCGAGGCTCAAAAGGCGCCGCGCTAACTACCTTTATTAGTTTGGCGGGCCGCTATTTAGTTCTGATGCCCAACAACCCCCGCGCAGGTGGTATCTCTCGTCGTATTGAAGGCGATGAGCGCGCTGATTTGCGTGAAGCCATGCGTGGACTCAACATTCCTGATGGCATGGGTGCCATTGTTCGCACCGCCGGTATTGGCCGTGAAACAGAAGAACTGCAGTGGGATCTTGACTACCTGATGCACCTTTGGGACACCATTAGTTCGGAAGCGAGCAACAGCAAAGCGCCCCACTTCTTATTCCAAGAAAGCAACGTGATTGTGCGAGCGATTCGCGACTACTTGCGTCAAGATGTTGGCGAAGTGATTGTCGACAATCAAGAAGCCTACAATCTAGCTGCAGCGTTTATCAGCACTGTCATGCCAGACTTCAGCAGCAAAGTGAAGTTCTACCAAGATCAAATACCGCTGTTTAACCGCTACCAAATCGAAAACCAAATCGAGACCGCGTTCTGCCGCGAAGTAAACCTTCCGTCAGGTGGTTCGATTGTGATTGATGTCACCGAAGCTATGGTGTCTGTCGACATCAACTCGGCGCGAGCGACCAAAGGCGGCGATATTGAAGAGACGGCATTTAACACCAACAAAGAAGCCGCCGAAGAGATAGCACGACAGCTGAGACTGCGCGATGTCGGTGGCCTTATCGTGATCGACTTTATTGACATGCTCAACGCACGTCACCAGAAAGAAGTGGAAAATACCATCCGCGACGCACTCAAGATTGACCGTGCGCGGGTTCAGGTAGGCCGCATTTCACGTTTCGGCCTGCTTGAGATGTCGCGCCAGAGACTGCGCCCCTCTCTTGAAGAAACCATGTCAAAAATATGTCCACGCTGCATGGGACAGGGCACCATTCGTGGTACTCGCTCACTGTCGCTGTCGATATTGCGCCTGATCGAAGAAGAAGCGCAGAAAGAGTTCAGCAAGGAAATTCGCGCCATTGTGCCCGTATCTGTCGCGACCTTCCTGCTCAACGAAAAACGCAAGGAAATCTCCAATATTGAATTGCGCAACAAGATAAACGTACTCGTTTTGCCCAACACACAAATGGAAACGCCACACTTTGAAGTTATCCGTGTGCGCGCACAGGACGATGATGGCACTACTGAATTCAGCTATAAGATTGCCCATGAACTCAGCCACAGCGACCTCGAGCGAGAAATAGAAGAAGACGACGCGCCGCTCGTACTGGCTCAGCCAGCCGTCAAAACTATCGTACCAAGCACGCCAGCACCGCAGCGTGCCGAAAAAGTCGCACCAGTGGAACCCGCTATCGTCAAGCCCGGCATACTCAAGCGCGTGTGGGGCAGCCTATTCGGCGGCAGTACAGCGACTGACAGCACTGAAAAAACAGATGAGAAAGGTGATCGCTCCAATAGCCGTCGCGGTGGACAAGACAGCCGCGCGCGCACCGGCAATCGCCGCCCCAATAATCGCAACCGCAGCGACGGGCCACGCGACAACCAGCGTCAAGGTGAGCGCACTGACACCCGCGCTAAGACCGACAAGCCAGTGGATAATCGCAACAATCGTCCTCGAACTGACGCACCAAAGCCCAACGCGACTGAAGCGCGTGTCGATGCCACCGACACCCGCCAGACAACCGATCAGCGCCCAGAAACCGGTGATACGGATCAATTGAAGAAGCGTCCAAGTGACAAGCGCCGCGGCCCACGCCGTCGTCGCCAGCGCCAAGACGTACCGAGAGATGTCAACGAACAAGGCTCACTTGAACTGACCAATGACGTTCAATCTGCTGATTCAGCATCGTCTCCTGTTGAAGCACCCGCAGCCGTTGCACCCGTTGCGGTAGCAGCAGTCGCCGACGCCGCTGTGGAGGCCTCTGAAGCCGCGGAAGTGACGAAGCCAAAGCGCAAACGTCCACCACGTAAGCCCCGCGCAAAAGTGGAAGTGACTGTGTCCGCTGACGATGCACCCGCAGCCAGCGTTGAAACGGTCACAGACGCCCCAGTAGACGCCACGGATGAAGCAGCACCAAAGGCACGTTCACGCAGAAAGCCTGTCCCTAAAGAAGCGCTTGCCGATGCTGTAGCACCTGATTCAGCGGCTCCCAAGGCAGCCCCAGCACCTATTGCAGCGGTACCTGCAACCAAAGTCGAACCAGTGGCAGCCGCACCAGCAGTCGCCAGTGAAGCACCGGCGCCAATTAAACCTGCCGCTATAGCCGCCACAGCCGCTACAACAGGCGCCCCCGCTCGAGCAAGCAACGACCCACGCTACAAGCCAAAATCCGTAGCCGACGTTGTTGTTAGCACCGAACGACGCACTGCACCGCTACCAACAGCGCTCGATACCAGCAAGCCAGCACCAATTGAAGTGCAGAAAAGCACAATGGCCCGTGCATCAAACGATCCTCGTAAGCAGCGTATTATCGATAAATTGGAAGCCGGTCCAGCCGCTACTGTTACCAAAGCAGCAACAGCCTCCGACGCTTCCGAAAAAGAATCGAAGGAAATTGCACCTAAGGAGTAATTGGTACTTGTCGTAACAAAAAGGCGCTGTATAATCGCGCCTTCAATTTGGTGGGATGGCAGAGCGGTTGAATGCACCAGTCTTGAAAACTGGCTTAGGTTAATAGCCTAACTAGGGTTCGAATCCCTATCCCACCGCCATATTTAGTCTTTAAAAGCTCTACAGCCCTTGTTAGCTCTCGTTTCTTACGAGGCTGATGAGGAGCAGTAGACATATGCGAAGACAGAATAAGTTTCCTAAATATACTTTTATCAAAGGCAATAGCTTTTACTTTTCTAGGTCAGTGCCAACCGATCTACGATGTTTCTATACAAAACCACGCATAATTCAATCACTCAGAACCAACTCTTTACATAGAGCTAAGACTGCATCTAAAGTCTATGCATCAAAACTAGATGATTATTGGTTAGGTTTGAGGCTGAAGAACTTAGATGTTCCTGCGGCACACTTACTCATTACTGATGGTGCTGTTAACGATTCGGAATTGCCTACTATTGAGGAGGCTTTAGAGGTCTATTTCAAAGTCATTGGCATAGGCCGCCAGAAGCTTTTCTTCACAACCGCACAACGTTATATCGGCTATCTCATTGAGTGTCTTGGTAACAGATCAATAGACCAATACACCTCTAAAGATGCAACGATCCTGCGCGAATGGTTGATCAAGAAAGGTTTAAGCAATAGCTCATTGCAACGAGTGTTCTCTGGCATAAAAGCGGTTATCAACTTTGTTACTTTAGAGCATGGCTTAGAGTGTCAGAATGCTTTTGCTAAGGTTTATCTCCCATCTAATACTGATGCCAAGAAACGTCATGCAGTAACTCCATCCAACATGGCTAAGATTAAAGCTGAATGCCTTTCTTTAGATGATGATATTAGGTGGTTAGTAGCGATTATCTTTGATTCAGGTATGCGTTTGTCTGAGGCCGCAGGGCTTATGCTTAGTGACTTAAAGCTTCATGAAGACATACCTTACATTGATCTAATCCCACACCCT
>LIDE01000072.1 GCA_001438605.1 SAR92 bacterium BACL16 MAG-120619-bin48 | reverse complement strand
CCCTACCTCATCTACCCATACCCAGAAGAGGTAGTCAACATTAGAATTACCGCAGAAGTCACCAGCACGAAACCCAATGCATTGATTAGAAAAAACGTCACGGTGGTTAATGCGATCAGCAGCAGTGGGAGTAGTAAGTGGTTCATAAAACACCGGGGAATCTAGATAAATTGAATATTACATCAGACTACAACCGAAGATTCCCTCCGTAAAGCCCCCTTTCTTGTAAGGCATATCGCACAAGGCCTTTAGCCAAAGCTCACGGCCATAACGGTACTGGTATCAGATTACGTGTCTTGCCTGCAGGTGCCTGAGACAGGCCGTGGTGTACTAGACTGCTCTATACCTGCTTTACTTGTCCACATTAGTAATACCTACCATCACTAGGAGTCCCTTCTGGTGAAGTGGGGGGTGCCCCTAGGGTGGGGTGCTGGTATCGCCGAAAGTGGATGGTGGGTAGGGTAGAAAAGGGATGCGCTGAACGTGGTGCAGATTGGGTTAAAAATGAATGCTGTAGCTTGTAGTAACGAGGTTTGGGATCTGGTGAAATAGCTAGTGTTTACCTAAATTCATTGCTTGATTTATGGCATACAGGTTGGTGTGGATATACACGCGGCTTTCGTCGGTAGAGCTTGAACAATGGTACGAAAATCAGCTGTTGAGTGTCTATAGAATTGGGCGTGGTTTAGTCTGTATAATAGAATTAGTTTTAATCAAGGAGGTTTGCTACTTTTGGAATCACGCGCACAGTGTTGCAAGGACAACCTGACTGAATGGAAGAGAGAGAATCTTTCGATACGCAAGGTGTCTTCCTTATGAGGGCTGTAAATTTTAACGAGAATGGGATCAAGCAATGAATAAATTTTTAATTTTGATATCTTTTTGCATTAGCTCTTTTGCAGTGGCTGACGGGCACGGCAATCTTGGATTGGAAAAGCGTCAACCCGATGCGGCAATGAATGTAACTTCGGTAACGTTAGGACAAGATCTCAGCACAATTAGCGCTGAGGGTGATATGGAAGGGTATGGTAAAGTTTATGCGACCTATCATTTGACCTACGATGTTGAGAGAACAAGTGGCATTGTTGAAGGACAGGGTAGAGGCTTCACAGCAGAAGGGTACGCTTCCGGTCGATTTCAAGGAATGTGGGAACTGGTCGAAGGCGTCATTGTGATGCGTAATGTGGTTAGTATTAATAATGGGACCGTGAATCTGGATGTGATCGAGTTCAACCCGCTCACAAGGAGTCTGATAGTACAGGCTTATATCTTGAAGTGATCGGTAGGGTAGCAAGATGACATTCGGTTGGAGGTTGGCTTCCTGACCTTGCGGGGTGAATTTCCCTACATGGACGAGCAGCACTCCTCTCTCTGGAACACAGGCAGCAGTCTTGAGCCGAACAGATGGATGTAGAATTGCAGCGTGTTCTTTAAGCAAGTCGCGTTTGAAAACATTTCAATTTTTGCTTTTGTCAATAATGCCAGTTACGATGAGCACCAACCGGTGGTCCTGAACTCCGGGATAACACGTGGCACGACAACGACGTATGGCGCCCTCGGACATGGGGCGTTCAAATCGTCATAAAAGATGACGGCACAACTGGCTAGTCGGGTGAAAATAGTTGAAGGAGTTTTTGCATATGAGGATTCCCTCCATAGTTGCTGCACTGGTTTTGCTGGTTTCAATGGTCGCCTACTCCGATGACGATCAAAAGATCTATTCCCTGGGCGAATTTTCATTGGAAAGCGGTCAGATATTGTCTGATGCTAAGCTGTCGTACACGACTCACGGACAACTTAATGAAGACGGTACTAACGTTATTTTGCTACCGTCGTTTTATTTGGGAGATCATCACGGTTACGACTTTCTTATTGGTACAGACAAAGCCCTCAAGCCCTCGGAGTACTTTATCGTCGCAGTCGATATGTTTCAGAATGGGCTGTCTAGCTCACCAAGTAATACGCCTCCGCCTGCCGATGGCATTAACTTTCCTTCGATCGCCATCCGCGACAATATTAAGGCCCAAAAAAGGCTGCTTGAAGACGAGTTTGGTGTCACTGAGTTGAAAGCAGTCATTGGGTTTTCCATGGGTGCGCAGCAAGCGTTTCAGTGGGGCGTAAGTTATCCCGACGGGGTCGAGAAGTTAGTGCCGATCTGCGGTTCGGCGGTTGAACACCCCCATGGTATTGCAAGGTTGGAGGGTTTTAAGCTCGCAATCACCACTGATCAGGACTACCAGAATGGTAGTTACGATCGACCACCATTGGCTGGATTGCGCTCCGCTGCAGTTCATTGGGCGGCTTGGGGGACGTCGCAGGAGTGGTTTCGACGGGAAGCCTGGCAAGAACTGGGTTTGAAATCGCTCGATGAAGTCTATGAGTTTTATTACGCACTGATGACCAGTTGGGACGCAAACAACTTGTTGGCGCTAGCAACAACTTGGCAGAACAATAACGTCGGTGATACTCCGGGCTTTAATGGCAATTATCAGGCAGCACTCTCATCGATATTAGCAGACGTTCTGTACATTCCTTGCGAGACCGATATGTACTTTCACATCGATGCAATGGCCCATGAGGCGGAGCTTTTGACGAATGGCCAATTTGTTCCGCTGCCATCGGATTGGGGACACCTTGCGGGCGGTGGATTTGCCCCTGAGGATGCGGCGTTTTTGAATACGGCAATTAATAACTTTCTGACGACGCCGAACGACTAGTGCGGCTAGGGAGTCTGGCCCGCATGGCAGGCGCAGATTGGCGTTGGACTCGAAATGGCGTAAGCACTTGTCTGAGAGCGGACGAATGCCCATAGTATAAATAGATGAACTAGTAGGAGAGTAGCGATGAATCAGAAAATCTATGTAGTGGTCATAGGGTTGTTGGCGCTTGTGACTAGCGGATGTCAGCAATCCGATAAAGATTCGGCAGTGATTGAGGCGGCGCGTGCGGGCTACATTGCCTTTCAACAAGGGGATATGGCAGCGTGGGCTGAAACTCAGGCTAGTGACGTTGAATGGATTGCCCCTAAGAGTCTCCCTTATGCGGGAACGTATTATGGGCCTCAAGCGGTAATGGATAATGTCTTCGCGCCAATTGTTGAGCTTTGGCCGGATTTCGAGGTTGAAGCTATAGAATACAAGGCCAGTGGTAATACTGTGTATGTTACCACTCGGATACGGGCTGGGGGCGCTGTCAGCGAATCCCTTCATGTGGCGACCATCGAAAACGGTAAGTATACGAAGTTTCAGATCTACGACGATGGCGGTTTTATGATGCAATCCGCTTTGGCCGACAATCATGAGTCGGAGGTTGGATACGGAGGCAAACCCTTTGTCTTAATAGCCAGGATGCAGTCTAAACTTGAATCTGCGAATGATGTCGTCGAATTATCTGGCTTAGCTGACAAAGCAGTAAAAGCTTCGGAACCAGGGATGCTTTTGCACACCTTTGAACAGGATCCTCACGACCCCTTAGGGTTTGTATGGACTGAGGTTTATGCAGATAGCGCAGCATTGATCTTTCATCTTGAAAATCCTCCGCTACAAAATTATCTTAGCGAAGTTAGTCCTCTGCTAGATTCTTTTACAGTTGAATTGTACGGAAGCGTCTCTGAAGAGGCGGTACAGATGCTCCGTGCGACTGGTACTCCTACTACGCATTATGAAACCAAGTTTGGGTATGTACGTTCATTGACGCCCTAAAGCATATTTATTACGTAGGTAAATTCGCTTTCATGGTACCGAGACGTTTGTACCCAAAACCAAAAATTTTTCCGGGTAATAGTAATACCTACCATCACTAGGAGTCCCTTCTGGTGAAGTGGGGGGTGCCCCTAGGGTGGGGTCTGGGTATGGTCATTTTGAGGTTTTAGGGGGTGGAATCACAGTCCGTTTGACACGCTAGATTACAATTTATGCCGTTCCACCACACAAAGGGCCTAAGTATGCAGATCAAGCGGTCACTGGACGATCGAGAGGTTTTTGTTGGAGACAGAGTGTTTGACGCTCAGGGGCGCTCCTATGCTTTTTCAGAGTATTCTAGTGGTGACTAGTTGTCACAGCTGAAGACGGCCGCCCTATCCGTTTTAAGCCTGAACGGCTTGGTTGCTATGTTATTAACGTGAACAGTACTGATCGAGGGCTGGCTAAGGAGCGACTCCGTAATTATTGGGAAGGTTAGAGTTGTAAATTAATTGTTGCTGCAATTTTATTTGTCGGTACTTATGACGGTATTTATTTTTAATTAAATTAATAATATCAATTAAAACATGTAGTTGCAGCTATTATTCAAGTCCACCCGTAGCTACCAAAATTCCCAGCAAAATCAAGTCACTACGTAAATTAATCCAAGTTAGCCTGCAGAATAAAAATATTTCACCTAGCTGGGCAACCTGTGGGCAACTTCAGCGCACGAAAATGTAGCTCTTCCCGATAGAACCCCAAATACCTCAAACTTACCCTTAACATAAGCCTCAAGAACTTCTCACCTCGATCCAGCCCTGATTTGACTAGATGGGGTATTCGGTTATGATTAGTATGGCAGTTCTATTAAGCTAATAGTTCTTGGTAATAGTAGAGTAGTCTCTTATTAACTTACTTCGGGAATATATAATGAAAAATATACTTATTTTAATATCTCTGTTTAGTGTTAGTTTTGGAGCACTAAGCGCGCACCATGAAAAAGATGAATCAAGTAAGGTAATGCAAGGCAACAATTTTGCGTATCTATCTTCATATACTATAGCCGCAGGAGCAAATCCATCCTCGCTTCAAAAGAGCCTTATTAAAAATATTGAATCTCAAGAAGAAGCTGGCTATAACATGTGTGGGTTGTTGAGGCATCAGTTCGGTGGGGATCGAGCATTTTATACCTATTGTTATTTCGACAACTGGGATCAATTTGCTGAGATTAATGACAGTGCTGAGCCAGCTGCTAGAGAGTCTAGACAGCTCCATGGAGATCATAGTGACAACTTAGTTGCTATGGTTGAGAGAAATCTCATCAAACAGACTGATTATATCTTAATGGCTAACTATACTTTCGGTCCTTATTTGACAGACAATCAGAAAAGAGCAAATGCTGCGACGATTTTTACAGCCTATAATACTGCTTTTAATGGTTGCAACATGATGGAGCATATCTGGGGACCTGAACAGGCTTGGTATTTCGTCTGTGGTTACGACAGCTATGCAGACTTTGCTAAGAAAGTAAAAGTCCTTTCTGAAATACATGAGACCGAATTAGCTGATATGAAGCTTGACGTTCTAGAGCATTCAGATAACTTGATGACTCGAATCAAATAGAGAACCTAGTCTAGCAGCCCTCGCTCTCGAGGGCTATTTTTTGACGGCAAAAGCTAGAGGATTCAAATTAAACCCTTCACAGCCCTAGAGTCGACAACAATCTGCATAGGTGGTATTTCCCTCAAAGGCTCTGGTTGATTCTCACCCCAGTTCTCTCTATCTCTGACCTTTAGATAGTAAATCATTGCTGTGACATTACCTTGGGTAGCCTTTTCAAAGAGTGCATTAGAGACCTTGTGTAACCCCTCAGCGCGTCCCTTTTTTATAGCATCCATAAACTCCTTATACTCGTTCTGCTTGCCGTATAAGGTTGATTCGGATATACCCAAGCAATCAGCTATCTGGGCTACTGTAAGGCCGTTAGAGGCCATTTTATGAGCTTCCTGACATACGGAGTCAGTGGGTATCCATGCAGGTCTGCCAGTCATAAATCTATCCTATAAAAATAACATTGGGCTAAAAATCATTCCGATCGATACTGTCTCGGTATAAATTGGTAGTTTCTATTTTTTAGTCAGTAATTGCTCTTCTACTTTTGAATTGCTCACTAGCGAATCATCAACCTGAGAAGGAGCTTTATTTTAGTTCTTCCCGCGCTCACTGTCTGTGCGATTGACTAAATAGGGAGACTCTCGATAATCACCATAGTCGGTTCCTTTGAAAGCATTACAGGCGCCACACAGAGGCTGAAGATTATTTATATTGAGCCTTAGGTCAGGTCGAATATACATTGCTGTAATGTGATCAATTTCTATTTTTGTAGTTGACCCACATTTTAAACAGATTTTTCCATATCGATTAAATACTTCGCGTCTAATCGCCTTCCACTCAACTGAGTGCAAGAATATTCGTTTTGAAAATGAATATTCGGTTTCCTTGCGCTCTTTATTAATCTTTTTACTCGCAGGTAGGCTGTTGTTCAATAAGGACATTTCACTATAAAAAGAATAGAGATTTGACCGCCTTTCTTTAGATTTTTGTTCTTCTTGATAGACCTTGATTGGGTTTTTACCTTGGCCATACAACAGTAATATAAATGCAATAGG
>LIDE01000071.1 GCA_001438605.1 SAR92 bacterium BACL16 MAG-120619-bin48 | reverse complement strand
TGCCGGCAAATCTGCACCATCCAAGCGATCAGTGTAGTCTTTTAACATACTGTCCTGCCAACGCATGAGACGGGTTGGAATACTCAATCCCCGAAGCTGCTCAGGCCTTTCATTGAGAAATGCAGCGCGATAAGCACGATCATACTCCGTCCCAGCGGTCAGGTAATCGAGTGCTGTCTGCTGCACTACAGCCAAAGGGATCTTAACCGAATTTTTAACAGGGGCTGACCTGTCATACCAAGGGAAATATCGGTAGACCTGCGTTGCCATTTTCCAGACCAGTTGCAAATGACTGCCATCCTCTTGCGGTGATATATCCGGAAAGTAGGACTCCATAATGGCATCCCTTTCGCTATCATAAAACCAGGCCGCATTATCAAGGATTAATCCACGGGTATTTTTGGGATAGGCTTTGCCATATTCAATAGCAAGTTGTGCCCCCGTGGCTGATCCATAGATAACGGGTCTATCCAATCCTAATCTGGTAATAAACTCATTCAGCGCCTGCACGTATGGATCCAGACCCTCTGTATCGCAAGGCAGCTTATCTGACTGCCCATAACCCGGGGTGTCCCATGCTATGGCTCGACCGTGCCTAGCAAACAACTCTATCAGTGGCTCCATAAACACAGATGAGGTCGGAGAGGGATGCAGTAAAATGATGGGAATACCTACACCAGCTTCGCGATAATGAATCTGCCACTGGCTTTCAGCATCTTTGCCGCCGACTGTCTGGTAATGTCGAAAAATCATAAACTCAATCCAGACCCAGTGACTGAGGATTCATTTTTCCGTGGGGATCAACCGCATTTTTTATTGATTGAACCAGCCTCAAGCTGTTAGGCTGAATGCCCTCTTTGTAATTATAGGCCTTACCAATTTGTAAATGGACAGCTCCCAACGCTGTAAACAACTGAACCATTTCAGCACGAATTAGGTCCACAGCCGCTCGCGCATCGGGGTTAGCCGGAAATCCTTTTAAACTAGATAGATGAGTAGGCTCAACGGTCTGCTTATGAATTTCAAAAATCTCATCAGGCCAGAAGAACACCGGCTCCAAAACAAAACAGTTAGTAGCGACTAATGCAAATAGATAGCCAGTCTCTATCTTATACTGATCCATAACTTGTGCATGCTTTTCAAATAAAGCCTCGACAGCTTCATAGGCATGCTGGATTTTAGAGTGGGGAAACAGTCCGTGAACCGGCGCCCAGCGTTCACCGTCAGGGCCAAGCATACTATTGAGAGGACCAAAGGGATTGGCCCGGGCAATTTTTGGAATACTATTTGTAATTTCTATTCCATTGTGTTTTTTCCCAAGGGAGCGAACATCCTTGGCTCTATCGTCGGCCGCAGGTTGATTGCGATCTTCGATAATAACTTGCACCGAGTAATCCACATTGTCCATGTATCCGCGACCGGCAAGCGCAACTTTTGCGCCATCTTTTAATGCTCCCAATACCGAGCCAGAGGTCTTCATTACTCCGGCGAGTGCCTTAACATCCTTAACTAAACTCTCACGCTTCATCCGCTGCTTTTGCAAGAAAGGGTCAAAACCAAAACATTCCATGGCTAAACCCATGCGTGCAATATCGCTCATTGCCGATATCGTATCTGCCGCCGTTTTAAAATCGAAGGCAACATATTGTTTGGCGGGTAACTTAGGGATTAGCTTCAACGTGACACTAGCTTTAAATCCTAGGGCGCCGGTATCACAGGTAAACAGACCGGTAAGGTCTGGACCAAAATGACGGAAGAATGGGGAGCCATTGATCTGCGCACCAGAACCGGTCTTAACCAGCGAACCATCGGCCAAGACCACGTCAAGACTGATTACCGAGTCGACCGCTGAACCAAACTGACCCGATCCCCAAAATACTGAATTTTGTGAGAGACCACCGCCTACGGTTGCTTTAATGCCTGACAGGGTTCCCCAGAAAGGGGTGCGAAGGCCGGTTTTTTCAAGAGCCTCATGCAGAGCTTTCCAGGTGCAACCGGACTCAACGGTGACATACATGTCCTCTTTATTAATCGTAATAATTTTATTCATACGCCCCAGGTCAATTATGACTGATCCCTTGAGCACGGGAACATAACCACCGGTATAAGACATGCCGCCGCCACGAGGAATGACCGCATGGCCTGCCTCCGTAAGCGACTTCACTACAGCGCACAATTCCTTTGTATTACCTGGCCGAACTACCGCCAATGCAGATAAACTCTTAGTATACACATCCTGCGCATAGAAACTGCATGCGTAGGCGTCTAGCAATAAATTCTCAGATCCGACCGTATTCGCGATCCCTTCAATTGTCTTGCCTTCCAATTGATCACACTCTGGCACTATAATTTCCTCTAATATTGAATTTTGCAAAAAAAGACTGAATCTCTGACTAAAGACAGCGTAAATTTCGAGTGCCACAGCTGGCCCACTATTGGTTGCCTCCACTATCTTTTAAAACAGCCCTTAAGAAATATGGCCTATGAAATACAGATTTATCCAGCCAGTTATTCCGAGAATCAAAGCTACTTTGGAACCCTGCGCCTATGTTAGTATGATATAACAATAACTCATTTAATGTCATCAGTTAATTTAGGAGCCTTTTTTGTGTCAGCAGCGAATACAAACGTCAAATCATCCATAATACCGCAAGAATTTGTGCGTGGTTGGCCGGTTATATCCGCCGCTATGGTGGGCATCGGCTTAGGAATGTCCCCGCTTCCTTTTTATACCATCGGTGTTTTCATCAGGCCCATCTCAGAGGAGTTTGGATGGGCGCCCTCCAAGGTCCTGTTAGCGCTTTCAGTCTACACCGTCTTTATCGTGTTTATGGCCCCTTTTATTGGTATGGTTACCGACCGTATTGGGGCCCGTAAAGTCGCCCTGACATCGATCGTAATGTTCGGTATTTCTATGATGATGCAGTCACTACATACTGGATCACTCACACTGTATATTGCGTTATGGGCTTTTATTGCAATATTTGGCGCCGGCACATTACCCATTACCTTCACCAAAGCAATCAACAATCGATTTGATATACACCGTGGCAAAGCACTAGGGATTGCGCTCGTGTCAACTGGGGTTTTTGGTGCCTTGGCCAAGTTCCTTGCAGCAGAAATAATGGCGCTTTATGGCTGGCGCATGGCCTATGTAGCTCTGGGGTTTTTACCCATCATGATTGCTTTCCCAATCGCCCTTGTGGCCTTCCATGATATTGACGATCGTACAAGCAAGGACTCGCCACTCGTAAGATTTAAGATCCCTATCCTTGCGGTTTCTGCTGTGGGCATGAGTGCGCTGGCCTATTACGTGCTTAGCTTTATCTTGCCTCTGGTAGCCGTAGATGGTTGGAAGCTACAGTATTCGGTGGGTGTCTTTTTTCTAGTTATAGCCTTTATTCCATTGGTGATGGTGATTGTGGGTGATATATCATTTAGGCCAGCATTGACCAATAACAGCCAGCAGCCAGATGGCAAGGTAATGCTCACGGGCATGACAATGTCACAGGCGTTATCAGGGTGGCGCTTTTGGATGCTGGCCGCCTCCTTTGTCGTGATCTCCGTTGCAATCGGTGCGGTGATCCCAAATCTAGAACAAATACTTATGTCAAAGGGCTTCAGTATGGGCGAAGCTGTTGGGCTTGCCATTCTAACCGGCCTAGCCGTTCTCGGCGGCAGAGTGATTGGTGGATTTCTGATCGATCGATACTGGGCACCAGCAATCGCGTTTATTTTTCTATCGTCCCCCGCTATTGCTCTGTATCTTCTCTCCGGCGATGTCGTTAGTAGTGAGGTGGCCACGGTGTCTATTTTGATGATTGGGTTTGGTGCCGGCGTCGAATATGATTTCCTAGCCTACCTGGTAGCAAAATATTTTGGTATGCGTAGCTACGCCAGTATCTACGGCGGCCTCTATGCTTTCTTCGGCATTGGCGCGGGCTTTGGCCCAGCAATTTTGTCTCATTATGCTGAAGCCCAAGGCGAGTGGGTTAACGTCTTGATTTATGCCGCTATTGCCTTACTGCTCGGTTCCTTACCGCTACTAACGCTGGGTAAGTACGCTGACTTTACGTCGCCTGATTAGCCCTAAAGCTGGCCTCGCGCTACCAATCGGCGTTGCCATAGTGACCTAGGATTAGGTAGTCTGACTAGCCTTAGCTATGAATTCCGAGATGCCGCTAGTCCTTGTCAAAGAACCTGAGCATTTCTTCCGCAACGGGCTGAGAGAAGGCATCTAGGAATCCCGTGCCCCAGTCTAGAAAGTCGACCCGGGTTCCCTTGTTTAAAAATGGATCGACGCGTTTAGTCTGTTCGTACAGATCATCCTTTGGATTCATGACTAACACCGGTTGGCTGATTCCGGCAAGGTGACTGGCGTAGGCTTGGCTATAGTTGAAGGCAGCGCGATGTCCCCACTCATAGCTTTCGCCACCGCGCATATTTTCCGCCATTGAAACAGCGCAATGCTCTAGCGTCATGCCCGGACCTCTATATTTCATTATCCGCTCCCACATAATCCGGAATCGCGCGCCCTCCTCGTCTAGCGCTATAGGGGCAAAGTACTGATGAAAATGATCAAGTTCCGACTGTGTAAAAATAGGTGCCGATATATTAATCAGCTTCTTCACCCGCGACGGATGATGCCGTGCAACTTCGACAGCAACCATCGAGCCAGTATGATAACCGATCAGATTAACAGCCTCTAAATTTAACTGGGTCATCACCTCCCCAACGGCTTCAGCATAATCTTCCACTCTCACATGAGGCTCTTCTGGTGGACAGTCAGATTCACCATAACCTGGATAGTCCGGCGCAACGACCAAACGATCAGACGCCAGAAACGGCATAAGATGCTGAAATGACCTCCCAGACTTAGGGGCCATATGCAAACAGATAATGGCAGGTTTTTGTGATGGCTGACCCGACACTCTCAGATGTAACTGCCCGTATTTTCCGGCTATGTAACGGCGCCGAACCTTACTTTTTGACTGCATTTCATAACTCCTTTTTTATGATCGCCTAGCTCTGGCTGGTGAGCCTCGTCTATAACAGGACTATAATGACCTATTACTATATCAATCGCCCAAATTTATGGCTATAGTTATACTCTATCAAATGCAGGGTCTTTAAAGACGAAAATCCATGTCCAACTATGAGCTAATGCTATTAATACACATAATTCTCTTCTGTTATTGGCTAGGCGGTGATATCGGTGTGTTTTATTCCAGCAACTTTGTGGTAGATTCCAAACTCTCGAGAGAGACACGCTTGGTAGCCGCTAAAATCATGTTGGGTTGCGATCTCATACCTAAGATTTGCATGAGCCTGATGCTGACAGTCGGGGGCATTCTTACTCACTACAACGGCATTGACCATCCTTTATGGCAATGGATTGGTATAATACTACTGGGCCCGGTTTGGTTGAGCATAGTATTAGTTCAGCATTTCAAGCATCAGGCCGCCTACATTCCAACCCTCACTAAAATTGACTTTTATTTTCGCTGGCTGCTGGTGGCTGGCATTGTTATCTCCTGTCTCATTTCACTTAGCACTGGCCGATTAGATGACGCACCTTGGGTTACAGCCAAGTTGTTAGGCTTTGCTTTTCTAATATTTTGCGGCCTTATGATTCGTGTTAACCTAAAAGATTTTGGCGCGAGCTACACTAAAATTGCGCAGAATAATTATGATGAAGCGGACAATCAAGCGATGGCGCTCAGCCTTAAAAAAGTTAAGCCATGGGTAGTAACCATCTGGATAGTGTTAGTGATTGAAGCTGCATTAGGCATCGTAAAGCCGATTATCTAACCCTGATATTTTTAGACTCCCTCTCCTCGCTGATCCTGACATAGTCGCCGCATAGCAGCTGGTCGGTAAGGTAATATCTGCTGAATAATTTGCCAGACTACTGAGCGACCAATGCGGCCACCGGTTCATTATGCCCTAAGCTCTCAGCCGCAGCCCTAAGGCATCTCTAACGAATTCCTACCGATAGACACCATTGAATGGGCATTCACGCCATTTTCCAGCTACCCGAGCTAGGGGATGCAGCCAGAGTCTCTTAGAGACCCCAGGCAACGGGATTACTAAAACTACAATCACCTAATAGAGCCATCCTGGTGGCTTTGCTTTTGTGGGTTCGGTAATTGCCAGCTAAGCCCTAGCAGCGTCAGTGCTATAAAAAATCGAGCAAAAGGTTAGTCCAAGAATTCTGGAAAGGGCAGCCGCAAATATAGGGTGGCTAAGGCGAAAAAAAACACCCCAACAGACGACGATAACGATTGGTTACAGGGTATTTATGGCAGTCGTTAACAACGGTAATTCGATCAGCCTAATAACCGGCGCGGCTAATTCAGGATTAATGGAGCCGAACGGTTAAATAAGGATGGAGTCGCTTATGAGTTGTAGCAACC
>LIDE01000070.1 GCA_001438605.1 SAR92 bacterium BACL16 MAG-120619-bin48 | reverse complement strand
CTGTTGCAATGACCACTTGAATCTACAGCAGTGTACTTCGCCAATCAGTCCGAGTGAGGTACGCCTTTATCAGGGCAGAGAGCGCGACATCATCTATTCGCCGACTCTGTGATTTGTTTGACGTGCACCCGAGTGGATATTACGCCTGGTTGCGTCAGTCGCGATCCAAGCGGGACATTGCAGATACACGGCTTACCGGGCTCATCAAGCAGTTCTGGCTGGAGAGCGGTGGTGTCTATGGTTACCGCAAGGTCTATAGCGATCTGCGAGAGCTGGGGGAAGGTTGTGGTGAGAACCGGGTTTATCGTTTGATGCGTATAGCAGGACTCAGAGCTCAAGTAGGCTATCGGCGACCACGACATCGAAGTGGTCCACCCCATGTTGTTGTTCCAAACAGGTTGCAACGTCAGTTCAATACAGTCACACCGACTGAAGCGTGGGTGACAGATATCACGCACATCCGCACCCATGAGGGTTGGCTGTATCTAGCTGTGGTTGTAGACCTGTTCTCCCGGCGTGTAATTGGCTGGTCCATGAAGTCCAGGATCACTAAGGAACTGGTACTGGATGCGCTGTTGATGGCGGTATGGCGGCGAAAGCCCAAAGCACAAGTGATGGTGCATTCAGACCAAGGTAGCCAGTACACCAGTTACGACTGGCAGAGTTTCCTACGGGAACATGGTCTGGAAGGGAGCATGAGCCGGCGAGGAAACTGCCACGACAATGCGGTTGCCGAGAGCTTCTTCCAACTGCTGAAGCGAGAGCGAGTTCGGCGTCATGTCTATGCAACTCGGGAAGAAGCACGCAGTGATGTGTTCGATTATATAGAGATGTTTTACAACCCTCGGCGGCGTCATGGTTTCAATAACCAGCTATCGCCGGTAGAGTATGAAGAGCAGTACGAAAAGCGGCTGTCGAGTGTCTAGAGAATTGGGGGCGATTCACTGCGCTGTGTCAGGGTTCGGCTCTGATGGTCCAGGCAGTAAACGGCCCGCTTTTGATCAGGTGGCGCAGGCCATGGGTGGTGGAATGTCGATCACTGGTTCCGATGCCGCGAACCCCGTGCGAGCGGGAATCCCTATCGGCGATCTCGGTGGTGGCATGTTTGGGGTGATGGGCATTTTGGCCGCACTCTATGAGCGCGAGCGTAGCGGTGTTGGCCAGCATGTGGATATATCGATGCTTGACTGCCAAATTTCGATGCTTAACTATATGGCGACCATGCATTTCCTTTCTGGAGAAGACCCTTACCCTATTGGCAACAGTCACTTTGTCCATGTGCCTTATGATACGTTTAGCTGTTCCGATGGCAGTATAGTGATTGCGGTGATTACAGATAATTTTTGGCAATACCTTAAAGAGTTGGTAGATTGCCCAGTGTTTGATGACAGCAAGTACGATACCCAACCCGGTCGTTGGGAAGATAGAGAGATGATCAATAGCACACTCAATAACTTATTCAGTAGCAATACCTGTCAGTATTGGCTGGCACAGCTTGAGGCTAAGCGAATACCCTGCGCGCCAGTTAATAGCTTGAGTCAGGCATTGTCAGATGAGCAGGTGCTACATCGCAATATGGTTATTGATTTAAAGCACCCAGATGGACGTCAAACTAAGGGGCCTGGAAATCCGATAAAGTTATCACGAACGAATGACGAAATATTTACGCCAGCGCCGATGCTGGGGCAGCATACCGAAGAGGTGCTTAAAGAATTACTAGGATATAGTGCAAAGACCATCGAACAGTTAAAAGAGCAGGGGCATATAAAGTGATATCAAATCAGGTTGTGATCACCGATGTTGGGCCGAGAGATGGCCTGCAGAATCAGCCTAGAATACTCTCGGTCGAGCAGCGTACTGCGTTGGTTCGTGAGATTGCTGCTGCTGGGGTGCCGAGAATTGAGGTGGGTAGTTTCGTCTCTCCCAAAGCCGTTCCAGCAATGGCTAATAGCGATCAGATATTTAAGGCGTTAGAGGGTCAGACTGACTTTACGACGCCCTGTATTGCATTAATTCCTAATATGAAAGGCTACGAATTTGCCCGTGATGCGGGCGCTAAAATAGTCACTATGGTGCTCTATGCGAGTGATGGCATGGCGCAAAAAAATGCTGGCATGAGCATGTCACAGACTGAAGATATCACAGTAGATATGTTAAGCCAGGCCAAGCAAGATGGAATAGAGGTGATAGCCACTATTGCGGTAGCCTTTGAATGCCCCTTTGACGGCCCGACTGACCCGTTACTCGTAGAAAAGATCGTTGCTAAATTTCTTCAGGCGGGCGCCAGTCAAGTGGTACTGGCTGATACCGTTGGCGCTGCTCATCCGCAGCAGGTGCGTGACCTGACAGCGTTGTTGGTGCAGCGTCATGGTAATGACCAGCTGGGGTGCCATTTTCACGATACCCGAGCTATGGGTTTGGCCAATGTTTATGCGGCTGTGGAATCAGGCATAAGACGTTTTGATGCGTCTATCGGTGGATTGGGCGGCTGCCCCTTTGCCCCAGGAGCATCTGGCAACGTGGCCACTGAAGACGTGGTTATGATGTTAGAGCAGATGGGTTTTGACACCGGTATTGACCAAGTACTTTTACTGCGGGCGTCAGATACGGCACAGGACTTAACGGGTGCCATCTCAGGAGGAAGATCAAAGACTTGGCTGCAAGGCCATTTACTGAAACAGTAAGGGACCTTGTCAGCTAAGTAGACGAAATAAAATAACTTAAATAACTAAAGACAGTGTTCGGAGGCAAAGATGAGCTATAGATTAGGGGTCGATGTAGGAGGTACATTCACTGACCTTCTGCTGATCAATGAAGATACAGGGGCAACCCATACAGCCAAAGTGCCATCGACACCGGAGGACTCGTCCATCGGCGTGCTAAATGGTATTGCGCGGATCTGTGACGAGTCAGGTGTTAATCCGTCTGATGTCAGTAGGGTGATGCACGGCACCACGGTTGCGACCAATGCTGTCCTCACGGGTCGAGGCGCTAAGGTAGGCTTGGTGACTACGGCTGGTTATGAAGATACTTTGCAGGTGGCACGATCGTTTTGTCCTGGTGGCTTGGGCGGATGGGTTAGCTTTGTTAAAAAACCACTGTTAGCGCCGCTAGAATTGACCATTGGTGCCCAAGAGAGAATGGGTGCTGATGGTGCAGTGGTAAGAACTCTCGACGAAAACCAACTACGCAAAGACTTGACGACACTGCGTGCGACAGGTGAGGTGGAAGCGCTAACGATCTGCTTTATCAATTCTTATATAAATGGTGCCCATGAACATCGTGCGAGTGAGATTGCCGCAGAGATTTTTACTGACACGCCCATTTCTATTTCCAGCGACGTGGTTCCAGAGATGCAGGAATATGAGCGTACCGAAACAACGGTAGTGAATTCCTATGTGCGTCCTGAAGTTGCTAGCTACGTAAGTAACTTACAGGCCGCGCTAGATGAGAAAATGGGATCAGATACCCAGTTGTCTATTTTGCGCTCTGATGGTGGCTTGGCGTCGGCCAGAGCCTCCTCAGAATCACCTGTGAATATGCTTATGTCCGGTCCTGCTGGTGGCGTTTCGGGTGCAATCTACTTCTGTAGCCGTGCCGGTTATGACAATATTTTGACCTGCGATATGGGCGGTACCTCTACCGATGTGGCGCTTATTCAAAACTCTCGTGCGCGAGTTCGCCGTGAGACCATTGTTGCCGATGTGCGAGTCCGAGCGCCCTCTGTGGATGTGCGTACCGTGGGTGCCGGTGGCGGTTCTATCGCCTTTATTCCCGAGTTAACCAAGGCGCTGCGTGTAGGCCCTGAGTCTGCTGGTGCTGTACCTGGCCCAGCCTGTTATATGAAAGGTGGTGAGCAGCCCACCGTGTGTGACGCCAATGTGGTGCTCGGCTATCTGCCCTCTGATGTGCAGTTGGGTGGCAAGATGGAGATTAACCGTGAGGCTTCGGTGGCGGCGGTGCAGTCTGTTGCCGATGCCATGGGTATTGATTTGATGGCCGCCGCGGAAGGTATTATTAAGATTGTTAATGAGTCGATGTTTGGAGCATTGCGTCTAGTGTCGGTTGAGCAGGGCTATGACCCACGCGACTTTGCTCTTGTTGGTTTTGGTGGTGCAGGTCCGCTGCATGCCAACGCGCTGGGTATTTTGACGGATGCCTGGCCGGTGATTATTCCACCGGGCCCCGGTGTGCTCTGTGCCTACGGCGATGCAACGACTCAGGTGCAGGACGAAGCCGCGCGAACCTATCTAACGATGGCCAGTGATCTTAGCGATGCCAAGTTAACTTCAGATTTACATGAACTTCAGGTGCGTGCAGGTAATGCACTGCTCAAAGATAATATTCCCGCTTCAGAGCATGAAATTACCTATCAGGCCGATCTGCGCTATGCCGGTCAGGCCTTCCAAATTACCATTGACTTCACCGAAGATGAGCTCAAGCAGAAGGGTGTTACGCTGCTGACAGATCAATTTGATGCAGAGCATGAGCAGCTATTCACGTTTAAGTTAAACGATGGCCATGAGATTCTCATGATTCGCGCTGTGGCTAAGGCTAAGGCTAAATCCATTGCCGAGCGCCAAATTGGTCAGACCGGCATGAGTCTCGATGAGTGCATAATTATTGAGAGTCGCTTCTATTATGAGGGTGACTGGTACGAAGCTAATATTTATGATCGCAATAAGCTTAATGTGGGTTTAAAAATTGCCGGGCCAGCGATTGTTGGCGAGATGGATTCGACCACTGTGGTACTACCAGGCTATGTGGCTGTGGTAGATGCGGTGGGCAATCTACTGATTAATCCTGACTCAGCTAAAGGGGGTGAGTAATCATGACTGCACAACTATTAGAAACCAATAACGACCCGCTTAAGCAAGTAGATGTCGATGGCGTTACCGTCGATATTATTGAAAATGCGCTGCGTAATGCTCGCGAGGAGATGGATGCTGTCGTGTTTAGAACGGCCATGTCACCGGGTATTCGAGAGCAGGGTGACTGCTTCCCGATGATCGCTAACAAGGAGGGCAAGATGGTCGTGGGCCAGTTTGGTTCATTTATCGGCCCATTTTTGGAGGCCTACAATGATACGATCGAAGAAGGGGATATCATTCTTACTAACGATCCTTATATGTGTAATGCCGCTGTCTCGCATTTGCCCGACTGGGTAGTTCTGGTGCCTGTGTTTAAAGACGGCCGCCATATAGCTTGGTCCGCGATGTTTGGTCATATGTCTGATAACGGGGGCATGGTGCCAGGTTCAATTCCTATTGAAGCGACCACTATCTTTCAAGAAGGCATTCGTATTCCACCGACTAAGTTATATAAAAAAGGTGTCCTGCAGTCCGATTTACTTGAACTGATTTTGCATAATGTACGCACGCCGCAGTGGAACCGGTTTGATTTGAATGCGCTAGTGGCAGCCTGCAATACAGCCGCCAAACGCTGTGTCGAATTGTCCGTTCGGTTTGGCGATGACGTGTTGTTTTCGACTATGGATATTATGTTGCGGCGCAACTATGACGCTATGAAGCATATTATTGGTATGTTCATTCCAGAAGAGCCCCGGGTTTTTGAAGACTACCTCTGTGACGACGGTATGGGTATGGGTCCCTATAAAATCAAGTGCACCATGTGGCGTGAGGGTGAAAAAGCGATCTTTGACTTTAGTGGGACTGATCCCCAAGCACAGAGCTCGGTTAATTTCTTTTTGAACGAAGACATGTTCAAAATGTTCTTTGGTTCATTCACGATTAATGTTGTCGATCCGCAAATTGTCTTTAATGATGGCTTTTACGATCTGGTGGATGTACGCATTCCGCAGGGCACATTATTGAAGCCCAACTATCCTGCGGCGCTGTCTGGCCGGACTCATGCTTTAGGGCGCATCTTCGATGTGCTTGGTGCGCTACTCGGTATGGGAGCCCCAGAGATGATGCTAAATGCGGCGGGCTTTTCTGACTCGCCACATTTATTCTTTTCTGGCTACGATAGTCGACCGGGTAAAGGTGGAGAGTGGTTTCAGTTATTCCAAATCGGGTTTGGCGGAATACCAGGTCGTCCCATTGGAGATGGTCCCGATGGGCATAGTTTATGGCCAGGATTCACTAATGTACCCAATGAATTCATCGAATCCTATTATCCATTGCGAATTGAACGTTATGAAACTATCCCAGATTCTGGGGGTGCCGGATTGCATCGAGGCGGCAACGGTCTAACGGTCGCCTATTGTTTTTTATGTGATGGTGACGTCGGTATTCATGATGATCGTTGGCTGACTTATCCTTGGGGTGTATTGGGTGGAGAAACAGGTTTAAGATCAACCAAAAAGATTGTCCGATGTGATGGTTCTGAAGAATGGCTTCCCGCAAAGGTTGAGGGTGTCAAAGTTAAAACCGGTGATGTTCTGTATTTTAATACCTGGGGTGGTGGTGGCTGGGGTGATCCGTTCGCTCGTGATGCTGAGCTAGTTCGCCAAGACGTCAACCGCCGGCTAGTCACTGTCGAGGGCGCTAAACGTTATGGTGTTGTGATTGAGTCCGATGGCACTGTCGACGTCGGTGCAACGGAGGCATTACGTGCTGAATTAAAAGCTGTCGCTGGGGAGCCGAGTCTGTTTAACTTTGGTGGTGATTTAGAGGATATTCGCAGTCGTTGTGAGGCGGAAACGCACCTTCCTGCGCCGGTAAAACCCACTTTTAGCGCTACTGGACATTAGCGAGTAAAAAGAATATTGGCTCCATGGTATGAGGTAAATATCTGCTGTGGACGTTACCGCGATGGGGTGAGCATGTCCAAGAATTTTCTATTCGACCTAGGATTAAATAGTTCCGTATGATCTGGAGTTAAGCGCCACGAATTGATTTTATTACTTATCAGAACAGGGGG
>LIDE01000069.1 GCA_001438605.1 SAR92 bacterium BACL16 MAG-120619-bin48 | reverse complement strand
CCCTCATCCTGATTAATAGTAATCAGTGGCACGCCAAACGAGCTCGAGGGCGCGCCGAGGGGATTAAACTGCGCATCACCTGGCACACCCATAATGTTGATCACTAACGCTGCGCCCGCCTCCGTTGCCCGTCTGTTTGAATAGAACAACTTTGAGCGCCCACTCGCCGAGTGACTGCGTCCGCCTGGGACAAGGCTGCTGTAAATAATTACCGCCTTTCCTTTTACGTCTCGGTCAATAAAGTCTGGCTCAGCACCCAACCCAAGCCAGATAGCCTCCGCTTGAATACCCTGTGCGGCGGTTCCCGCCGTCTCTCCGGTCGGAAAAGCGGAGGTTAATGTTGTGCGCTTGCCCTTAACACTGTAGCCAGCGCGCCAAGAGAGCGGCCGCCAGTCTCGCGGCACCTTAAATGGCTGTTCGGCGACCTCAAAACCTAGGGTCTCCAGCGCTGTTTTTAGGTAGGCTCGTGTTTGTCGGTCTTCTTCAGTGCCCGGCAATCGGCCCCAGTAGGCTGCACCATTTGCCTTGCTCTGCAGCGCAATCGCTGAAATATCGTTCACGACATTTTTCATGCGCGCGCCATCGACGGCGGCAAATTTGTCAGACCTCCAAACCGGATAATCACCCTCTGCAGGAATCAGTGCGGCGCCATCTCTCGGCAAACCTGTACCAAGATCCGCTGCCTGCACAGAGTGTGAAAGCACCAGTAGCGACATCAATCGAGAGATCGTTTTTAATCTTTGCCATATCAACTGTTTCATCTTGGCGTCCACGACTAGAGTAATCTCCGCTAGCGAAAAAAAGGGAGCCGAAGCTCCCTTTTCCCCAGCATGTTTTTTACTTACGCTGCTCGTTGAATCACACTTACATAGACACTTTAAAGTCGATGTAATAGTTGCGGCCAAGATCTTGGTGAGCATCACCAAAGTATCCGAAGTAGCCTTCAGCAAGTGGCGCTCTTTCGTCTTCCAAGTTCTTCACAGCAAACTTAATGCGCGCAGAGGTACCCGCGAGTTTGAACTTGTAGTAGAGAGACGCGTCAATCGTCGTCATTGAAGGAACAACATATTCAGTGCCGTCAGCCAATGTTAGCGACGCATCGATAAAGTCACCCTTTTTCAGCGCGCTAACAGAGCCACCCCAGCTTCCTTTTGACCACAACAACTTGAGCGTGTGCTTTTCATCGTAAGCACCATCAATACCCAGCAGATTTCCAAAGCCGGTCAGGTTGACATAACCGGGCAAGGCGCCAGAGTCTTGAGCCTCTTGAATAGTGGTGAAAGCACCAGTCGGCACCTGATCAAAGGTATCAGTGAAGCTTGCGCTGTAGCGTAGGCCGAACTCGCCGAACTCGCTTTCAAAGTCATAGTTAACAGTTATGTCCTGACCTTCAAGTGTGCGTTTAGCCAAGTTGATGTACTCGTCGAGAATACGGATAGCTCTCCCCACGGGACAGATACCTGCAGCAGCAAACAACGCCAAGTCATCAGCACCGATAGGATCGGTCTCTCTGACCGTTGCAGGGTTGCCGACAAAAGAACCACAGTTACTGCTGCCTTGCTCGATCAACAGAGCTAAGTCGAGAATGGTGTTGTTCTCACGACCAAACAAACCAATAGTTTTGTCTTTCTCGATCTTCCACATATCGTAGGTAATGGTTAGACCTTCGATTTGAGATGGCTGAATCACAAAACCGATAGACGAGTTAGTCGACTCCTCAGGCTCCAATTGATCTGCACCTGTTGCATAGCGCTGCATGGTCCAATCGTAGTCGCGGACACTGCCATCACCGCCAGCAATATACTGATACACAGCATCAACAGTGGTGCCGAAACGCGCCACTTCCGCTTGGTTTACCTGAATCAAGTTTGGTGCCCTGAAAGCTGTTTGAGCTGAACCACGCACCAACAACCAGTCGGCAACATCCCAACCCACGGCAAACTTGCCAACGGTAGTCGATGTCGCGTCAGAGATATCCTCGTAGCGCACAGCCAGCTGCGCGGCGATGGTTTCAGTGACAGGGATCTGCAGCTCAGCAAATAGTGAGGTTGTATTCTTACTGCCCGACGCATCAGTTGTCGGGCTAGACCCTAACACATCGCCAACGAAGGGGAATCCTTCGCCACTATCAGCCACAAACTGAATGGTGCCATCTAAGCGCGGATCGCGATCGTCTGACATCTTCTCTTCACGGTACTCCATACCAGCGAGCATGCCGACGGGGCCTGCAGGCAGCGAGAAGATATTGTTATTGCTCACTTTAAAATCGAACATAGTCAGCTCGCTTTCACCATTGCGGTAGACATCAACCAACGCGCGTTCAATATTGGTCGAATCAGCCGAGAAGATGTTGTATGCCGCAGCCGTCGGATCGGCCAGAGCTTCTGTGAGCAGAGTATTTGAGATACGGTTGTGTGTCAGATCGTTAGTTGTCGCCTTCGAGTACAGCATGGCGGTTTCCCAATCCCACTCACCGGCAGACCCTCTTAAACCGGCCAAGAATCGAGTCGTCTCTTTTTCGACTTCAACGAAGCGACCATACTTGGGGTTGCGCAAACCATCGATGCGCAACGTTTTGCCTGCGAGAGGGAAGGCACCATTCACTTCCAACTGATTGGTGTAGTAGTAAGTTGAGGCGACAGCCAGCGGAGCAGTAGAAGAGGTACCTGCTGGCTCCACATTGCGGCTAGATTTTGCATTGTAATAGCCAACTTCAGAGAAGAACTCTAGACCGTTATCAAGATCGTGATTAAACGTCAGAAAAATATTCTGTCGCTGCAGATCACTTCTGAAATCGCGGTACAACCCTGGATTCAGGTAATAGCTTTCATCGGTAGTATCAGGAACAAGACAAGTGCCATAACCTGTGTCGACAGCTTTCGAACCGGAACATTTGGCATCGCCACTAAGCAAAATCTGCATCTCACCCGACGAGTCGGTAAAGCTATTGGTACCTGATTGATCAAGCTGCGCATATTGATAGCTGTAGAGGTTATTCAGCTCACTGTTCGTCTTCCAAAGCGAGTCATCCGGCAGCAACTTGCGCAAATCACCCACCGACCAGCGCTCATCTTCAGTGGCCTTAATACTTTCGCGGTCGTAGTAATCCACCAAAACCGTTACATGTGAGTTCCCATCGTTAAATTTAGTGCCGAACTGAGCACTGAAATCCATGTCCTGAGCATCAAAGTGATCATAACCAGACAGCTTGGTTGAAAAATTAAATCCTTCGTAGTCAGTATCAATCACATTGTTGATAACACCAGCAACAGCGTCAGCACCGTAAATCGCCGAAGCACCATCTTTAAGCACTTCAACACGCGCAAGACCAGAGGTTGGAATAAGGTTTGAGTTCACGGTCAGCGTCGGCACATAGTCGCCGCCAAGTAGTTCTGTTTGGTAGCCAGCGTCATTAACTAAGCGGCGCCCATTCAGTAATACCAATGTGTTTCCCACACCCATATTACGCAGGTTGTAGGCACCCACATCGCCTCGAGCGGAATTCACACCACCAGAAAATGCCTCGGCTTCGGTGAAATAATTGAGGCCCATCTCAGCCATATTTTCCAGCAGCTCCTCACCAGAATCTACACCAAGAGCATCAATATCACCTGCTGAGATAACGCTGACGGGCAGTGCATCATTAATTTTTGCACCCTTAATTTGCGAACCCACCACAACAACTTCTTCAAGGGATGGATTTTTTTCCGCAAAGGCGAAGCCACTGACAGACATCGCCCCAGCGACTGTCGCAGCAGCCACTGCATAAGACAAACTTTTCACTCTAAACATCTTTTCTCTCCTCGTTGCTGGCTAGCATTAACCCTATTATTTTTATTCGCACGAAATGGTACTATAGCATTGGCCCCTCGCCGATTTATAATTATTTTTTCGTCAAGCTTAAAACATTTAAACAGCAATGTGGCATCTCTGCGCCATTTTTTTACCTCGTCCACTGAGGTAAATCCTTCGATCTCTACAACAGGTCTAGTGGTCGCTCGGATCGGTGCTTCTTTGCAACATAATTTGCCCAATCACCTGATCGACCTGCTGCGCAGCTAAGCCGACATAAGTAAGTGGATCAAATAGCTGATCGAGATCCGACGAGGACAAGTACTTTGTCACACGCGGTTCTTTTTCTATCGCTTCGCGCAGGGTCAAATCATTATCAATGGCATATTTAGAAACATCATGCATTAATGAGTTGGCCGTGGTTTTACCAATATCCTCCGCCAGTGCAAAGGTTACTCGCTGCGCCATAATCAACCCTCGCGTGCGATCGATATTGGCGCGCATGACCTCTGGTTTAACCTTAATTTGCGAGATAAGGCTTTTCGCCTGAGCCAACATAGCCTCGGTTGCAACACTTATATCTGCCAACGTATTTGCCGTTCGCGACGTGTCGTCGCGCTCAAAGAAGCTGATCATATCGTCCATAATCACTTCCGCTAATCGCGGTATAGTGCGCGACGCAAAAATAAGCGCTTCAGGTTTCTTGGGGTTTTTCTTGTGCGGCATAGTACTGCTGCCGACCGCGGTGCTCTTCAGCATCTCTTCGGTTTCGCCAATATCCGTCATCTGCAGCACAAACAACTCATGGCCTATATGGCCGTAGGATTTACTAATCAGTGCCAGCACCAAACCGTACTCTGCCAGCACATCGCGAGAGGCATGCCAATCGTCAAGGAATGGCGCTTTAAGGCCGAGTTCGGCGACAAAACCCGCTTCAGTAGCCATCGCTTTATCGCCCAGCCCCAAATAGCTGCCGACCGCGCCTTTGAGAATTCCAGACTGATCAAGGCGCGCCAACACCTCTTTTAAGCGCTCAATGTTGCGGCGATTTTCACCCAGCCAAACACTGACTTTTTTGCCAAAAGTAATGGGTAGCGCGTGCTGGCCAAGAGTTCTGCCAATCATCACGGTATTGCGATGTTTTTTTGCAAGGTCAATCATCGACAGCTCGATATCGCGCATATCACTAATCAACATCAATGCCGCCTGTCTTAATTGCAGCACCAGTACAGTGTCAAAAATATCCACCGTCGTGGTGCCAAAATGCACATACTCGCCTGCACCGTCCTCCATGGACTTAGCCCACACATTTAAAAGAGCCACCATGCGGTGATTAACACGCGACTGTTCCGCTCTAATTTCCTCGAGCGGCGCATAGCGAGTAAATGCTTTCTTGGAAATCTCGTCCGCTGCCCACTGGGGAATAATGCCCTGCTGTGCCTGAGTGCGCGCTAGCGCCGCCTCCACTGTCAGCAAGAACTGATTTTCACTCTCTGCTTGAAAAATATCTTTGACAGTGGCGGCAAATAAACTCCCGCTGACAACAGTTGAAACAGCAGCGCAAAGCCAAACGGCGCAGATATTGCGCATATATCACCATCCACAAATAAGATTAAGAACCATCACATAACAACGCTTGACCAGCGCAAACCCACCACAGTTGATCACGTCACAGACACTACGCCTCTGTAAGCAAAAGGCTCATCATCTCTTCCGCGGCTATGGTTGCATAGACGCGAATAAACCGACGGTCCGTGTTATCGCCCAATTCAAAGGTGATCGCAGGAATACCAAAGGTAGTGTATACATAGGTTTTCGAGGTCGGCAGGCCGGGATTGTGAGCGGCATCGCGATTAATCTTGAAGCCTGGCAACTTGCGCTGAATACGCTTTTCGATATTTGTTAGCCAGGTTTCAGTAAACGCCGGCATTGATATTGGAATGGCATCTGGCTGCGTGTAAAAAACATCCTCATAGGTCGAATGAAAATCTAAAAACAGACTCAGCCGAGCGCTTTCTGGGCGCTGAAAATCCAACAGTAAATCTCTCATCAACTGGGTCTCGGGCTGAGTGAATGGCCCCCAGTCGCGATTTAGATCTAGCCCGCCAGTGTTAAATCGCCAATGGCCCTGAGCAACACCGTCGGGATTCAAGTTGGGCACCATCAGCACCGCAAAGGTGTTGCGAAAGGATGTAGCCAATTCGTCAGCCGCAAAAACACGATTCATAAATGCCTGCATCGCCAGCGCACCGGTTACTTCCGGAGGATGCTGGCGACCAACAAACAGAACCGCTTTGCGCTGCTCACCGGGCACGGTGCGCAGCAAACCAATGTCACGGCCTTGAGCACTCTTACCCAGCAGCGTATGTTGCAACCCATCGCGCTGCCCGAGGGCTTGCATCCAAATGCGGTAAAAATTGTTATCAATGATCTCTTGCCCCGCCACCCAGAGTGGCTCAGGACCAACGTCCAGTGTCAGCGACGCCATAGTATTCTTGCGGATAAGCTTTATCTTGCTCGCATCCAACTCCGCCCAAGCAACACCGTCAGCGCTGATTTTAGGCTTGTAGCGATGACTGTGCTCACTGTACTTCAGCACGACCTTCAACGTGCGCGGCGACTCTGCCCTGATCCTAAAAGCGTACCAAGGGCTCATATTGATCGGCGTTTTTTCAGGGCTAACACCGAGTATCAAATTGTTGTTCTTGGACTTGTGGCATGACTCGATATTGCCCGCCTCAAAATCAATATCAATCACAACACCATCAAATTCGCATACCAGCGCTGGTTCGTCCGGCGCCTGAACAGCGAAAGTCGCAGCACTAAACAACAGCGCAGTGAAACCTATGTGATGTAAACCCCTGTTATGTAACCCAAGCCTACGAAACCCAAGCCGACGCAAACCAACAAAACACTCTTTCGCACCCGAAATGGGAAAGAATAGAATAGGAAAAATTCTGAGGGATTTCTCAATGACATTCGACAGCATAATTATTATTCTCTTTTGCCGGTGGCAGAATAAGGACGTGTTGTTTTAACAATATATCAATTTGATTCGCTCAAGCCAAATGTCCATCCAGACAAGTGTATCTTTAACGCGGCACTATACACCCACAATCTCCCGAAGCACCCTAAGCGGACCTCCTATCTGACTCACCAATACTTCCACTGAACCTATCTCCAGTGAACTACCACCGCTGGGTTAGCGATGATGCGTTATCTAGCGCCCTTTGCTAGAATCCGTCCACACTAAAAAACTGAGTCAGCCATGAACCAAACGCCAAGCCCACT
>LIDE01000068.1 GCA_001438605.1 SAR92 bacterium BACL16 MAG-120619-bin48 | reverse complement strand
CCAGCTGGTCAAACTTCTCTCCCAAGCTGGGCGTGAACTGGACCCTCAATGAAGACATGCTCGCTTATGCCAGCCTGTCACGCGGTTTCCGCAGTGGTGGTTACAATGTTCGCTTTACCGATGCGACAGTGGTCACTACTCCAGATAACCCAACATCGACTCCCGGTCCCTACAATGAAGAGACGGTTGATGCATTTGAAGTGGGTTTCAAATCTATGTTGTTGGATGGTCGCGTCAAGCTAAATATGGCGCTGTTCTTCAATGAAATCGATGATATGCAAAAAGCGGCTAACAATCAGTCTGGTGTGCAGACAGTATTCAATGCTGCCTCGGCAACCATTCAAGGCTTTGAAGTTGACTCAGTGGTTGCGGTATCCGATTACACTACGTTTGAGTTTGGCTACGGCTACACGGATGCTGAATACGATTCGGCGGACTACCTGGTAGAAAAAACCGGCCGCGCAGCTGATGAGTTTAAATTCCAGATGGTACCTGAGCGCACTACTAGCATGGCATTAACTCACGAACGCCCAGTTGGCGATCGCGGTTATATCACTTTGAGAGGGTCTTACTCTTACATTGATTCTGTTGCCAGTGATGACTTTAACTTCCTGATGTTGCCACAGTACGAGCTTTTCGATGCCAGTGTTTCATTCACCAGCATTGATGAGAGCTTAAAAGTAGCAGTATTTGGTCGCAATCTGAAAGATGAAGTCTATTCGCACTTCGGCTTTGATAACAGCGGCGGACTCGGCTCCAAGACTGTTTGGTTGGCACCACCAAGAACGTATGGTGTCGAACTGACCTACAACTTTTAATTAGCACAACATGTTTTAGTACTAGCAGTGTAGTGGCCTCCCTCCCAAACTCCCCCCCCCTTTGTTGGGGGGGAGGTCTTTTTTTTAGGGTAAATCAAATGCCCGCATCACCTCTACTTTAAGGAACTGTTATGAGAGAAGCTGTTATTGTCTCTACTGCTCGAACGCCGATTGGACGAGCCTTTCGTGGCTCGCTGAATAATACTAAGTCGCCGACTATGGCCGCGCATGCTATATCCCACGCTGTTGCCCGGGCAGGTATAGACGCCAGTGAAGTCGAAGACGTGTTGATCGGCACCGTTCTGGGTGCTGGCACCGCAGGTATGAACCTAGCCCGCAATGCCGCACTTGCCGCAGGTATGCCAGTGACTTCAGGTGCCGCGACGATTGACCGTCAGTGCTCTTCAGGCCTAATGACTATAGCTATGGCTGCTCGCGAAATTATTGTTGATAACCTCAATGTGGTTGTTGCCGGTGGTCAGGACAGTATTTCCTTAGTCCAGAATAATTATATGAAATGGCTTGGCGATGAAGCCGATGCCAACGTGATTGCCCAGCAGCCCCACGCCTATATGGGTATGCTGCACACCGCAGAGTTTGTCGCGAAGAAATATCAGGTCAGCCGTGAAGCGCAGGATCTGTACGCTCTGAGCTCACAGCAACGTACCGCTGCAGCACAGGCTGCCGGACGTTTTGATGACGAAATCGTTCCTATTACGACCACCCAAAAACTGGTCGACCGTGAAACTAAAGACGTTTCCTACGCTGAGGTGACGCTGAGTAAAGACGAAGGCAATCGCCCGAGCACTGTACTTGAGAATCTTAGTGGCCTTGGATCGGTAATTGAGGGAGGCTGTATCACGGCAGGCAATGCTAGCCAGCTGTCGGATGGCGCCTCCGCCTGTGTGGTTATGGAGCGCAAGTTCGCTGAGCAGCGCGGTCTGCAGCCTCTGGGTCTGTACCGCGGCATGTGCGTGGTCGGCAATGCGCCAGAAGAAATGGGTATAGGTCCAATCTATGCCGTGCCCAAGTTGCTCGCGCAGCATGGTCTAAGCGTAGCGGATATTGGTCTCTGGGAACTCAATGAAGCCTTTGCGGTTCAGGCACTTTATTGCCGCGATTTCCTCGGTATTGATCCGGAGATCTACAACGTGAATGGCGGCGCTATCTCCATTGGCCACCCTTACGGTATGACCGGTTCACGGGCTGTCGGACACGCCTTGATCGAAGGTAAGCGACGCGGTGTGAAATATGTGGTTGTGACCATGTGCGTCGGCGGCGGTATGGGTGCAGCGGGACTTTTCGAAGTCCTTTAAGCACAGCGCGTCGCAGCTCACTGTGTGCGGCATGGCTGGGCAAGTGTAGAAAGATACTAACGAAGAGTATTTGGAAATGAACTTTAACAGCTTTAGCCGCGCGCAATTTACTCTCGACAGTGAGACTGTGAGCCAGTATTTTGGCGCGCGCCTGCAAGATCAACCGCATCCGGATACGGTTGCGGTGGCGGCTATATTCGGTGCCGATGATGTGCTGCGCTACGACCAACAGAGTCTTGCCGATGCGCGGGCCTCGGTCGATGCGGTGGTGGGTCTGCAAACCAAGGCCAAGCAAGTGGCTGAAGTGCGAGATACAAGCCTTTTCAATGGCGATACTTCAGTATCGGTCCGGGTCTACCATCCCTGTCCCGGCAAAACATTACCCATAATTGTCTATTTTCATGGTGGCGGCTGGACCATCGGCAGTGTTCAGGCTGCGGATCGCCCCTGTCGGCGGATCGCTGTCAGCGCTGAAGCGGTGGTGGTATCAGTAGAATATCGTCTGGCACCAGAACATCCCTTTCCGCTGCCCTATGAAGACTGCCTGTCTGCTACCCAATTGATTGCCACCAATGCCTCTAGTATAGGTGGGGATGTAGATAGATTATTTTTGATGGGCGACAGCGCCGGTGCCAATCTGGCGGCTGCCGTTGCTCACACTCTGGCTGATAGCAGTGAGATCAATATTGCCGGTCAGATTTTGCTCTACCCCTGTTTACTGCCCTCAGGGCGCGGCGACTTTGACTCTTACGTGCAGAATGCCGCTGGTCCAATTCTCAGCGCCAAAGAGATGTCGTGGTTTTGGGATATGTACCTCTCAAAGCCGGAGGACGGCGAGGATAGTCGCGCCTCGCCCTATTTGGCAAAGAACTTTGCTGCCATGCCGCCGAGTAAAATAGTGGTGGCTGAAATGGATATATTGCGCGATGAAGGCTTAGCTTATGCCGAGCGTCTGCGTGAGGCTGGTGTACCAGTGGACGTGACACTTTTTCACGGCGCACCCCATGGTTTTTACTGGCTGGATGGCGTGCTCAGTCAGGCTACCGAGTTGGATGCTGTGATAGCTGACTGGGTTAAGCAGGTTTAAACGGTTGGCAACAGCCTCGAGTAATACTAACTACTTTAAAGCCCGAGGATTCTAACCCGAGCTATCTCAGCCCGGGCAGCTCTATTTCGAGGGCTACTAACTGATATCAAAGCCCTTCCAGTCGCTGTTGCGCACGTTCTCAAGAATGCGTCTATAACCACGCACGCCACCAGAGTAGGGCATAAACACTTTCGGCTTGCCGGCCACTTCATTGCCCATGTAATAGGATGGCGCCAGCGGATAGAGGGTTTCTTGGGCGCGTTCATTAACATGTTCAACCCAGTCGTTTTCGGCGTCTAAATTGACCTCAATAGTCTGCTTGCCAAGACTGTCTGCACTGGTGATCAACGAACAGATAAACTGTGCATGATCCTCGATTGAGACAATCACATTGCTCAGCAGCGATGGACTGCCGGGGCCGACCATAACAAATAGGTTGGGAAAGTCGTGGGTGCCAATCCCCAGATAGTTACGCGGTCCCTGAGACCACTTTTGCTCAAGGCTCAAGCCATTGCGGCCACGAATAAGCGGCGCCAAAATAGAGCCGGTAAAAACATCGAAGCCGGTGGCATAAATAATAATATCCAGTGGGTACTCGCCATTGCTGGTGGTTATACCCGTTTCGGTAATGGCTTCAATGGGCGCTTGTTTAATATCGACCAGTTCTACATTGCTGCGGTTGAAAGCCTGATAATAACCATGGTCTACCGCGGGGCGCATAGCGCCGAAGGGAAAGCCATGGGGAGTGAGTTTTTTACACAGCTCCGGGTCATCGACTTTCTCGGCAATCTTGCGATTAACAAATTCCACCGCGGTATTATTCGATTCAATGTTCAGTAGAATATCGTAGTAGGCGAGGGCGAAACCAAAGCCCAGGCGATTCCAAGCGGTTTCAAATATCTGTTCTCGAACCTCGGGGCTGTCATCCAGAGCCGAGCGTCTATTAGGCATAAAACCAAGGCCACTAGGGGAATTGCGCGCCTGCTCTCGACGCTCGTCATAGGTGGCCTTGACCAAGGCATCATCGGCGTCGCTAATCTCTGCATGGCAGGCAGGAATACTGTAGTTTGCGGTGCGTTGAAATACGCTCAAATGCTCGGCTTGTCTGGCGATAACCGGGGTCATCTGCACTCCGGAAGAGCCGGTGCCAATAATGCCGACGCGCTTGCCGGCAAAGTCGAGAGGCTCACGCGGGTAGGCGCCGCTGTGATGGATTTCACCAGCAAAACTGGCCGCGCCGGGAATGGTCGGTGTTTTGATTTTCGATAACTGACCGACCGCAAGAATTAAATGGCGGCACTGTAGCTGGCCCAGAGAATCGGTTGCGACTGTCCAGCTTGCACGGTCTTCATTAAAGTCAGCGCCGAGCATGCGACAGTCAAAAAGGATGTCACTGCGCAGTTGAAAACGATCGCAGACATGATTGGCGTATCGCAAAATTTCCGGCTGCTGCGCATAGCGTTCGGACCAGCGCCACTGTTGCTGCAGTTCATCGGAAAAACCAAAGGAGTAGTCATAGCTCTCAACATCGCAGCGCGCACCAGGGTAGCGGTTGTGATTCCAGACACCGCCGACTTCATCGGAGGCCTCAATGATTTTTACTGAGAGGCCGGCATTGCGCAGACTGTGGAGCGAGCGCAGACCGGAAAATCCAGCGCCGACAATAATGACATCAAAAGAGCTGTCTGTTGGGCTATTTACAGAGCCGTGCTCTGCGTTACTGTTAACTGACATATTTTCCCCAAGGCTGGTGTATACACCAAACGCTGATTAACGCCCTCACTGATAACTATTTAAGAGCAAAAACATATTTCAACATATGTGTTGCATGTAATCAACATATGTGTTGAAATAATTCCAACTTAAAGCAGCATCAACCAATTTTGAGATTAGCCTGAGAGAAATAACTATGGAATTAGAAACCCTTATATACAAAAAAGAAGGCCGCATTGCGACTTTGACCCTTAACCGAGCACACAAAGGTAACGCCATTTCGGTACAGCTGCGTGACGAGTTAGACCTGGTGATGGATGATTTGGATCAGGATGATGAAACCCGTGTACTGATTATCGATGCTGCTGGCGCTCACTTTAGTACTGGCTATGATCTCAATGAGTTCTCTTATCTTTGGGATGCGGACAGCGCCATCAATGACGTGCAGCGTCGTCCTCACCGCCAGGCGCCAGTTTGGTCGCGCCGTGAATTCCATCTGTCGCGCGAGCGTTGGATGCGTCTGTTTAGATTGCGTCAAGCCACTATTGGTGTTGTTCACGGCCACTGTGTTGCCGGCGGACTGGATCTGGTAGGCGTGATGGATATTGTTTTCTGTGCCGACGATGCACTGCTAGGTCAGCCTGAATCACGCGCTATGGGCGAGATTCACACCTTTGGTCTTTGGCCAATTCATATGGGCATGCGCAAAACCAAAGAGTGGCTGTTTACCGGTGATAATATGACTGGAACTGAAGCTGCTGAGATTGGATTGGTTAACCGTGCCGTACCCCGTGATGAAGTCGCTGCGGTAGCCCGCGCCTATGCTGAACGTGTTTCTAACGTCACTCTGGATGCGATCTACTCGCACAAAGAAGTGACTAATCGCTGGTTCGAAACAATGGGCATGAATGCTGCCATGGCCGCTGCCAACGACCTTGATGCCATGGGTATCGCGGGTCCTGGTATGGATCGCTTTAACGAAGTATGGAAAGAAGGCGGCGTACGCCCAGCCGTTCGCGACCGCGATGCACCGTTTAAGCCACACCGCAGCTATTGGCAGGCCTACGAAGCATCAAAAGAAGATAAATAGTCGAGTTTGGAGTCAGTATGCTTGAGTCAGTTGCATCTCGTCAGGCCGCTTTAGGGGCGCGTTTTCCCCAGTGGCCTAGTCGCAGTTTGGATGGCATGCTGGCTTGGGCCGCTGAGGCCTTTGCCAATAACGATTTTGTAGTTACAGACAAACAGGTTTACTCCTATGCGGAGATGAACCTGTGGGTCTCAAAAGTCGCCGCCGGTCTGCAGCGCTCTGGAGTTAAATCCGGGGATCATGTAGCCGTGGTGATGGCCAACTACGCAGAATTTGTTGCTGTTAAATTCGCCATCTCGCGAGTTGGGGCGATTGCAGTACCGCTTAACTTTTTGAATCGTAGCAACGAATTGGCTTATCTCTTAGCCCAGTCCGACGCCAATTATCTGGTGACCATGGACGGCTTTAGAGGTCTTAATTACCTCCATATGCTCGACCAAATTATGCCCGGCTGGCAGCAGCAGGGCGGCGGCGACACTTTTCCCAAGTTACGCCAGGTGATTGTTTTCGCCACCGGTGAAGTGGAACCCGATAACAGCGCCATCGACTTCGCCAGTCTCGAACTCTGTGGCGCCCATGATGACGAAAAGTCTCATCCGGAGCAGGGCAGACAAAATGCTCATGCTATAGCCGATATTATCTACACCTCCGGTACCACCGGCGGCCCCAAGGGCGTCATGTTATCCCATGATATGGTACTCCGCGCCGCCTATGGCAGCGCCTATGCACGCGCTTTCGGGCCATCCCGACGTATTCAGTTTTCACTGCCGATGTACCATGTTTACGGCTATGTAGAAGGTCTGTTGGCGGTGATGTATGTCGGCGGCGCGATTGTGCCGCAGTTGAAATTTGATCCTTTAGAAACGCTTCGCGCGGTCACTCAGCACAGGGTCAATGACCTGCTGCTGATCCCCACTATGACCAGCGCGATACTCGAAGCACGCAAGACCCTGCACACCGATTTTCCCTCGCTCAATGCCATGCTCAGCTCTGGTGGTAAAGCGCCCGCGAGCCTTTGGCCGGCTATTAATCAGGCGTTTGGCAAGCTCGAGATTACCACCGGTTACGGCATGACTGAGGCGACGGCTTCAACCACGGTGACTCGCCCCGAGGATCCGCTGGACCGATTACTGACCACCAACGGCAGACTTCGCGATGTCGGCATAGCAGCGGATCCAACTCAGAATGGTCTGCTGGTTGCCTATCGCGTTGTGGATACGGCCACCGAGCAAGAGGTTGCGCCGGGTGAATTGGGTGAGTTACGCATTAAAGGCTTGGGTGTCACTCAGGGTTATTACAATAAACCAGAGGCCACAGCAGCGGCCTTTGATGATCAGGGTTGGATGAAAACCGGCGATCTCGGCAGCATTGATACTGATAGGTATCTGCGCCTCTTGGGGCGTACCAAAGAGAGCTATCGCTGTGGTGGTGAGCAGGTCTTACCCTTTGAAATTGAAGCTCTGCTAATGGATCAGCCTAGGGTCATTGAAGCCTTCGTAGTGCCTGTGCCAGACCATAAAATGGGCGAAGCCGGAGTTGGTTTTTTGGTGGTCTCTGGAGCGGTGAATTTGCCCTCACTCAAGGTAATCTGTGCCGAGCAGTTGGCGCGCTTTAAAGTGCCCAAACATCT
>LIDE01000067.1 GCA_001438605.1 SAR92 bacterium BACL16 MAG-120619-bin48 | reverse complement strand
CTCAGTCTCAGGGGCCCTACTGGGTGCTGATAAGCGAGCACAGCGGCGCGGTCAATATCTTCGGCACTGGCCACACCACTCTCTAACATACGCATAGCTTCGAGACTGGCAATCAGATCTAAGCGACTGGTAGCAAAGCCGGGAATATTACTCACGGTCAGCGACTGCTTATCGATCTGGCTGACAAACTCTCGCGCCTGATCGAGGCTGGCCGCTGAGGTTGCCTGACCTTTGATGATTTCCACCAACTTGATCGACCACACTGGATTAAAGAAATGCAGACCGAAAAAATTCTCTGGAGCCGACACCGACTCGGCCAGCGTATCTATAGAGCAGGCACTGGTATTGGTGCCGATCAGCGCCGGCTTGCGCGCGTCAATTTGCGCCAAGACCTTTTGCTTTAAGGCTAACTGTTCGGGCACAGTCTCAATTATCAGATCCAGGTGCTCAGGAATGGCGTCAACATCGGACAGACGACGGATCCGCCCGATTAAAGCATCGGCATCGGCGCGACTAAATTTATTTCGTGCGACACCGCCGGCGGCGGCACTGGCTATATTGTCACTGACGACTTTGGCCTGGCGATCACTGGGTTCAACCAGAATAACCTCAGCACCTGAGAGCGCTGATACGTAGGCAATACCTATACCCATGGTGCCGCCACCGACGACGGCAATGTTTTTCACTTGCATGTTATTTTCCCTGCCACTCTGGCGCACGTTTTTCGGTGAAGGCTAGGCTGCCCTCATGGGCATCAGCTGATGCAATAATCGAATCGACCAACGGTGTTTGTTTGGACCACTGCTCTGACACTTCCCAGGTCTCGGACTCGGTGATAATGCGCTTGCTCATGGCCACAGCCAGAGGGGCATTAGCGCTAATGCGTAACGCCAAAGCTAAGGCAGCTTTAAGGGCGCCGCCCTGGGGAGTAAGTTGATTTACCAGTCCCCAATGATGGGCAGTCGGCGCATCAAACTGGTCGCCGGTCAGCGCGTATTCAAGGGCGATGGCACGGGGAATCTTTTGCGGCAAGCGCACTAGTCCACCGGAACCTGCGACTAGGCCGCGAGTTACTTCGGGCAGACCAAAGCGCGCATTTTCAGCGGCGACAATCAGGTCACAGGCCAGCGCTAACTCACAGCCGCCAGCAACCGCAAAGCCTTCAACGGCAGCGATCAAAGGTTTGTTCGGCGGGGTCTCGGTAATACCACCGAGGCCACGCCCGTCAATCTCAGGACGCTGGCCATCGACAAAGGCTTTGAGGTCCATGCCGGAACAAAATGAACCGCCAACTCCGGTGAGAATACCCACCGACAGTTCTGCATCTGAATCAAGCAGATCTATGCCCGCAGCAATGCCCTCCGATACTTCACGGGTGACCGCATTGCGCCGCTCGGGTCGATTGATCGAGATAACCAGAACTGCGCCATGGCGCTCGAGTAATACTTGCTCTGCCATTACACTTTTACTCCAGACTGTGACGACTGATATTTCTTGTCGGATGTTTTAGCCACCGCGCGGTAATCGTTGAGATCGGCGCTGGCGGTCATCTCCCAAAACTCGACAATGCGGAACGGATTGCAGACCACCACACGACCTTTGGAGTTGCGGTAATAAGTGCTCATACCCTGATGGGTCCAGATCATGCCCTCATGTTTGGCATCGACCTCGGCGTTGTAGCGCTCATAGACATCCTCGCGCACATCGACACAGCGCAGGTCATTGGCAAACATTTTGCCGAGCAGCGACATCACATAGGACACCTGACGCTCAATAATACTGATCAGGCTACCGCCGTGACCGAACTGGGTGTTGGGCCCATAGAGACAAAAGAAGTTGGGATAATTGGGCACCAGGGTACCCAGGTAGGCGCGCGCATCGTCGCCGTCCCAGTCATCGTGCAACTGGTGATTATCAATGCCGCTAATCGCCATCGGCGCGAGAAAATTGACCACGTCAAAGCCGGTTGCCCAGATAATCACATCTGCCTCAATCTGCGTGCCATCGGTTAATTCCAAGCCATCTTTGTGAACCTTGTTCACCGAACCATTGACCAAACTAATATTGTTTTTGGTCAGGGTTCGCGCCCAACCATTGTCCATCAATAAGCGTTTACCGAAAGGCGGATAATCTGGAATCAGATCAGCTAACAAATCCTGTCGATCACCGAGTTCGCCCTCTATATAACTGGTCAGGCCGGCGCGATGCTTATCGTTAATGGCATTGATAGATCTGTCGGGATGGGCCCAATTGGTATCCACTTGTAGCGCATCATAAAGTTTGTCATTAAACGCCCAACTGAGGCGCAAGCGATACCAGAGGCGATACAGAGGCACCGCCTCAATCAAGCTCTGCACGGCGGCGGGAACTTTCTTTTTGAATTTCGGAGAAGGCGCGGCCCATTGGGGGGCGCGCTGAATTACGGTTAGAGACTTAACTTGATCGGCAATGGCAGGCACCACTTGCATGGCGCTGGCACCGTTGCCCACCACAACCACATTGCGCCCGGCTAATTCAACGCCCTTCTTTGGCCAGCGTGCGGTGTGCACTGAATCGCCAGCAAAGCTTGCAAGGCCGGTAACATTTGGATACTTAGGCTTGTTAAACGCACCAACACCGCTGACCACCATATCTGCGGAAAACCGCTGAGTCTTTCCTGCACTATCCGTTGCGCTAACAGTCCACTGATTAGTGGCCTCGTCAAAACTGGCGTCACTGACATCCTGCTGGAAATGAATAAACGGACGAATATTGCAGCTATCGGCAACAAAATTGAGATACGTTTCAATTTCATCGCTACCAGCAAAGTACTCGGACCAGTTGTACTGGGCAAAGGAAAATGAATACAGGTGGCTGGGTACATCACAGGCCGCACCAGGATATTTATTCTCGCGCCAGACCCCACCCAGACCGGAATTGCGCTCGAGTATTACATAGGCGACACCCGCTTCAGCAAGGCGAGCAGCAGCACAGAGCCCAGAAATACCTGCACCTATAATCACTGCACAGAAGCCTTCAGGAACTGGCCCAGAGGGAATTATCTCCGCGCTGGGGTCAACGGGGTTTTCAACTCTGGCATCAAGCTCCAATTCACTGCGAATCATGGCACCATAGCGGGCGGGAATCTCTTCGCCAAGTGCTACGCTCATCATCTCAACCAGCAACTCATCCGAAGGGTTGGCCAGCGCCACACTGCCATTTTTCTGCCAGGCTTTGATCTCTAGCACTGCCTGACGACGAATCTCGCCCTGTATCTCCGGAGACAGACCCCCATCATCATTGTCATCCATACCACGAGAGCGAGTTGGCTTGTAGTCACCCTCTATCCAACGGCGCTCACCCGTAAGGTGAACAAGCAGGCAGGCAAGTGTTGGCAAATTGGCCTGCTGAACAGACTCGTCTAACCAGATGTCATTATTATCTTGAGAAGGCTTATCGATCACACCAAGTTTGCTCCTGTCTTGAAGATTGAATACAGCGTGGACTTTCTAGCGTGCAATAGTGACACAAGGGTAAAAAACGAGTCAACACTTTTGTTGATTATTTGGCTATAGAGCCTGCCGGCTCTCAAAACCCGTTGATTAAACGATTTATTTTAGGATCGGGATTTTGGGTGTAAACCGCAGCTGCAGAAGCGCAGCCTTAAGGTTATTTAGCCAAGTCTAAGGCACCGGAGGCCAAGCCATTGGTAATGATATTGGCGTACATTTCACCAATAGCCTGCGCATCTATATCTGAATGATCCGGCTTAAACCAGCGGTTGGTCCAGTTAACCATTCCCAACACGCCATAGGAGACCACTTTGGCAGAACCCAGATTCACGAACGAGCCATCATCATAGCCCTGCTGGATTATCGAGATCACCGCCTCATCGTAATCATGGTTAATCTGCTTCATGCTGCGCGCCCACTTAGAGCGGCTGTCGGCGACATCTGCAAGATTTTCGCGGATATAGATATAGAGTATGGGATAGTTTTTTGCGTAGGCGCCCATCAATTGGACAATCAAGCTTTTTAACTTTTCCGCTGGGCTCTGGTCGCTGTTGCGAATATTTTGCGCAGCTTTAAGGTTGCTTTCAGAGACTTCTCGCACCAGCTCGTCAAACAGCTCTTCTTTACTCGAGATGTAGTAGTAAAGCGACGCTCTATCAATACTGAGCTCTTGCGCAACAGCGCTGATACTGGTGCCAGAAAAACCTTTGCGATTAAACACCCGAGCTGCCGCTTCAGAGATTTCTTTGCGTCGTTTATCGTAATTAGGGGCCTTATCGACCTTTGCTGCTGCACGCCTACGCCCGATTCCACTGGCCACTGTCACTATCCTCTTCGAAAAAATCAACTTATGTGTTAACTATACGTCTTAGCAGCAGACTATAGATCAACGCCCTGACATTGGCAATCCACCAACCCGCACTTGACCGGACCTAAATAGCTATCCCCGTCCTAAAGCCCTTTTCGCAGGTAGCGCGCAGCCATCATAAAGTGCGCAGCGGACCAGAGTGCAGCCACTGGAATAACAATCAACAACGCCATGCGCAGAGACCCATCGCCCAATGTGGCGGCATAATGATCACTGATCACACCGATCAACGTAGGCCCAACACCCAGACCTATAACATTAATAATCAGATAAAACACAGCCGACACAGTCGCGCGCATACGCGGATCGACAATACCGTGCAAAGTCGCAATGCTGGGACCGATGTAGCAGGTAATTAAGCCGCCCATCAAAAGGTTTATGGATAGGGCAATATAAGGATTGCTCTGATTGAGAATAAACAGCATGCAAACACCGGCGATCACGGCAGCCAGAGCAGGCAGCCAGAGATTCCAGCGGGTATCAATTCGACTTAAACGATCACAGTAAAAGCCCGCAAAATAGGTTCCCACAGCGCCGCAGACACCGCTGCCCAGCGCCAGCCAGATACCTAGCTCCGCGGTGCCCAAACCAAATTGTCGAATAAAGAAAGGGGCCGACCAGTTCATGGTGCCGTAGCCCATCAAGGCCGTGAGTCCACCGGCGACCGATAGATGCCTGAAGGTTTTACTCTTCCAAAGCAAGCCTAATGCCTCACTGAGATTGATCACTTCGGGAGCGACCACGCGATTCTCCGACCAGCCGCGCACCGGCTCAACAATGGTCGTGCGAATCAGTATGGCTAAGAATATGCCGGGAATACCTACGGCTAAAAAGGCGATGCGCCAGCCGAAATACTCATTCAGAATACCGCCCAATAAAAAGCCCATCATAATGCCGATATTGACGCCCACAGAATAGGTCGCCATGGCGGTTGCCCGCTGCTCCGGTGGAAACACATCAGAGATCATTGAGTGCGCCGGGGGACTGCCACCGGCCTCACCTAGACCGACACCCATACGCGCCAAAAACAGATGCATATAGCTTCCGGCCAAACCGCTAAGGGCGGTCATAAAACTCCACAGACCAACGGCAACAGTAATAATATTACGGCGATTGCCGCCGCGATCGGCAAAGCGCGCAATCGGCACTCCAGCAATAACATAGAAAAAAGCAAAAGCGGTTCCTGTGAGTAAACCGAGCTGTGTGTCGGACAGCAGCAGATCAGCCTTAATTGACTCTTGCAGCATTGACAGCAGTTGACGATCAAAAAGATTGAGCGCATAGGTCAGCGTCATAATGCCGAGAAAATAATTTCTCACCCGGGCGCTGTGATAAGGGCTCTCTGCGGAGGGTCGTGCGGGGTCTAGGGGTTCCGACATGGGTTTATCCTCTCTGCCTTCGCTGTCGCTATGGCTAATTATTATTTTCGGTTTTTTAAGTAGTCGCTGTGATTTATTATTGTTTTAGTCTTCGTCCGCTCCCATCCAGCCTGGCAGCCAGGTGGGATGGGATCGGATCAAACTCACTACACGGCAATATTCTTACCGAGATTAATCACCTTCATCTGAGTAAATTCCATCAGCCCATGCTCGGCCATTTCAACACCGACGCCAGACATTTTGGCTCCCGAGAACGGTGTGTCTGGGCCAATGTCACCGTGCTTATTGATCCATACAGAACCAGAGTCCAACTGCATGGCAACGGCTGCGGCTCTAGCGCTGTCTGCGGACCACACCGAGTTACCCAAACCAAAACAGGTATTGTTAGCGCGGGCAATCACTTCATCGAGATTGCTATAGCTCATCACCGGCAGTACAGGACCAAACTGCTCATCAGTCACCAGCGCCGCATCATCGGCAATATCGCGAACGATAGTGGGGTTAATAAAATAGCCTGGCAGATCTGGACAATCCCCTCCGGCAATAATAGTGCCCTGAGTTCGGGTCTGTTCGATAAGAGCTTTTAACTTGTCGTACTGCATGCGATTTTGCACCGGACCCAGCTGGGTGTCAGCATTGAGACCCGAGCCAACCACGGCATTGTTAGCCAGCTCAGCAAGATTGGCACAAACCGCTTCGTACTGCGTCTCGTGAACATAGAGTCGCTTCAGCGCGATGCAGATTTGACCATTGTTGCCAAATGCCGAGGCGAAGAGCTTGGCCGAAACCTCTGCAGGATCACAGTCGTCCAACACAATACCGCTGTCATTGCCGCCGAGCTCGAGCGTCATGCGCTTAAGGGTGGCTGAGGCTGAGGCCATGACTTTACTGCCGGTAGCAGTGGAGCCAGTGAAGGCAATCTTACTAATATCTGGGTGGCTGCTGAGTATGCCACCGAGATCATTCTGATCGGCAACTATATTGAGTACGCCAGCGGGAATAATCGCGCTGACAATACGCCCCAAATGCAGCGTTGCGACAGGCGTTGTAGCCGCCGGCTTTAATACCATAGTGTTGCCGGTAATCATGGCGCTACAGATTTTTGATATAGCCGTTACCAGAGGGAAATTCCACGGCACGATGGCCGTGGCTAGCGCGCATTGACTGGTAGACTTCATCGACATAAATGCCGGTGGGTGATGCTGCATTAGAATTATATTCGGTGCCCACACCAATACCGCGAAGCGTGAAATTGGGCTGTGACTCACCATAAGACGATGTGACATTTAAGCCAGGCATTGAATTATTGAGATCTGATGTTGAAAAAACACCCTTATTTTTTAAATCGTTCGCGCCCATTACTGAGATAGCAATTGGCACTTCCTGCAAACTTTCTTGGCGCTTTCGTGCTGTTACAACAATTTCTTCCAAACCTTCGATACCCGAACTAACCTGAGCCACAGCAGGAAATGCTGCCATCACAGACAAGCACATTAGGCTAACTGATAGTTTTTTATTCATGATTATTCCCCTCGTTATTCAAAATCAACACATTAGTTGACTGTTCATCCTACAATGTAAGAAAAGATCGTGTCAACTTAAGTGTTGATTTATTTTTTTTGATTGGTGATGGTCGCCGCGCATGCCGGCTTATTAGGAACATCATAAGATAATGTTGAAAGGCTTAATTAACAGGGTTTTTGTCGCCATAGCCAAAGTAATCAGCAACCGCCTAAGCAACAGCCACGCTAGTAACCGGGGCATACTAGACAACCTTGCCGGACAAACAGTAATCACCCCCATCTTTAAGGTATCAGCTAAACATGAAATCCACACTGCCTGCCCGAGATACATGGATGGCCTAATGAGAGAATCTGAGCAACTTTATAATGCCTACGCATCGGTACTGGCACTGC
>LIDE01000066.1 GCA_001438605.1 SAR92 bacterium BACL16 MAG-120619-bin48 | reverse complement strand
TGACGACCAGTATGGCCCGATGATTGAGTTGTTGATTCGTGATTATGCGGGTGGCCGCGACGATGACATGTTCCCCTATCTGCGCAACTTTGACCCTGCCAACGGCTTTTCGTGGGCGGATGGCAAAGGCGACGCACTGCAAGGTAACAACAATGAGTCAACCTCTGAAGCAGCCAACTCCTACGGTGCTATCGTGCTCTACGGGATGATCACTGGAAACGACGAGTTGATGGAAAGAGGTATGTACCTGCATGCGTCAACTGCCGCGGCATACTGGGAATACTGGAACAACATTGACGGCTACAACAACAAGGGCGGTGATTACAACAACTTCCCAGCCGGGTATAGCAAAATTACCACCTCTATTATCTGGGGCAGTGGTGCGGACTTTTCGACATGGTTTAGCCCGAAGACCGCCCATATCTTAGGTATTCAGGGATTGCCAGCCAATCCACTGATTTTGCACGTCGGTCTGCACGCTGACTATATGGTGGACTATGTTGCCTTAGGTCTCAGTGAGTCATCAAACGGCAAGCCTTCTGGTCTTGGCGCAGACCAATGGACTGACCTGTGGTGGAACCTGTGGGCGCTGACGGATGCGGATGCCGCTATCGCTGATTACAATACAGTCAGTTCTTACTCGCCAGAAGCGGGCGAATCAAAGGCACACACCTATCACTGGATACACACGTTCAGTTCTCTTGGACACTTGGCGACAGGTACAGGTGATCTCACCGCCGACTATCCGGGTGCATTAGCCTTTGATAAGGCAGGGGTAAGAACATACGTTGTCTACAACCTCAGCAGCCAAGCGAAAGTGGTCACCTTTAGTGACGGCCGCGTTGTTAACGCAGCTGCGAATGGATTTACCGTAGAAAAGTAGTGATGATGACGTAAGGGCTGCAAAGCCCTTACGTCTCGTTACGCGGTTACTTTTTAATGCTAGGCCGAGCACTCATTGCATCAAACCAACGCTGTAAATGAGTGCAATCCTCAGGAATCTTCTTTTTCACCCACGTTGCAAACTCGATTGACATAAAAACAGTGATATCGACGACAGAAAAATAGTCGCCGAGCACAAATTGATTGTCGGCGAAGTGTGCGTTCATATCCTTCATAAAATTATCGATACGCAGGCGGCCGCGTTCAGCCAAAGCCGGTATCTGCTCGTAGCTGTGTGGCCCCGCTATTGCTCGTCCGACAAAGTTTGGGCTGCTGTTGCGGAAAGCGTCAGTGACAGCCCCAATGCCTTCCATCTGCACGCGATGATTCCATGATTCGACCTTGGCGCGCTCTTCTGGTGTACGCCCGTAGAGCGGCGGCTCTGGATAAACGTCGTCGATATAGCGGCAGATAGCGTTAACCTGATTGATGTGGGTGCCATCGTCGAGTTGCAGCAGTGGCAGATCTTGTAGAGGGTTGATAGCTGTAAACGCAGGGGTTTTGTGCTCGCCCGCGCGAATATTGACCTCTATTGTCTCGATCTCGACGCCTTTTTCAGCGATAAAAATAGCGACTCTTTTTGGGTTTGGTGCCATGGCAAAATTATAAAGTTTCACAGTAGTAACACTCTTATAGTGGAAGGGGTGTTTTAGCGGAGGCCCAGCAATGCCACGCGCGCTTCAATCGCGGCGAGGACAGACGCATCATCTAAGCCTACAGAGGCGAGTTGCTGCTCATGTTTTCCATGATCAACATAGTGATCTGGCAAACCCAAATGCAGCACAGACATAACAATACCCTGTGACGCGAGAAATTCACTCACCGCTGAACCTGCACCGCCGGCAATACTGTTTTCCTCAAGGGTAACCAGCAACGAGTGGCGGCTGGCGAGTTCACGAATCATGGTTTCATCAATCGGTTTCACAAAGCGCATGTCGGCAACGGTGGCATTGAGCTGCTCGCCAACCCGGAGCCCTGTCGGAAGCAGCGTACCAAAGTTGAGAATTGCCACGCCTGCACCATCGCGTCTAATCACACCTTTGCCAATCTGCAGTGCGGTCATGGCTTTTTCAATGGTCGCGCCGGGGCCAGTTCCGCGAGGATAGCGAACGGCAGCGGGGCCAGTGTGCATATAGCCGGTATACAACAGCTGCCGTGTCTCGTTTTCGTCGGACGGCGCCATAATCATCATATTGGGAATGCAGCGCAGATAACTGATGTCGTAAGCACCCGCATGGGTGGCACCGTCTTCGCCCACCAGACCTGCTCGGTCCAAGGCAAACAGCACATCTAAATTCTGCAGTGCCACATCGTGAATAAGCTGATCATAAGCGCGCTGTAAAAACGTGGAGTAGATAGCGACAACCGGCTTCGAGCCCTCGCAGGCCATACCGGCAGCCAGCGTCACCGCATGCTGTTCGGCAATCGCGACATCTTCAAAACGGTCAGGAAAGCGCTCAGCGAACTCGTTCATCCCCGAGCCGTCGCACATTGCCGGCGTAATGCCGACTAAGCGATTATCTTGCTCCGCCATGTCGCACAGCCAGTCGCCGAAGACCTTTTGATACTTCGGCTTGGCAGGTGCACTAGGGGCGGGTTGTTTGATAATTGCAGATTTAGGTTCGATTTTATTGAGTGCGTGGTAGCCTACAGGATCGTTTTCAGCCGGCGCAAAACCTTTGCCTTTGTGGGTAATAATATGCAGTAAAACAGCGCCTTTAATCTCACTCAGATTACGCAATGTCTCAACCAAAAGAGGCAAGTCATGGCCATCAATTGGCCCAACATAGTAAAAACCCAGCTCTTCAAAAATCGTGGCTGGGGACACCATGCTCTTCATGTACTCCTCAGTGCGCCGGACAAAATGCGTAGCCTGCGGCAACTGGCTTAATACTTTTTTGCCTTTCTCGCGCAGCTGATTGTAAAACTTACTGGCCCAGAGTTTAGAAAAGTAAGTCGATAGTCCACCCACGTTTCGTGAGATCGACATCTGGTTATCATTGAGCACCACCAGCAAGTTTTTATCCACATGGGCGGCATGGTTAATGGCTTCAAAGGCCATGCCGGCGGTCATGGCGCCGTCGCCCATTACGGCAACGGTCTTTCGCTCGCGGCCCAGTTGAGCTGACCCCATGGCCATGCCCAGTGCGGCGCTGATGGACGTGCTCGAGTGGCCCACGCCAAATGTGTCATATTCGCTTTCTGAGCGCTTGGGGAAACCAGACAAGCCGTCTTTCTGGCGCATAGTGAGCATTCGCTCACGGCGGCCTGTCAGAATTTTATGGGGGTAAGTTTGGTGGCCCACATCCCAAATAATGCGATCGTCGGGGGTGTTGAAAACGTAGTGCAGCGCAACGGTTAATTCTGTCACGCCTAAGCCAGCGCCAAAATGGCCACCGGTTTGACCCACGGAATAGAGTAAAAATGCGCGAAGTTCGTCCGCCACCAACAACAGCTCTTTCGGCTCTAAAAGACGCAAATCCGCCGGCGCAGCAATGCTGTCTAAGAGCGGCGTTTTCGGTCTTGTTAGTGGAATGTCGGTGAATGTTTTCGGCATGCGCTCAGTTCACGGTATTTATATAAATTGTGGCGGCGATATTACACCAATTAACCACAGCATTCTTGTTCGTTTCGGCAATTTGCGGTTAGTAATTGCGCTTGACGATAAAATCCGCAATCGCCCGCAACGGGTCTGCGCGCTCAGCAAAGAGGTCCAGTGCCGCCATACTCGTTTGGTAGAGTTTATCGGCCTCACGCCGAGCCTGCTCAAGGCCGAGAATCGACGTGTAGGTTGATTTTTGATTGGCGGCGTCGGAACCCTGCTGTTTGCCCAACAGTTCTGTCGAGCTTTCGACGTCGAGAATATCGTCTTGAATTTGAAACGCCAAACCAATAGATCTAGCAAACGTTTTCAGGGCAGCTAACTGGCCATCCGTCGCTGCACGGGTGGCAATTGCCCCCATCAAAACACTGGCTTCGATCAACGCGCCAGTTTTGTGGGCGTGCATAGTTTTCAGCTGCTCAAGCCCCACTAACTTACCGGTTGCCGCCAAATCAATCGCCTGGCCCGCCACCATGCCCTGACATCCGCCAAGCCGGGAAAGTATCGCGATAAGCGATAAAACGGTCTCTGTGGGAAGGTTATCGAGCTCGGTGAGTTGCTGAAAAGCCAGAGATTGCAGACCATCGCCGGCGAGAATCGCCGTCGCTTCATCAAATTGGATATGACAGGTGGGCATGCCGCGGCGCAGATCATCATCGTCCATCGCCGGTAAATCATCATGTATCAAAGAATAGGCATGCACCATCTCAATCGCCGCAGCGACCTTGGCTGTATTGCCGTCACTGCCGCCCACAGCGTCTGCAGCGGCGAAGCACAGCGCTGGACGCAAGCGTTTTCCACCATTCAGTGCTGAGTAGCGCATTGCGGCAAAAAGACGCTCGGCGGGGCCAGTGGCCGCCGGCAGAATAGCCTCGAGTTGGGCGTTAACCCTGCTGCTGTAATCGTGAATAATGCGTTCGAATGATTGTGACATAGAGGCGCTAGTCGTCGCTGCCAACAAAGGGTTGGCTCACCAGCTCGTCACCTTGGCGCATAAGTATTTCTACTTTTTGTTCAGCCGCTTTCAGTGCCTGCTGGCACTCGCGAGCAACTTTTATCCCAGTTTCAAAGGATTTTAGGGAATCCTCTAGGCTCAATTCGCCACTTTCCAAGGACTCAACCAGCGCTTCTAGGCTGGCCAACTGCTGTTCAAAATCGACAGATTTTTTTTCATTTTTCACGGTTTGTTGCCCTTGTAAAGAGAGAGAAACACAAGGTCACCACCCTAACTAACTCGCGCATTGCGGTCAATTGGCAAACGCCATATAAATAGCGACATAGCCACTTTCCGCGCAAGTCGCAGTAGCTGTATAGTGGTATCTCAAAGGACGAGGTATTACTGGCCACTAAGCATTCAGAGGGCGGGCTGTGCAATGAAAATACTCAGACTTAACTTAGCCGGGCAACCCATCAACTGCTTAGATTGGGAAGCGGCAGTGTGTATGTACGCCCGCGATCTTGTGGTTTGGAGTATGGGCGACGTGGTGCGCAATGTGCGCGGCGGTATCTCGCGGTTGTCGGGGCAGCGCTCGATTGTTGAACTGCCGAGTATTATTGCCTGTGGCGGTGAGCAGATGGCGCGGCCGCGCATGAGTTACCCGCTAACGAATCCAACCCAATTTTGCCCGCGACGCCCATCTGTGTATGTACTGCGCACGGCAATTTACACCGATTCAGCTTACCCGAGATCACATTTTGCCGACCTCCCGTGGCGGCACGGACCGCTGGGAAAACGTGGTATGCGCCTGCCGCCGCTGCAATCAATTTAAAGCCAACCGCACCCCTGAAGAAGCGAATATGGAGCTGATCGCATTACCCTATAAACCCAACAACGCAGAGTATTTAGCGCTCACCAATAGCAGCCGAATACTCGGCGATCAGATGGCCTTTTTGCGCAGCCAGTTCTCTGCCAACAGCCGGTTCCTCTAATAGGCCGCTAAGTTTGCGGCCTAGAAAAACCCCTGCGCAAAGGTCAGCAGGATAAGTAGCGGGCAGAAAAATTTCACATAGATCGGCCAGACCTTCCAAAACAACCCCTGCTCAACACCCGCGTCGCCCTGCTTTAACTCACTTAAAATACTGTTGCGGTTAAATATCCACCCAGCAAAGATACACAACATGACGCCCAGTAGTGGCTGCGCCCATTCCGTGGTGAGTGTTACCACAAGACCAAACAACGCATCAAAATTCATCGATACAACAGCGCTGCAGACAAATACCCCGAGACCAATCAGCCAAGTGGCCTTGATACGGCTGGTACCCGCTGTTTCAACCGTATAGGCAACCGGTACTTCTAGCATGGAGATAGACGAGGTCACTGCCGCAATAGTCATCAGCACAAAAAAAGCAAAGCCAACCGCCAAGCCCGTAGTTCCCATACCGTCAAATAGTGCCGGCAGCACTTGGAAAATAAGATCAGGCCCAGCGATCAGTGACCCGTCCCCGCCATAGATGGTGACGCCCAACTCTTGGGCTACGAAAATCGCCGGTAAGACCAGCATTCCCGCCAAGAACGCGACGCCCGTATCGGTGAGTGTTACCAGCGCACCGACAACCGGTAAATTTTCATCCGAACGGATATAGGAACCATAAATTAACATCGTGCCCACACCCAGCGATAGAGAGAAAAACGCCTGCCCCAGCGCACGGACAATAAGCTGCGGATCCGCCATCTGTGAAAAATCGGGCACCAAATAATGCTTCAGCCCCTGCATAGCGCCATCTTGCAGCAACACATAGACAATCAGCGCCGCCAACAAAACAAACAGCGAAGGCATCAGTCGCTGAGACCATTTTTCGATACCCTGCTCGACGCCCGCACTAATCACCAGCACCGTTAGCGACAGAAAGAGTGCAGAAAAGCCTAAGTTCCGCGCCAAGCTAAATTCGGTCAACCAATTGCCGAGTGCTTCCATACCGAAAAAGTGCGCAACCGGCTCTAGCATAAAGGCAATCATCCAGCCGGCAATAATGCTGTAAAAGCAGAGAATAAAGGTCGCCGCTAAAATGCCACCCAGGCCCGTTAATTTACCCGCCGTCTTGGCGCGACTACTGCTTGCAATGGACTGCAGCGCCGTCACCATGTTCGAGCGCGTGTGTCGTCCAATAATGAGCTCTGCCATCAATGCAGGGTAGGCCAGCAGAAACGCCAAAATAATGTACATCAGCAAAAATGCCGCGCCGCCGTTTTCTGCAGCGTTGGTTGGGAAGCCCCAAATATTTCCCAGCCCAACGGCAGAGCCGGACGCAGCGAGAATAAAACCTAAGCGAGAAGAAAATTGACCTCGTTGCATGACTAATCCCTTTTTAGTTATTTTTTGCGGTCATCGATTCTAGGCCATCTGCTGCGCAAATTCGATCTAAAACTTATTTTCTCCAAAGCCCCATTACGGCAGCGGCATTATGCTAGAATCAGCGTTCTCTGGGGGCGTTTTGGATTCGACGACGGCTACAAAACCTCCGGTGCATGCCGAGATGGTGACCAATCTCGTTAATCAAAAGTCGCAAACTTATAGTTGCCAACGACGACAACTACGCACTAGCTGCTTAAACCCCAGTGTAGTGCCGTTTGACTGGAGCCGTGCTTATGCGTCCAGAGCTCTTAATCCCTCGGGAAGCGGAGTGCTCAAATGTCATATCTCATAGGATCGTGGAGAAGCTTGTTCGGGGCAGATCCACTAAAACCTTTACCGAAATCGCCCAATGCGTTCCCTGACAGCCGGGTTGCAACGGGTTAAAACTAATAGGCTGATCTAAGCATGTAGAGCCGCAGGCAGCGGGCTGGCGGACGCGGGTTCAAATCCCGCCGCCTCCACCAAATAGCAGCCCCGAAAGGGGCTTTTAAGTACCATAAAGTGTTGATTTAAATAGGTTTTATAGAGTTTTTAAGGCGCAAAAAGATTCATTGAATATTGTAACAATTCACGTTTTATGTAACAATTGATGTAACAAAAAAGAGGAGAGCGCAGTCCTTTTGTTACATGCCAAAAGTTACTAGACCACTTACCAATACAGAAATAAACAACGCACGAGGCAAGGCTAAGGAATACAACCTAGCTGATGGCCTCGGTCTTGCGTTGCGTGTCCGGCCGGGTGGAGACAAGTACTGGATATTCAACTACCAGCGTCCAATCACTAA
>LIDE01000065.1 GCA_001438605.1 SAR92 bacterium BACL16 MAG-120619-bin48 | reverse complement strand
CGTACACCGAGCTTCTCCGCTTGGGTCTTCAGAAATTCTGACATGACCGGGGAAACGGCGCGTTGAAGAAGTCGCGGAGTCTGTTCCAGAACTGTTATATTGCGCCCGGCTCCGGCCAGACTAAAGGCCAGCTCGAGGTTGATAAACCCGCCACCGACCAGCACCAGATCTTTTGTCTGCAGCAATGAGTCACGAATTTTCTCTGCATCTAACAAGGTCTTTAGGCTGACAATCCCTTCAAGATCAGAGCCCTCGACGGTCAGCTTCCGCGGCGACGCACCGGTCGCCAGTACAAGCTTTTTAAAGCTCAGCTCTGCGCCGTTTGTTAGTGTTAAGGCGCCTGCTTGTAGGTCGCCCGCCGATATGCGGCAACCTGGAATAAAAGTGACATTCGGACTTGATAGAGCGCCTCCAGTCAGTAACGGTGTGGGCTTGATATTTTCGGTTTTCAGGTATTCCTTGGAGAGGGGAGGTCGATGATAGGGTTGAAATATTTCATCGCTGACCAACAGGACACTGCCGGTAAATTTTGACCGTACGAGACCGTTTACCAAATGCGCGCCGGCGTGGCCTGCTCCGACGATCACAATATCAAACTCATCAACAGTCTTATGGTTGGCTTCCCCGTCCTTGTTCACTAGGCTTTTCATTCGTGCCATCCGCTACACCTCTGTTCGGAGGGTCTGCCACCAACTACCACGTGACTTTCATCCGGATACCGTCGAGCTCCTGGGAGGCAACGAGCTGGCAGCTTAAACGACTGGTCGGCGTGCGCCCAGACTCGACCATATCGAGCATCTCATTCTCCATGGCGAAGGGTTGACCCGCGGCGATACCGCCAGTCTCGTCAACTTCAACGTGGCAGGTTGCACAGGCCATGGAGCCGCCACATTCGCCATAAATGGATTCGATGTTATTGGCAATCGCCGCTTCCATCAGATTGACACCTTCTTCTACAGAGGCGTTGTGCTCAGTACCGTCCGGATACACCCAACAAACGTTAATCATCATTTACTCTCCTAAGTCTACTTTCAGTTTTACAGGGCCTCGGAACCCCATATTGAGTGGCCACTGGATTTTAACTTCCTCGTCCAATCGCATGTTCGGATAGCGCTGTGTCAGCTCTTCGAGCAGAATTCTCATTTCCATCCGCGCCAGTGGCGCGCCCATACAAAAATGAATGCCGTTGCCAAAGGCCAGATGCTGTCGGGCATTCTTGCGCTCAACATCAAACTTCATCGGGCACTCAAAGGAGTCTTCATCATGATTCGCAGATATCAGTGACATCAGAATGGCTGACCCTTTGGGAATGGCGACACCACCGATTTCGACATCGGTAAGAGTCAAGCGGCGCCAGGTTATGAACGGGGTCATATAGCGCAACCCTTCCTCGACGGCATTGGGAATAAGCGCAGGGTTTTTTACCAGCTTTTGCCACTGTTCGGGGTCGCTGAGCAGCGCCCAAAGCAAGCTCGCAGAGCCATTTGAAGTGGTCTCATGACCGGCGGCAAGCACACCGTGAATGAGGCTAGCGACCTCATTCATGCTTAACACTTCATCATCCCCATTGCGCGTGCGCAACAGATGACTGACATAGTCATCGCCATCGAAGCCATTTTCTAAACCACTCTCTAAACGCGAGTTGGCGACACTTTTACAGAAATCGAAATACTCCACTAACCCGCGGGCACCATCAATCGAGTCCTCTTCTGTGGGTTTGCCCCAGGTCATGTTGAAGGTGTTATCTGACCACTTTTTGACTCGGTAAGATTCTTCCTGTGGCACACCAACTAAAAGAAACAAGACTTTTGCCGGAAGCTCGTAAGTCACAGCCTCTACCAAATCGACGGCCTTCTTTCCTTCCAGGTTCGCTATCTGCTGTCGGGTAAGTTCACGGATTTGAGACTCATACTGAGCAAAGCGCTTCTGGTTCAGAAACTGCCCGGAGATATTGCGAATCCGAGTGTGCTTGGGTCGGTCCGTATTTGCCTGGGTTGGCTCACGGGTATAGTTACCATCAACCATGATTTGCTGAACTTCTGATGAGAACGCATTCACTGGGGATTGTGAGTTACTGGCAGAAAATCGATCCGGGTCCCGGAAAATGGCCTGGACATCATTTTTTTTAGTAACAACCCAGCAGTTCAGCTCTCCGTTGTAAAAAACGGGCTCACTCTCCCGAGCTTCTTTCAGGATCTCGAACATTCCCTCTTGTTCATAAGGGCGAAAACGCTCGCCTAATTTTCCACTTGAAAAAGGACAGGATTGCAGGTCTTTAGTCATTGTTTTTATTCCTCTCTAGTTTGAAGTTCATCTTATGTGAACTTAGTTGCTCCGTCTGAATACCGTGTTACCCCGTGCGATGGTCCGTTCCACCTTAATATCTAAGAGTTCAATGCTGGGGACAGACAGTGGGTTCTTTGAAAGAATGACGAGATCAGCTTGTTTGCCCACATCTATGCTGCCCTTTTTGTCCTCTTCAAAGTATTGGTAGGCTGCATTGACCGTGATGGCTTTAAGGGCATCAAGGGTTGAGATTTTTTGTTCTTCGCCTAACACTTGGCCACTGCGAGTGACGCGGTTTGTTGTTGCCCATAACAACCGGATCATATCCGGGGGGACAACGGGTGCGTCGTTGTGGATCGTGAAGGTAATGCCTTTTTTAAGGCTGCTGGCGGTCGGACTAATTCTGCTGGCTCGCTCCACTCCGAAGACAGAATCTCGATGCCAGTCACCCCAAAAAAACGTGTGTGCTGAAAAATACGACGGAATCACATTGAGTGTTGCCATGCGGTCCAGTTGATCTTCCCTGACGGTCTGAGCGTGAATCATGACGGTTCTATGATCAGGTGGATTCTCGCCTTTAATGCTGGCAGACAAAGCTTGAATAAATAGGTCTGCTGCTGCGTCACCATTCGCATGGGCTAGGATCGGCACGCCTTGATTGATGAACTTGTCAAAGAGTGCGTTGACTGTTGCTGCGGACATAATGGGATAACCCAGGTAGTCAGCGGACTGTCCTTCTGGTGGCACTTTGTAGGGTTCAGTGAGAAACGCTGTCTTGCCCTGAGGTGAACCATCTAGAACCATCTTGACGCCACCCAAGCGAAATCCATTTTCGTAGGGAGCCACTGGCTCTGTTGGTGGGCTGTCTTCACCGAGATAGTTTGGATCTACCCTCTGATAGGCAACCACATCGATGGGGAAAGGATTGTGCTTAGCGGCTGACCTAAACATATTTATAAGGTCTATTGAGGCGGCGCCACCCTGGGCAGTGGTAATGCCATAGCTGGCGTAATCAAGCAGTCCATCGTGCAACTGTTGGAACTGGTCTTCATTCCCTTTCAGGAATCGCTGCATGGCAAAACCTGCAGTTTCTTCCAGTATACCATTGGGGGTTTGGCTGTCGCCGGTGCGACGAATCAGGCCTCCGGTGGGATTTTCGGTTGCTTCATTAATACCGGCAATTTCCAATGCCTTAGAATTGACTGCTGAGAGGTGTCCGGAAACATGGATCAACAATATCGGGTGGTCTGTTGAGACCTGATCCAAATCTAGCCGCGTGGGGTGACGCTTTTCGGCGAGCAGTGAATCATCGTAACCCATACCAACAATCCACTCTCCCGCTGCCAGTGCTTTCGAGGTTGCATAGCGCTTTAACTCACTGATCAGTCCAGCCATATTTTCTACAGGTCCAACAGGTGGCGACGCTACATTGGCCATCCCTGAGACACGAGCATGAAATGCCGCATGCCCGTGGGCATCAATAAAACCCGGCAGCAGGGCAGACTCGCCTAGATCAACGAGTTCGTCTGCCTCTCCAGTCCAGTGACGTTTTTCACCAACAAAGACGATCACCCCATCTTTCACCGCAACAAAATCAGTGGGTCCGACTTGGTCGCTAAGGGTAATGATATTGCTGCCAAAAAAAGCGACATCAGCCTTAAGACTTTCTGTCTGCACCGATACCGGTTCTGAAGCAGAACTACCACAGCCAACACTAAGAAAGAGTGGTATCAGTAGGCTTGCATAATGGATCTTTGAACGGTTCAAAGCCGTTAATCCTCCAGTGTGACGGCTAATTAATTCTAACGATCATGGCGGCGCCAGCGCCAGCAGCGCCGGATATAGCGATGAGTCCAGTGCGCTTCTTTCGGCGCTCCAATTCATCGATCATCATGCTTAGAATATTAACGCCTGTTGCACCCATTGCATGGCCCATGGCGATACCGCTGCCATTGACATTGTAACGGTCCAAAGGCACCTCAAGTTGCTTAGCAAAATTCATCGCGGTTGCTGCAAACCCTTCATTGAATTCCCACAAGTCTATGTCTTTCCCAGTCAATCCAGTGCGCTCAAGTACGTCTTTGGCTGCGGCATAGCCTCCCGTCAATCCTTCAATTGCGGCAGCTCGCTTAGTAGAGAAACCAATAATTTCTGCACGTACTGGCAGGCCCAAGCTTGCCGCCATTTCACCAGTAGCAAGTAGCGCCAGTGATGCGCCATCGACCATTCCCGGAGAGTTCCCTGGGTGGTGGTGGTGAGGAATATGGTCAACCTCCGGGAAGCTTTTACAGAGTAGCTCGTCAGACCCTTTGGCACCCAAAGCCTCAAAAGAGGGGCTGAGTCTAGCCATACTTTCAATTGATGAGCCTGGGCGAATTAATTCATCGTCACTTAACAATACTTCCCCAAGTGAATTCTTGACGGGAACTAGAGAGCGCTTAAAGTAACCTTTTTCGGTGGCCATTGCCGCTTTGTTGTGGGATCCCGCAGCATAGGCGTCTAGGTCTTCTCGGGAGTACCCCTGCTGTGCGGCGATAAAATCTGCCGTAACCCCGTTGGGGATAAAGGGCACTTTAGAAGAGACATCTGGATCGGTGAATAGAGGGCCTCTGTCCGACAGAATAGGTACTCTAGACATGGATTCTACTCCGCCAACCACATATAGCTCACCTTGGCCTGAAAGCAGTTTGGCTGCAGCCATCGAGCAGGCGGTAATGCCTGAAGTGCAAAAACTGTTGACTGTCGTCCCTGAGCCTCGTGTTTCCCAGCCGGCATAGAGCGCGGCGGTGTGTGCTATGTTGCCGCCCTGGTCATTCAATTGCCCGACGCAACCTAAAATAACCTCGTCGACTTTGGATGGATCAATAGCCGTTCTGTTACTCATCTCGTCGAACAGAGTTTTCAATAAATCAACTGGCTTAACCTGATGTAGCGCGCCTTTTGGACTTCCCTTGCCGCGAGGAATACGAATAGCTTCGAGTACAAAAACACTCATTGTTGACACTCCTATAAAAAGTTAAAGCGCAGTCTTATTACGCTGATTGCGTTCTTGAGCTTCTCGGATATCACTACCGCGACCCCAGTATGCATGTGACCCATGGGGCACCCACTGAGGCAGTTTCACTCGGGATATCGGGCCTTCTGAGACTTTTTTGGCATCCCAGATGTACACTTCAGTTTCTTTCTTGTCGCCAACGTAGGCGATTAAATAGCCATCGTCTTCGTCTTTTGAATCAGCCCTTGGCGCAAATACAGGCTGCTGCATAAATTTACCCTCAGGCAGCATATACCTATCGATTTCCCGCATTTCTTGGTAGTCAAACTTTTGAATACCGTTGTGCAAGAAGAAAGGAATCTCAGGGACTAATGCATTGTAGGAGTAGCGGTTCTTTATGCCCAAGTATGCAGAGTTGATACCGGGAGACTCTGCGCAGCTGTCGTCAATAATGCGCTCGCTAGCCTCTCCAGTCTTCAAGTTGAATTTATACTCGGTTAGGCGCGGCTGGGTGATATGGTAAGACAGGAAATAGTTTTGTATCTTTACTCTTGGCGTGCCTGCTGGGACCGTGGGTAAGGGGTTGAGCTGTTTGTAGGCATAGGCAATGATAAAGTCGTCTTCTTCATAGGCATTCACAGTATGCAAAATATAGGTTGGCTCACATTCAAACCAGACCACGTCAGCGCCTTTACCGTAGCGCGGTATAACACCGAATCGTGACGCCTTAGTCTGATCAAATAGCAGCTTCTTCTTTTTCTGTAGCAGTAGTTCAGGATCCCAGAATAGTGGCAAGTCATGGACTATGGTGTGGTTTTCGGTGATCCAGCAGTCGTGGGGTAGGCGAGGGCCGGGAAGCGCAATGTCAGTAGCGCAAATCAGTTTATTATTTTTGTCGACAACCCCGTACTGCATATAGGGTTCTTCCTGAAAGCTGTAATTGAAGAACAAAAATTCTCCGGTACGCTCGTCAACTTTTGAATGGGCAGAAACTCCCTTGACCCAATCGCCACTGAAGTCCTCTGCGCCAATTGTGTGAAAGTCGACAGGATCCAGCCTGTAAGGCTTACCACAACGAGAAAACATGGTTTTGAATTCGCCATTATGAAGAAGGACATCTGTACCGGAATTATTTTTTAGACCATCTTCAGCTTGAAACCCATCGCGCAAGCCAGGATACAAGCCTTCGCCCGCTTCCTGTTCCTTTAAATAACCCTCAGTCATCACCATACGGTTTCTATAGTCAGCCTGGCCCTGCTTAAAAGCTACCCCATGGACCATGCCATCTCCATCAAACCAGTGATAGCGACCGCTGATTGAATGTTCAACAGGGTTGTGGGAGTTACGAATATAAACCCCATCAAGATCCGGTGGAATTTGCCCTACTACCTTAAGGTCGATTGCCGTTATTTCCTTGGCGACAGGACCATGATAACTATCGTGCAGATAGTCGTTTCCCTCTTCGGTCATTTTTAGGGTAAGTGTGTTGTGGGTTGTTAAACTATGCATAAGGAAGGCGCTCATTAAATGTTAGAATGATGATGCTACTTGTGGCTCAAACGTCTTAGGGCTATGGTAAAGTAACTTCATTAATAATACTAGTTAATCGTAAGCATACGTAGGGATAGAAAATGGCTCCGGCAAGCAAAGATATCAGCGCTTTTGAGATTATGGGGGACTACTGGACCCTGCTGATCGTTCGAGAATTAATGTACGGGGCATCCATTTGGTCCGATTTCAGCGGCGTGATTGCAATACCCCCGTCCACTTTGAGTAATCGGCTTGCAAAGCTTGTTACTGCAGGTTGTGTGGTAAAAAGTGTGGTGCCAAAGCGTGCTGAAGGAGCATATAAGCTGACTGAGGCGGGTAAAGGATTGTTCCCAATCCTCATTGTCGCCAGAGAGTGGCAGCTGAAGTGGGATCTGCGTCCTGGCGCGTTTGTCTCTCCGTGGATTCATGAATGTGGGGCGCCTTTGCATTGCAAAACTGCCTGTCTGGCCTGTCATGAGGAGATCATATCTCAAGATATTCTCTTTAATGGAGCGACGCAGGCTCATGGGCACGGGGGTACTCTGAATCATAGGACGAGCAATAAACCAAACGCTGATCTTCGCACTAGTAACGCAAAAATGGCAAAAATCACAGTGTTCCTGGGTGATCAAAAGGCCCTAAAAGTTATGGATGCCCTTCTTCAGGGGCACAATCGTTTTGACGACATTCAAAAATGGACAGGATTACATCCAGCTATTTTATCTGGGCGCCTTCGCAAGCTGCAGCTCCTTGAGCTCTGTGTTTTGCGCCTGTATCAAGAGCTTCCTGATCGGGTTTTGTACCTCCCAAGTGACGCCGGAAAGGAGCTGATTGGCTTGATAACGCAGCTAATGAAATGGGACGCTGATAGGAACTGCACCAGCTCGAGTAAGCCTGTGGTGCACCATAAGTTGTGTGGTGAAGCGTTAAAAGTCTCTCTTATATGCTGTGCCTGCAAAGGCCGCATAACTTACGAAAATACTTCAGTTAATCTTTAGGCCCCCACGCTAGACTCTTTTCAGGGCAGCTTCCTCTCCCTTCTTCGGCAGATCTGCTGACGGAGCCGGCTGGCCTGATTATTTTCTGCCTACTGACGATTCGACGCGCGTTAAATTTGGCATACCCACAAATAAAAGTTGACTACCTTCATTTATAATAGTTACATTAGAAAAAATAAAAGGGGTATACCAATTGCCAAACAGCAAAAAAACC
>LIDE01000064.1 GCA_001438605.1 SAR92 bacterium BACL16 MAG-120619-bin48 | reverse complement strand
GGGTGCGATCGGAGTGGTTTGGGCATTCCTGGGTTACCTGATGGCCATTTTAGTGGGCTTGTGCGGTGTGATTTACTTGGCTGACCCTCTGGCTGACCCTGAAAAAGTATTTATTGCGCTGACCGGCGTGGTATTCCATCCATTGATGGCGGGTGTCATGTTGGCTGCGATTTTGGCCGCTATTATGAGCACGGTGGACTCCCAATTGCTGGTCAGTTCTGCAACGCTTGCGGAAGACCTCTATCCCGCATTGGTCAATCGAGAGATGGCCCCTGAAACACGGTTGACCGTTGGGCGAATTGCCGTTGTTGTGTTGGCTCTGATAGCTACTGGCTTGGCGATGGATCCGGAAAGTAAGGTTTTAGATGTGGTCAGTTACGCATGGGCAGGATTGGGAGCCTCAATTGGACCTGCGATTGTCATCAGTCTTTACTGGTCGGCGATGACTGCGCGCGGCGCCTTGGCGGGTATTGTGGTGGGTGGTTTGACGGTTGTGGTCTGGTCACAGCTCAGTGGCGGCTGGTTTGATCTTTATGAATTGGTGCCTGGATTTATTTTTGCGTCTTTCGCTATTGTGATCGTGAGCAAATTAGATGGCCGAATAGACGACGAAGTATTTGTGAGCTTTGACAAGATGCTCACAGAATTTAAGGGTCGCGGTTAGCAACCACTCAAGAAATAACCGTCAATCGTCAGATTTAATGGGACAGCTGTCACCTTTTTAAAAACAGTATTTGCCTATACTTCGGAAGTCTATTTCGAGGTGGGAAAAATAGTGCATCGTATACGAATTCATCAGGGTGATATCAAGGGCTTAAAAGTGGATGTGGTTGTAAATCCTCTGGTCAGTGATAGAAAACCTGAGGTCAGTCATTATTCTGAGCATAGTTGCTCAGACCAAAATTGTGCCGACCATCATTGTGTCGGCGAACCAAAGGTCGTTCTCGGCTCGTCGCCAGACCCTCAAAAAGCGGTTATCGAAGTGGTCGGACCTCTCTGGCGCGGCGGCGATTTTCAAGAAGACGAGGCGCTGGCAACCTGTTACAAAAGGGCAATGGATTTAGCCAAGCAGCAGAATTTTCGCAGTATCGCGTTTGCACCGATTAGTTGTGGGCCTCTGGGGTTTCCGGCCAATCGGGCGAGCAAAATCGCGATTGAGCAAATTTCCTTCGCGCTGCAACAAAACCCCTTTATGGAGACTGTGGTGCTCTGTTGCTCTGACCCAGTGACTTCGGCGCTCTATCGCAGCGCCGTTGGCCGATAATTAGCTTCGTTGCCTGTTGTCCGATAAACCATGCTGTTTATCCATGCGCGGCTTCCACCAGCGAATGGTCAGCGGCACTGAGATATTTAACATGAAGGCGGTGAGCATTAACCCGTAAAAGCTTTCCAGCGCAAAGACGCTGTGTTCCCCACAGACGACATCTGGTGTGTGCTGCGGTGCGACTACATTTTTTCCATGACATCAATGCCGAGTAAATCAAGCCCTTTAGCCATGGTCTCTGATGTTAGTTTACACAGTTGCAGACGGCTCTGCTGGGTAGGCTTCGCGACACCCTCTTTGAGCACAGGGCACTGCTCGTAGAACGACATGTAGGCGCTCGCCAGTTCGTAGAGATAGTTGCACAGAATATGCGGGTAGCCGTCGCTGGCGACTTGATCAACGACTTCAGCGAACTGCAGTAGCTTCATCGCCAGCGCTTTTTCTTGGGGCTCGACAATCGATATCGTTGCCAGAAAACTGTCAGGATCGATATCGGCTTTGCGGAAAATACTGCGAATGCGGGTGTAGGCGTACTGTAAATAGGGTGCGGTGTTGCCTTCAAAGGACATCATCGCATCCCAGTCAAAAATATAGTCATTGGTGCGGGTTTTGCTGAGGTCAGCGTATTTAATGGCACCAATACCAACTTTGCGGGCAATCACGCTTATCTCGCTGGCGCTGAGGTCGGTGTTTTTCTCGCGCAGCAATTTTTCGGCACGCTCAACGGCTTCCACCAGTAGATCAGCCAGCTTTACTGTGCCGCCACTGCGGGTTTTGAAAGGCTTGCCATCTTTGCCCATCATGGTGCCGAACGGGTGATGTTCGAGTTGCACGGCAGCGGAGACAAAATGTGCTTTGCGTGCCGCAGCGAACACCTGCTTCATATGTAGCGACTGGCGAGCATCGATGGAATAGATGATTCGGTCTGCTTTGAGCGTGTTGACCCGATGACGCATGGCGGCAAGGTCAGAGGTGGCGTATAAAAATCCGCCGCCCGATTTTTGGATAATCATCACTGATGGCTCGCCGTTCTTGTCGGCCAGTTCGTCGAGGAACATGACCTTGGCGCCGTTGCTGTCGACAGCTAGCTTTTGCTCGACCAAGCTATCGAGAACATTCTGCAAATCGTTGTTATAGGCGCTCTCGGGCATTATATGCTCACGGCCAAGACCAACATTCAGCTGCTGGTAGATGTCTAAGTTGTGGGCGACTGAGACGTCAATAAACTTTTGCCACAATGTGCGACAGTGTGTGTCACCTGACTGTAACTTGACTACGTAGGCGCGCGCGGTGTCGGCGAACGCGGGATCTTCATCAAAGTGCTTTTTCGATTGTTGGTAGAAAACTTCTAAATCATTGAGGGCTAAATCTGCCTGTTCGCCTTCACTGAGCTGTTGCTCAAGTTCGGCGATAAGCATGCCAAACTGTGTGCCCCAGTCACCCATGTGATTTTGGCGAATGACGTTATGGCCCTGATACTCAAGTACCCGCGCGACAGAATCACCGATAATGGTTGAGCGCAGATGGCCAACGTGCATTTCTTTGGCAAGGTTGGGCGAGGAATAGTCAACAACCACTGTCTGCGGCGTCTCGACGCTTGGCCCTGAGGCGGGTGTTTGCAGTTGCTTGGCGAGAAAAGCATTGCTGAGGTGAATGTTGATAAATCCTGGTCCAGCAATCTCCAATTTGTCGGCAATGCCATCGAGATCGAGGTTGGCAATAATTTTTGTGGCTAGATCTCGTGGATTGGTATTCATTTTTTTCGCAGCGCCCATTGCGCCATTCGCCTGATAATCGCCAAATTGCGCTTTTCCACTCAGCGCTAACAGCGGAGAGCATTCGCTTGGAATCCCTGCGGCCAGCATTGCGGCTGAGACTCGCTGATTAAGAAGCTCTTTTATTGGCATGACGAAACGTGTCCTTTTGTGGGGCGGAAACAGGACTGTGGATTGTAGGTTTACCGATGGGGAAAGCAAAGCCATACTTGTAAAAAATCCGAGTATTGCTATAGTTTTGCGCTTTGGAATAAGTTTGACCAACAAAACCGAACATTCACCTCTTATTATGGGATGCTAAATGGACGCTACATTGATTGATCAGGGTATAGACCTTCTGCTTTACGGCATGGGTACCGTTTTCGCCTTTTTGACGCTGTTGGTGGCTGTTACATCCTTAATGTCTGTCATTGTCAACAAACTGGTTGTTGAGGTGGCGCCTATTGCGCCAGTGGCTATTGCACCCCAGTCGTCGGTTGACCCTCGCATTGTAAAAGTGATTCAGGCGGCTATTGATCAACATCGTGCCAGCTAGCCGTCAAAGACTTTTCCGCTGGTATTGAATAGCCGCCGGAAATATGTTTGAACAGATTTAGCAAAACCACAAAAAACCACTCGTACACTACAGATTAAATTTTATTAACATGGACATCGCTATGCCCTCGAAAACTGCTGCCTTAGGTATTACCGAAGTTGTACTGCGCGACGCGCACCAATCGTTATTTGCAACGCGTATGCGTATTGACGATATGCTGCCAATTGCCGAAAAGCTCGATCAAATTGGCTATTGGTCAATGGAGTCTTGGGGCGGCGCGACATTCGATGCCTGCATTCGCTATCTTGGGGAAGATCCTTGGGACCGTATTCGTGAAATCAAAAAGGCCATGCCAAATACGCCTCAGCAGATGCTGTTTCGAGGACAGAATATTTTAGGTTACCGCCACTACGCTGACGATGTGGTTGAAAAGTTTGTTGAGCGCGCGGCCATAAACGGTATCGACGTTTTCCGTGTATTCGATGCCATGAACGATATGCGCAATCTTGAGACAGCTCTGCGCGCAGTGAAGCAAGTTGGCAAACATGCTCAGGGAACCATTTCTTACACTGTTAGCCCTGTGCACACCCTTGACCGCTGGGTCGATTTAGGTCGCCAGCTGGAAGATGCGGGCGCTGATTCAATCTGTATCAAAGATATGGCCGGCCTGCTCACGCCTTATGTTGGCTATGAGCTGATTAGCAAGCTTAAGCAAGCCGTTTCCATTCCGCTGCAGTTACACGCCCACGCCACCACGGGCCTCTCGACCAGTACCATTATGAAATGTGTTGAAGCGGGCATTGATCGCGTCGATACCGCTATTTCCTCTATGTCGATGACCTATGGTCACTCGGCGACAGAGTCTGTTGTTTCTATTTTTAAAGGCACTGAGCATGACTCGGGTCTCGATATTGCCAAGCTTGAAGAGATTGCAGGCTACTTCCGCGAGGTGCGCAAGAAATACGTTGAATTTGAAGGCTCATTGCGCGGTGTTGACTCACGTATTCTTGTGGCGCAGGTGCCCGGTGGCATGCTCACGAATATGGAATCTCAGTTGCGCCAGCAGGGTGCAGAAAATCGTCTCGATGAGGTGCTAGCCGAAATTCCTCGCGTGCGTGAAGATCTTGGCTTTTTGCCGTTGGTGACGCCCACATCGCAAATTGTTGGCACGCAGGCTGTGTTAAATGTACTGACGGGCGAGCGTTATAAGTCAATTGCTAAAGAAACCGCCGGTGTGCTGCGCGGTGAGTATGGCGCGACACCTGCGCCGGTCAATGCAGCGCTTCAGGCGCGAGTTTTAGATGAAGGCGAGCTGGCGATTACGTGCCGTCCTGCAGACAATATTGAACCTGAGTTGCAGGCGCTCACGCTTGAGCTAGAGGGTCTTTCTGCGGAGCATGGGTTCCAATTGAGTAGCGGAGAAGGGCAGATTGATGATGTTTTGACCTACTCTTTGTTTCCGCAAGTGGGTTTGAAGTTTTTGCAAAACCGCGACAATCCCAGTGCGTTTGAGCCTGTGCCAACGGGCAAAAAAGCGGCCGCTGTGACTAACGACGCAGGTGAAGGTGTTTACACGGTCACGGTTGAGGGTGTTTCTTACACAGTCACGGTTAATAATGGCGGTGATGTGAGTGGTATCGCGCCATTGGGGCAGCAGCCAAGCACCGTTGCTGCGCCTGTGTCTTGGGGTGACCCTGTGCCTGCGCCACTGTCTGGCGTAATTATTAAAGTGTTGGTCAAGCCAGGGCAGCGCGTAGTTGAAGGTGAGAGCATTGTGATTCTCGAAGCGATGAAAATGGAGACGTCCATCAGCGCACCTGCTGCAGGGCAGATTGTCGATGTGCGAATTAAGGCGGGCGACAGTATTGCAGTGGGCGATGTGCTGGTAACGTTGGCTTAAGGAGTCTCGAACAATGGATCAATTTTACAGTTTGTGGATGAGCTCCGGCATTATGCAGATGCAAGCGGGCCAGTTAATTATGATGGTCGTCGGTCTGGTTTTGTTGTATCTGGCGATTGGCAAAGGTTTTGAACCGCTGCTGTTAGTGCCGATTGGTTTCGGCACTATTTTAGCGAATATTCCAGGCGCCGGATTCGACGCCGCACCCGTCTATAATGCGCTGGGCACTATGGAAAGCCCTGGCGGACTGCTTTATTACGTCTATCACGGCGGTATTGAGACCGGTCTGTTTCCTCTGATTATTTTTATGGGCGTCGGCGCCATGACTGACTTTGGTCCGCTGCTCGCCAATCCTAAAACCTTGCTATTGGGTGCAGCTGCTCAGGTGGGAATTTTTGTTACGGTATTGGGCGCGGTGGCCTTGGGTCATTTTGGTATTCTCGATTTCAGTATTCGCGAAGCGGCATCCATCGGCATTATTGGCGGCGCAGATGGTCCCACAGCTATTTTTGTTACCAGCAAATTAGCCCCTGATCTACTGGGTGCGATTGCGGTGGCTGCCTATTCCTATATGGCGCTGGTGCCCATTATTCAGCCGCCCATTATGCGGGCGCTGACAACTGACGCTGAACGCAAAATTAAAATGCACCAACTTCGCCCAGTTTCAAAAGCAGAGCGCATTGTGTTTCCGCTGTCGCTGTTAGTTCTAGTTGCACTGTTGTTGCCGGACGCGGCGCCGCTGTTGGGGATGTTTTGTTTCGGTAACTTGATGCGGGAATCGGGTGTGGTAAATCGTCTCAGTGACACCACACAAAACGCGCTGATTAATATCGTCACAATATTCTTGGGCTTGGGTGTGGGTTCAAAGATGAGCGCGGAGAAATTCCTCAATCCAGAAACCATGGGCATCTTACTCCTTGGTGCAGTTGCTTTTTGCATTGGCACGGCCTCTGGCGTGATCATGGCAAAAGTGATGAACAGATTCTCGAAAGAACAAATTAATCCTCTGATCGGTGCTGCAGGGGTGTCGGCAGTGCCCATGGCGGCTCGAGTCGCCAACAAAGTGGGCCTTGAAGCCAACCCACAAAACTTTTTGTTGATGCATGCCATGGGCCCCAATGTGGCTGGCGTGATTGGGTCCGCGGTTGCCGCAGGGGTCATGATCAATCTTGTGAGTGGAATGTAACGCAATGGGCCCCGTGCAAAGTGTGATTATTGATACGCTAAATGTCGCTTTTGTAGGGGCCTACATTGATGTGACTAACGAGAGCCATATGCATTCAGTGCCCGCCGGTTCTGAAAGTCATTTCAAAGTTGTTCTGGTTTCAGATAGCTTTGCCGGCAAGCGTTTAGTGCAGCGCCATCAACTTATCTATGGGTTGCTGGCAGAGCAATTAGCGGGGCCAGTTCATGCACTGGCTCTGCACACCTATACCTCTGAGGAGTGGGCCGAAAAAAACGGCAACGCGCCTACATCGCCAAACTGTCTCGGTGGTAGCAAGCACGACTAGACAGCTATTTTCAGGTGCAAAAACACGCATTTTTGCCCTACCTGTGAAAAACAGCCAGTTCACCGCATAAAAATACCGCTTCGCCGTATAGCGCTGGAGGTTGCGCGGAAGGGCGCAGAGAATCAGTAATTCAAAATTCTGCCACCGTTTTGCGCGCGTGAAAGAATTATAAAAAAGACTCATTCAGGGGGAGTTATGCTTCATAAATCGTTATTCAATAGCCTAGGTTGGTTGAACAATTTGCGCCAATCAAAACATATCAGTGCAATCTTCGCGCTGTCACTGTCCTTAACACTTGCTGCCTGTGGCGGCGGTAATAATAGCGTTACTGATAATGTTAGTGCCGAGCCAGGCCCTGACGGTGTTGTGCCGACTTTGACCAGCGTGTCCATCTTTAACGGCGGTGACTTGACAGCAGTTGTAGCCGCAGGCGAGAAGGTTACTCTTAAAATTGAAGCTAGCGAAGCGCTCATGACGCCGTCGGTCACAATAGCCGGCGCTGCCGCTGAAGTAACTGGTAGCATCCGTTCTTGGCAGGCAAGCTACACTATGCTGGAGACTGATACAGAGGGCGAGGTGAGCTTTTCTATAGCATTCTCTGACCCAAGTGGAGAAGCCGGTGTAACCGTTACAACCACGACTGATGACAGTATCATTACCTACTGTATAGATGGGTGCGATGTTACCGGTGGTCCAGTAACTCAAACTATTCTTGACTTTGAAGACGCAAGTTTAAACTATGAGTTTGACGACTTCGGCCCAGACAACGTTGCGGCGAACGGACGCTCTGCAGTGAAGTCCAGTGCTGTGCAAGATCCCGATGATGCAACTAACACAGTTGTATACTCTGAGAAAGATGCCGCTGCACCGGCTTGGGGTGGTTCGCTAGTGCTTGCTGAAGGCTATTTGTTGAAACTAACACCTGCTGATCCAATCGTGTCAGTTCGCGTGCGTCCGTCGGGTATTGGTAAGTCAGTAGCGTTGAAGCTTGAGAACCTAGATAAGTCAAAGACTGTTATCACAACGTCGTTGACTAAGACCACCGTCGCTGACAAGTGGGAAACATTGCAGTTTGACTTTTCCAAAGGTATTGAAGGATCCTCTATCGATTTATTCGCTGAATATGTTCGAGTCGTTATTTTCTACGATTGGGGTGTTGCGGGTAACGGTACGAATGTTGGTTTTTACTGGGATGACGTAATCCACGGTGGAATCGGTGGTGGTGATTCCGGTGGCGGAACCGGTGGTGGTGAACCGACTACAGCGGCGCCGACACCCACTGTCGCTGAAACAAATGTTCTGTCAATCTTTAGTGATGCTTAT
>LIDE01000063.1 GCA_001438605.1 SAR92 bacterium BACL16 MAG-120619-bin48 | reverse complement strand
AAAGCCGAAGCGAAAATCCTTAAAGAAGAGTTATCGCGAATTAATGCGCGCTCACCACTCGATAGCTTCGGGATTTGGATGATCGGTCCTGCACTGTTGCAGTTTGGTTCCGAAGCGCTCAAACAACAGCATCTGCCGCCCATTGTTCGCGGTGAGATTCGCTGGTGTCAGGGCTACAGCGAACCGGGCGCTGGATCAGATCTCGCCGGGCTGCAGAGCAAGGGTGTGGACATGGGCGATCACTTTATTGCCAATGGGCAAAAGGTGTGGACTTCCTACGGCGACAAAGCCGACTGGATGTTTTGCCTACTGCGCACCGACCCCGACGCGAAAAAGCAGATGGGCATCAGCCTAGTGCTATTTGATATGCAAACGCCGGGTGTCACCCCTAAACCGATCAAGCTGATTTCTGGTAGCTCGCCCTTCTGCGAAACCTTCCTCGACAATGTCCGCGTTGAAAAAAATCAGGTCGTGGGAGAGGTAAACCACGGTTGGACCATTGCTAAGTATCTGCTGACCCATGAGCGCGAGATGATTGGCGGTTTTGGTCTCACAACAGCGGGTTCTGACACGTTGGGCAAAATAGCGGCCAACGCCGTGGGTATGGAGCACGGGCGCATGGCTGACACTATTTTGCGCGCCGAAGTGCTGAAGTGGGAAATTGATGCAGCCGCATTCGCGTTGACCGCCGAGCGCGTTACCGATGAAGTAAAGTCGGGGCAGGGCGTGGGTGCTACATCGGCGATGCTTAAATACTACGGCACAGAGTTAAACAAGCGCCGGTTCGAAACCATGATGAAAATTCACGGCAGCGACGCCATGATTTGGGAGGGTGCCGCGTCGAAGGATGGCTGGATGCCGCGCACGTGGCTGCGAACCAAAGGTAACTCCATCGAAGGGGGAACCTCTGAAGTTCAGTTAAATATTATTGCGAAAAACATTCTCGGCTTGGGCTAACAGCATTCAAAGGTATTGATCATGGCAATGGTAATCAACGAAGAGCAACAGATGCTCAAAGAGTCGGCCCAAGGGTTTCTTGCGGAATTTGCACCGGTTTCAGCACTGCGTAAATTGCGCGATGAAGGCAGTGATGTCGGGTACAGCGTCGACCTATGGCGACAGATGGTGGACATGGGCTGGGCGGCTATTTTAATTCCAGAAGCGTACGGCGGTCTGGAGTTTGGGCATGTTGGCATGGGTCAAATTGTCGAGCAGACCGGCCGCACACTCACTGCATCACCACTATTTGCGACGGCTATTGTCGGCGCAAGTCTGATTAATTTGGCGGGTACTGAAGCGCAAAAAACATCACTGCTTGGCGCAATTGCGGCAGGTGAGCTCACCACCGCGCTGGCGGTTGATGAAAAAACCCATCACGCGCCACGCCAGATCAGCATGGCAGCCGTTAAGCAGGGCGATCACTATGTCCTGAATGGCGAAAAACGCTTTGTTGTCGACGGCCACAGTGCAGATAAATTGCTGGTTGCAGCGCGCACGTCCGGTGTTGCGGGAGAGTCGTCAGGTATAAGTTTATTTGTTGTCGACCGCACGGCTAGTGGCGTTGCAGTTGAGCGCACTGCGATGGTCGATAGCCGCAACGCTGCGAACCTGCGTTTCACGGATGTTCAGGTGTCGGTCGCGGATTTGTTAGGCGAAGAAGGCAAAGGCTTTGCGGCGCTGTCAGCCGCTCTTGATATTGGCAATGCCTACTTAGCGGCAGAACTGCTGGGAATTGCTCAAGAAAGCTTCGACAGAACATTACAGTATCTTAAAGAGCGCAAGCAATTTGGTGTGCTAATTGGCTCTTTTCAAGCGCTACAGCATCGCGCAGCCCATTGGTGGAGTGAAGTTGAGCTGTGTAAATCAGTCGTGCTAAAGGCTCTGCAGGCGCTTGACAGTGGGGATGCCAAAAGTCCTGTGATGGTCAGTATCGCCAAGGCAAAACTCTGCGAAGTGACAGAGTTAGCAACCAACGAGGCGATTCAAATGCACGGCGGTATTGGTATGACCGACGAGTACGAGATTGGCTTCTTTATCAAGCGCGCGCGGCCAGCGGCAACGCTTTATGGCGGCTACGCGTACCACGGTGACCGCTTCGCGCAGCTGTGTGGCTACTGATTAGCTAACAACTATTTGGGGGTGTCGCTGATGCCACCCATTTTTCTGTGCGGCAGCGGCAAAGCGCGTTATGCTGGGGCATAAATAAACATAATTGAGAGGGGACGTTTGATGGACTTAGGTATTAGCGACAAGGTTGCACCGATATTGGCAGAGGTTAAGCACTTTATTGATACAGAAATTCTGCCGTTAGAGTATGAGTATCACCAAGAAGTGGAAAAAGGTGACCGCTGGGCGTTTACCGAACGTCAAACCGAGATCATGGAAACCCTCAAGGCGAAAGCCAAGCAAAAGAATTTGTGGAATTTCTTCTTGACCCATTTTGAAGGGGGGCATGGCCTCAACACCGTTGAATACGCCTACATTGCAGAAGAGACAGGGCGTTCACAGTTGGCGCCTGAGGTGTTTAACTGCGCCGCGCCCGACACGGGCAATATGGAAGTGCTGGCGCGGTTTTGCAACGAAGAGCAAAAAGAGCGCTGGTTAAAGCCCTTGCTGGCGGGTGAAATTCGCTCTGCCTACGTGATGACCGAGCCGGGCGTTGCCTCTTCTGACGCCACCAATATTGCCATGTCCTGTGTGGAAGACGGTGACGAGTGGGTTTTGAATGGCGAGAAGATCTGGATTTCAGGGGCGGGCGATCCACGCTGCAAAATTTTAATTGTCATGTGCAATACCAATCCCGGTGGCCCGCGTCACTCGCAACATTCACAAGTGCTGGTGCCCAGTGATACTCCCGGTATTCAGGTTCTTCGACCCATGACCATTTTTGGCAAAGACGATGCACCCCATGGGCACATGCATATGCGCTTTACTGATGTGCGTGTGCCGAAAGAGAATATGATTCTGGGGCAGGGTAGAGGCTTTGAAGTTGCTCAGGGTCGTCTTGGCCCGGGCCGTATTCACCACTGTATGCGTTCACTTGGCTTGGCTGAAGCGGCGCTGAAACTCCTCTGCGAGCGCGCTCTGAGCCGTGAAGCCTTTGGTCGTCCGCTGGCCAAACTCGGCGGCAATATCGATATTATTGCTGACGCTCGCATTCAGATTGAGATGACACGACTGCTCTGTTTGAAGGCCGCATGGCTGATGGACAATGTGGGCACCGACGCAGCGCAGCCCTATATCTCCATGATTAAAGTTGCCGCGCCTAATATGGCACTGAAGATTATCGATGAAGCCATGCAGATGTACGGTGGTTTAGGGTTATCTCAGGATACCCCACTGGCTGTTTGGTACGGCGCGATGCGCACACTGCGCTTTGCTGACGGTCCCGATGCGGTACATCGCATGGTTATTGGTCGCCGTGAACTGCGTCAGTACAGTTCATAAAATGCGCTAATAAATCGCTATCTAATCTCTATTCAACGTTATAAAAACACTGTAATACATTGATAAACATAAGGATAAAAAATGACAATTCGCTATGACGGGCAGGTTGCCATTGTCACTGGAGCCGGTAATGGCCTCGGTCGATCACATGCGTTAGCGCTGGCGGCGCGGGGAGCCAAGGTTGTCGTTAATGACCTCGGCGGGTCGGTTAACGGTGCCGGCAGCTCCAGCGCAGCTGCGTTGGAGACGGTCAAACTGATCGAGCAGGCTGGCGGTGAAGCGATTGCCAATGGCGCAAACGTAGCCAAGCTCGACGAAGTCGCTGCGATGGTAAAGCAGGCGATGGATACCTGGGGTCGCATTGATATTCTCGTCAATAACGCCGGTATTTTGCGCGACAAAAGCTTTGTCAAAATGTCGATGGACGATTTTCAGCTGGTGGTTGATGTCCACCTGATGGGGTCGGCCAATTGCACAAAAGCGGTGTGGGAGATTATGCGCGCGCAGGGTTACGGCCGCATTGTGATGACCACCTCGTCGAGCGGTATGTACGGTAATTTCGGACAGGCCAACTATGGCGCGGCGAAAATGGCGGTTGTTGGGCTGATGAACACCTTGGTGCTGGAAGGCGATAAGTACAATATTCGCGTTAACTGCCTGTCACCCACGGCGGGAACACGTATGCTGGAAGGATTGGTGACTGAAGAACAGTCGCACATCATGACCGTTGAGGCGGTGACAGCCGGCTTGCTGACACTGTGCGACAGTGACGCGCCCAACCGTTCAATTCTCTGCTGTGGCGCAGGCGGTTATGCGCGCACGCACATCTACGAAACGGACGGTATCTATCTGCCGCCGGAACAACAAACGCCGGAAAATGTGCGCGCTCAAATGGCAGCAATCGACAATCCAGCGGGTGAGAAAGTCCTGTTGGGCGGCTTTCAGCAAACCGATAAATTTGTCGCCAAAGCAGTGGCACATTTAAAACAATAATCAGAAAGGAAGGGGAGATATTCATGAAGGCACTTGTTTGTAGCACCTTAGGCGCAACCGAAGATTTAACTCTCGAGGAGCGGCCCGACCTCACGCCAGGCAAAGGCGAAATACTCATTGACGTTAAAGCCTCAGGCGTGAATTTCCCCGACATCTTAACCGTGCAGGGCAAATACCAATTCAAGCCACCGCTGCCTTTTGTGCCCGGCACAGAAGTCTCTGGCATAGTCACGCAGATTGGCGAGGGCGTAACGCGCCACGCAGTGGGCGACAAAGTGATTGGCACATTGCCTATCGGCGCGTTTGCCGAGCAGTGTGTGACGTCTGAATACACTGCCTTTGGCATGGGTAAAAGCATGAGCTTCGAGCAGGCGGCGGGTTTTGCGGTGACCTATGGCACCTCCTACTACGCACTCAAACAGCGCGCCAATATTCAGCCGGGTGAAACTTTGCTTGTGTTGGGCGCCGCTGGCGGTGTGGGAATCGCCACCATCCAGATTGCCAAGGCCATGGGCGCAACAGTGATTGCCGCGGCGAGCAGCGAAGAGAAGCTCGATTTTGCCTGCCAGGCGGGTGCCGATCTGCGCATTAACTATTCGACCGAAAACCTCAAAGAAAAAGTCAAAGAGCTGACCAATGGCAAGGGCGTCGATGTGGTCTATGACCCCGTCGGTGGCGACTACTCCGAACAGGCGTTCCGCTCTATTGCGTGGGACGGTCGTTTCCTGGTTATTGGTTTCGCCTCAGGCCCGATTCCGGCAATGCCCCTTAATCTCGCCCTGCTGAAAGGCGCATCGCTGGTGGGCGTATTCTGGGGCGCTTGGGCGGCGCGTTCGCCACAGGAGTCGTTTAAGAATTTCGCCGAACTGATTGACATGATCGATAGCGGTAAATTTTCGCCGCTAGTCACTGAGGTTTACCCGCTGAGCGATTTTAAAGCGGCACTCGACTCCATCACCGAGCGACGGGCGAAGGGCAAAGTCATTTTGTCGATGGCTTAAAATAGCGGGCCTCTGTCCAGTTGCGGGTCAGAGGCGCAGGATAGCCGGTTATCATCGGCGAGCCAGCGATAGGGGTCTGCCATGCAGGCCCTTTTTTTGTCGATCGCACTGCATTTGTCGATCCCTCGGCAGTGCAAATGCGTAACCGTTGGCCATACGGCGTGTCTCCCTATACACTCGCCGCCGGCCGCGCCTATGCTTCCAACTTGGCGCCAAGGCCCTTATGCCGATAGCCGTCCTAGCGGACGCAGCGTGAATTCGGCAAACAGTCTGCGGTTTAACATCACTAGCAAGAACACCATGATTGAAACAGCACGAGACATTTTAAAAAGCCTGTATGGCTATGACGATTTCCGTGGTCATCAGGCTGACATTATCGAGCATGTACGTCAGGGCAATAATGCGTTGGTGCTAATGCCCACCGGTGGCGGCAAATCACTCTGTTATCAAATTCCCTCCCTGCTGCGAGAGGGGGTCGGCGTGATTGTTTCGCCGCTTATTGCCCTTATGCAAGATCAGGTCGGTGCCATGCAGCAGCTCGGCGTGAAAGCGGCATTTTTGAATTCCACACTCGACCGCGATGAACAAGAAAACATTGAATGGCAGTTGAAAGCGGGGCAGCTAGACTTGCTCTATATCGCGCCCGAGCGGTTGATTCAGCCCTACGTTCTCGATTTGCTCGGCCGCTGCCGCTTAGCGCTATTTGCCATTGACGAAGCGCACTGCGTTTCGCAATGGGGCCATGATTTCAGGTCAGATTACCTCTCACTGAGCCTGCTCGCCGAGCGCTTTCCGACGATTCCGCGGATAGCTCTCACCGCCACTGCCGATATACGCACCCGCCAAGAAATTATTGAGCGACTGTCACTGACCGACGCCAAAGCCTATATCAGCGGCTTTGATCGGCCCAATATTCGCTACGCAATAGCCAATAAAACCACGCCCAAAAAGCAGCTGCTGGCATTTTTACAGCAGCGCAGAAGCGAGGCAGGCATTGTCTATTGCCTATCGCGCCAGAAGGTCGACGACACTGCCGAGTGGCTCAGCGAACAAGGCTTCACCGCATTGCCCTACCACGCAGGCTTGCCGGCGCAGCGCAGGCAGGCCCATCAAAACCGATTTTTGCGCGAAGACGGTGTGATCATTGTTGCCACTATTGCCTTTGGCATGGGCATAGATAAACCCGACGTGCGCTTTGTCGCTCACCTCGATTTACCGAAAAGTATCGAAGCCTATTATCAAGAAACCGGTCGTGCCGGACGCGACGGTCAGCCTGCCGACGCCTGGATGGTCTATGGCCTGCAAGATGTTGTACGACTACAACAAATGGCTCTCAGCTCAGAGGGTTCCGAGCAGTTTAAGCGGGCTGAGCGGCACAAACTGGACGCCATGTTGGGCCTCTGCGAAGTCACCACCTGCCGGCGCAAGGTGCTGTTGCGCTATTTTGCCGATGAGGCCCCCAACCACTGTGGCAATTGCGACAACTGTCAGCTGCCCCCTGAAACCTGGGATGCCACCGAAGCTGCGCAAAAAGTGCTGTCCTGTGTCTATCGCACGGGACAGCGTTTTGGAGTGGTGCATGTGATGGATGTACTGCAGGGCAAAGAGACGGAAAAGGTTTTGCAGCATCGGCACCAACAGTTGAGCACGTTTGGCATCGGTCGCGATTTACATGAGGCGCACTGGCGCTCAATTATTCGGCAGCTGGTGGTGCGCGGGTTACTGCGTGTCGATTTAGAAGGTTACAGTGCCCTGCAGCTCACAGACCTGTGTCGCCCCGTTTTAAAAGGCGAACAATCACTGCATTTGCGCAAAGAAGAGATAAAAGCACCGGCGCTCTCAAAAAGAGGGCAGAGTGGCGGTAAAAAATCGGCGAGCAAGACACAAATTCGACCCGAAGATCAGGAACTTTGGGAAGAGCTGCGCGAGTGTCGCAAGTATCTTGCGGAAGAAAACAATGTTCCTCCCTACGTGATTTTTCACGATGCCACCTTAAAAGAGATGCTCGAGGTGATGCCGCTGTCAGAGTCTGAGCTACTGCGCATTACCGGCGTCGGTGAGAGCAAGCTGGAAAAGTACGGTGCTGATTTTATCGATATTATTCGCCGCCACGCCGAGTCAGGTGGTCGCTAACAGACATTGTGCAGGCGCGCGGCAATCCGCACCCACGGGCTCTGCGTAACATCAGCCATATTGCATTAAAAGCAAGTGCTTGGCCCCAAGCGGGTTTTTGCTACCACCCTCCGCCCAAACAGGGCAGAATAGCCACACAAAAAAGTGCACAAGGAAAAATAATGACGCGTTTAATTATTGGTATGTCTGGCTCAAGCGGCGTGATCTACGGGATTCGCATGCTGGAAGTGCTGGCCCAGCACAAAGAGATTGAAACGCATCTTATTATGAGTCAGTCGGCGCGCTTGAATATTGGTATCGAAACCGACTGGAAAGTTGAGGATGTCGAAGCCTTGGCCGACGTTGTGCACAACAATAAAAATATTGCTGCCAGTATCTCCAGTGGCTCGTTTAAAACCGCCGGCATGATTGTCGCGCCCTGTTCCATGAAAACCCTCTCAGGCATCGTCAATTCTTACGCCGACAACCTTTTGATTCGCGCGGCGGATGTTGTCTTAAAAGAGCGCCGCAAGTTGGTCATCATTCCACGCGAGTCGCCCCTGCACACTGGCCACTGCGAGCTGATGTACAAGGCCAGTCAATACGGCGCGGTTATCTGCCCGCCATCTCCCGCATTCTACAGCCAGCCGAAAACCGTCGACGATATTATTAATCACACCGTCGCCCGCGTTTTGGATCTGTTTGATATTGAAATGGTCGGTCTCAAGCGCTGGAACGGCAATGTCTAAAGACGTCAGCAAACTTCACGGGTTTTTAAACAGCGAGACCGTGCTCACCATTGCTACGGCAGATGCCTGCGGTGCTTGGTCGGCGCCTGTGCTGTATGTCGCTGATACCCAAGCTGAGCCATTTGAACTGTATTTTTTGTCATCTAGCAATAGCCGCCATATCAGCGGGCTGCCTTTGAGTGGTAGTGCGGCAGTATCGATATACACAGAGTATACGGGCGCTTGGCAATCTATTCGTGGGGTGCAAATACACGCCAGTATCACGCAGGTTGCAGAGAGCGAAAAAGCGTCAATAGCGCAGCGCTATTTTGAGCGTTTCCCGGAAGTTAAAGCACTGATTGATCGGCCCGCCAGCGAACAAGAGACGCGTATAGGTCAAGCCTTTGGTAAAAGCCATTTTTACCGCGTCACGCCGTCGTTTGTGCGCTTCACCAACAACAGCGACAGTTTTGCTGGCCGCACCGAGTGGCAGTTTTAGCGCGTTCGCGCCTAGTTCTTACTCAGCACAAAGCCAACAATTGTCGCCACGGTGACAATAAATAGCAGGGTAAAAACAAACCCGC
>LIDE01000062.1 GCA_001438605.1 SAR92 bacterium BACL16 MAG-120619-bin48 | reverse complement strand
CTGTGTGGATTGATGGCCGAGTACAACAAAGAGACAAGAGCCGCTGGCCCGCCACCAGGGAACTGGATAAAAGCCCGCGCCATAGTCTATGGCCTGGTGGTTTATGATTTTGAATCACGTCGAGATAAATTTATTGCCGAATGCCTACCTTATGTGCTCGACGGCCGGTTAAAAATGCCAGAGGACAAGGCCGTAGGTCTGGAGGCTGCTCCAGGCGCTTTTTGCAGACTAATGGATGGCGAAAATGTGGGTAAAGCGGTAGTCGAGGTGACAGTCTTATAGCTAGCGGGCTAACGATTAGTCGCCACTAGTTCGGCGGTGTTGATACGGGCTAAGTATTATCAATACCGAGGTTAAACCATTGCACTGTTAAATAATTGAAATTGGGCCTATGTCATTATTACCGAAAACTATGAAGCAATGGGTGCTGGCAAGTCGGCCAGTTGGCGTGGTCAAACACGATGACTTTGCATTGCAGCAGGCTGATGTCCCCAATATCAGTGAGAATGAAGTGCTGCTCAAAACACTGTACCTCGGCGTTGCTCCCGTCATGCAGCGTTACATGATAGGTGCTAGTATTGCTGTAGCGCGCTACTGGGGGGGAACCATCGTGTTGTTATGTAGCAGGTTTCGAATTACGTATCGTGAATTTAGGAGAGGCCAATGTTTGATCCCGTTGTTATAGTGGGGGCAGGTCCGGTTGGTTTGGTGGCTGCGCTGCGTCTTCAGAGTTTCGGAGTTCCCGTAATTATACTTGAGCGAAACGCCCAAGTACAAAATGACCTACGTGCGAGCACCTTTCATCCCCCAACCTTAGAAATGCTGGATGATTTTGGCTTAACAGAGGGGTTGTTGGCGCGAGGGTTAAAAACACCCATGTGGCAGATACGTATGCATGAAACGGGAGAAAAGGCAGAATTCGATCTTGCCCACATTAGTCAAGATACAAAATATCCGTTTCGATTGCAGGTAGAGCAAAACGTCCTCTGTGAATTGGCAACTAAGCAAATAGGAGGTATGGCGGATGTTGACTTACGTATGGGGCATGAACTTGGCGGCTTTACGCAAGACGGGGATGGCGTTGCGCTTCAGGTCAAAGATTTGTCAGGAAAAAACTATTCAATAACAACGCCGTATATGATTGCTGCCGATGGTGCTCGGAGTTTTGTTAGAAAATCGTTGGGTCTAAAATTTGAAGGTCACACGTACCCTGAGACTACTATTTTGGTTACCACTAAGTTTCCCTTTCATGAGCATATTGAGGGATTGTCCAATGTTAATTATATATGGTTCTCAGAGGGCACTTTTTCGTTATTGCGATTGCCTGATGTTTGGCGCTGCAGTTTATATGCCGACAAGAACCAAGCGCTGGAAGACGCATTACACCCTGCCAATATTGAAGAAAAGCTACAAAGAATTGTTCCTAAAGATACGCCTTATGACGTAGAAGAAATTAGGCCGTACCGCATTCATCAGCGTGTTTTGGAAGACTACCGTGTCGGCAGAATTTTATTTGTCGGCGATGCAGCGCATATGAACAGCCCATCTGGTGGTATGGGTATGAATGGTGGTATCCACGATGCTTGGAGTTTAACTGAAAAATTACCAAAGGTGTATCGCGGTGAAGCGAATGTAACCCTTTTGGACCTATATACCAAACAACGGCTACCGATTGCAAAAGATGAAATATTAAAACAATCTCATAAAAATCGCTCGCGCATGCAGGAACGTGACCCTGCAGCGCGGCGACAGGAATTATCACGCATGCAGGCTATTGCAGCTGACCCTGCCGCATCTCGGGAGTTTTTACTTACATCGAGTATGCTATCAGGACTGCATAAATCGCGGGCAATTACTGAATGAGAAGAGCAGTTCGAGAGTATGGTTGGGAGGGGCGACTGGGGCTTGGAACACCCCAAGCCAACCCTACTGTTGAAGCTGAGGTACGCCGATTATTGCCGCATGGTGTTGAATGTTTCACGATGCGTCTTAATAGCGATAGCGATGATCCGGCTACGCGGCTTAAAGACTATGCGCGAAAACTACCTCACTTCGTTAGAACTCAGTATGCAGGGCTACAGCTAGATGGATTAATGTTTGGCTGTACTGCCTCTAGCTATTTACTGGGGCGGGACGAGATAACGAAAATTAAATCAGAAACAGCTGATATTTTGGGTGTGGAACATATTGTTTTTGCAGCAGATGCCTTGAAAAACTGGCTCCAGTTAAATCAGGTAAATACCATTGCCATTGCTACGCCGTACCCTAATTGGCTATATACCGCGGCCGAAAATTTTTGGAATAGTGAAGGCTTTGATGTTGTCGCAAAAGAACAAGTACAGATTGTAAGCGATGATACCTATGGAATATATGACCTTCATTCTAGTGATGCTCGGTCTGCAATCGAAAGACTGAAAAAATTGAGGACTGACGCCATTTTGATATCAGGAACGGGTATGCCGTCACTTTCCTTATTAAATGTGTCTTCTGATATGGAGGTATTAGCAATATCGTCAAATTATGCCATGTGTCTTGAAGGCTTATCAATCCTGAAGCTACAACCAAATCCACAGGTTTTATGGGGTTTAAAGGAATAATAATGGTAGACATTGGCGATAAAATTCCGAAAGAGGTAACTAGTTTTATTAATGGTAAATGGATAGATCCAAATCCGAGGGCGAGACGATTGCCGATTATTTGTCCTGCCACAGATGAGTCCATATCAATGTTAGTTGAGGCTGATGTAACTGAAGTCGAGCTTGCAGTGCAGTGCGCTAAAGAAACCTTTAGAAGTGGCGTTTGGTCTAAGGCCAGCGTTGATGATCGTAAAACTGTTTTACTAAGGCTACGTGATCTTATCCTTGAAAATAAAGATGTCATTGCTAAAATGGAGGTCTCCAATACGGGTATTCCAATTGCTCAAGTCTATGGTCGGCAAATTCCTAGGAGCGCAATGAATTTTGAGTTTTTTGCAGAATTTATTTCCCAATCATCAAACCCAGTTTATGATCAAAACGCTAATTATATAACCTACGTTGGCAGGGAACCCGTTGGCGTAGCTGGGATAATCGCACCATGGAATGCTCCCATGGCACTAGCTAGCATGAAACTGGCTGGAGCCATAGCCTTTGGCAATAGCTGTGTGTTCAAGCCTTCTGAATTAACTCCGTTAGGGTTCATGTGCTTTATGGAGTTTTTGAGTGAAGCCGGCTTGCCTGACGGCGTAATCAACATGGTAAATGGTGCGGGTCATGTTACAGGTGCGGCAATAACAGCCAATGAGGATGTCGATGTTATTGCCTTTACTGGCGGTACAGAAACCGGTCGAATTATTAGTGCTGAGGCAGGCAGAACCCTAAAACGCAGTGTCACAGAGCTTGGCGGTAAGTCAGCGAATATTATTTTTGCAGATGCCGATTTCGACCGTGCTTTAGATGCGGCTTTGGTGGCAATTTTTTCTAACAATGGTCAGCAATGCCTCGCTGGCTCGCGCATTTTGGTGGAAAAGTCTATCGAAGATAAGTTCATCAAAGCGTTCGTTGCGCGAACAAAAAAGCTTAAAATTGGTGACCCTATGGACATGTCGAGCGAGATTGGCCCGCTTATCTCAAAGGCGCAGTTAGATAGGGTTGGACGTTTTGCTGCAATGGCCAGAGAGCATAAAGGTATTGAAATTCTGACGGGCGGCAAACTAGCCGAGGGATTTAACAAGGGGTATTACTTTGAGCCAACTGTGGTCCGCGCTAAAGACAATAAGCAGGTGGTTTGCCAAGAGGAAATTTTTGGCCCTTTTGCCACCATTCTTTCGTTCGATACCGAAGCTGAGGCATATGCGATTGCTAACGATAGCAAATTTGGTCTAGTTGCATATGTTTGGTCTACAGATATTCGGAAAATAATGCGCGCGCAGGCGGAGATTAGGGCAGGAGTTATTTGGGTAAATACACCTCTGGTGCGAGAATTGCGGGCGCCCTTTGGTGGATTTAAACATTCTGGCGTAGGTCGTGATGGTGGCGAGTGGAGTAGACTCCTGTTTACTGAAGAGAAAACCGTGTCAATTCCATTGACCGATTTCCCAATACCGAAATTAGGGATGGGTGGGTAATGCGTTTAGTCCTAGTCTGTATTATAGGTTTAATTGTGGTGGTCCCAGCTGCAGGGTTTCAGGAGTCAATCCGTTTACGCATGTCCAATTATTTACCACTGCAATCGGTTGCGGTGTCTAAAATCATGGCGCCTTGGTCGGAGAGTATCGAAAACAAGTCCGCTGGGCGAATAAAGTTTGTTAGCTATTATGGTGGTGCACTGGGTCGCGGGCCGCATAGACAGTATCTACTCACAGAAAAAGGTGTCAGCGACGTTTCCTTTGTCTTTTTATCTATGCATTCTGGGCGCTTTAGGGATGCTGAGGTGTTAGAAATGCCGGGCTTAACCAATACAGGCGAAGAGGCCTCGATTTTAGCTTGGAAACTTTTTGAAGAAGGCTTACTGTCCGGGTTTGAACATGTAAAAGTATTAGCATTATTTGCCTCAGAGCCGGGCCGATTGTTTACCCAACGCCCTGTCAGGAATCTTAGTGATTACAAGGGGTTAAAGATCAGAGCGGCTGGGCAGGTTCAGGGAGAATATGTATATGCACTTGGAGCTACCCCAGAGGTGTTGGATGCAGCTACGGCCACGGAAGCGTTAAGACGAGGCACTATTAATGGGTTAATTCAAGGCTGGTCAGGGCTAGCAATCTTTCATCAGAGTGATTTTGTGGACTATTTTGTTGAAGCTCCTGTTGGCGTGTTGACCTTTGCAATTATAATGAATAAGGAACGTTTTGAATCCCTTCCTGATGAAATGAAAACCATAATTGATGATAATAGTGGTCTGGCTTTATCCCGGCGAGCGGGGCAGGCTTACGATGCATACAGCGATATTTATGAGGGCCGCTTTAAAGAAAATGGGGCTGTAATAGCGACGCCAATGGACGCGGAGCTGCGGGCTGCGTTACAAGCAAAGAGACATTTTGTGATCAACGATTGGGTTGGTGATGACTCAAGACGAGCTAGGCTACTCGATAGATCTGAATCTATCATTAAGGCTATGCGCTAATGCTTCTAAAGCTAATACATGGCCTTGCGCTGGCAGCCTTAACAGCATTGATGGTAGTAACGACCCTAACTATGTTGGATGCAATTTTGCGGTTTAGCGGTGCTGTCCGGGTTGTAGGTCTACATGACGTCACTGAGTTTATCTTTGCCGTGGTGGTTGCATCCTGCTTTCCTGTTAGTTTGATGCGTGGGAGCAATATAACCGTCCGTATTCTTAGCCATATAGCGGGTGATAGAGTGGGTAAACTAGGAACTAAATTTGGTCATATTCTTACGTTAGCTTTCTTTGTATATTCAAGCTATGGGCTATCGAAAATCGCCATAAATTTCGATGAGGCGGGCCGGACCACCAGTACATTAGATATTGCGTTAGCGCCATGGGTTTGGGCCACGGTTTTAGTCTTTCTGCTGTCGGCGTGTGTACAGTTTATGATTGTGTTTGGATTAAATGATATTGAAAATCCGAGAGAAGTTATATGAGCCCGCTTTTACTAGGTGGTGCGTCGTTTCTGTTGATGTTTGTATTGATTTTTTTGCAGGTACCTATAGCCATTGCAATGATTCTAGCAGGCACGCTTACGAGTGCTATATTAATTGGATTAGATCCCGCGTTGGAAATTATACCAATTGAGATTTTCCATGCCCTATCAAGTCCAGAGTTGGCCTTGGTGATTATGTTTGTTCTTATGGGTAATTTGGCTAGTTTGGCGGAGTTGCCCCGCGATATATACCGTCTGTCTGCCAGCCTGTTTGGGCACCGTCCTGGGGGGTTGGCTATGACAACCATTGTTTCATCGGCCGGTTTTGGCGCCATCTGTGGTTCATCAGTGGCTACGACGGCAACCATGACCAAAATGGCATTGCCGGAGATGATGCGCTATGGCTATGGCAACAAGCTTGCCGCGGGGTCGATTGCGGCTGGCTCTACCCTGGGTATTATTGTGCCGCCCTCGATTGTGCTTATTCTTTATGGTATTTTGACTGAACAAGCGATTAATAAGCTTTTTGTGGCTGCTGTAATCCCCGCAATTCTTGGAGTAGCATTTTACCTTTTTGCGATAGTTTATGTGGTGCGTAGAAACCCAGATGAAGCGCCTGCACTTGATAGAGTCGGCGCTGATGTGCGAATCAATGCTGCGAGGCAGGCGTTTTCGTTTTTAGTGCTTGTGTTGTGCGTCGGTGGAGGACTTTATTCGGGGTTTCTAACCATAAATGAAGCTGCCAGCGTGGGCGTGACTTTATCATTATTAATCGCATGGAAACGTGGAAAAATTGGCAAATCTAGTTTAAATAGAAGTATTTTGGATACGGCATCAACTACGGGAATGATTTATCTCGTGCTGATCGGGGCTGGTATCTATTCATATTCAATGACATTAACAGGGCTGCCAGCTGAAATTGTTAAAGTCATCGGTAATAGTGGGCTGCCACCCCTAGTGATTATTTTATTACTGGAGGTCATGTATATTATTCTTGGGAGTATCTTTGACACCGTCGCGGCGATGGTTGTCACGCTTCCTTTCGTGTTTCCTTTAGTAACAGGTCTTGGCTATGATCCAATTTGGTGGGGGATAATTAATGTGATAGTAATGGAGATTGGCTTGATTACACCGCCAATAGGCATGAACGTGTTTGTCTTATACGGAATAAAACCTGAGCTGGGGTTGAAAAATATTTACTTAGGGGTGATACCCTTCGCCATTGCCGATGTGGGGCGTTTATTACTACTAACTTTTGTTCCGGTTTTAATGATTATAAATTAAGGAGAGTATGGTGTCAGGGTGCATCAGAGTATTGTGATTGATGGTGTGAGCCCTCGGCGCGTTAAAATCGCAGTGATTTGGGAGCATTAAAGCCTCCAAGTAGATGGAGGGAGATTTGATTTTTTTAGTGCTGACGCCGAGCGTCAGTCAAGTTTGAGGTCCATTTTGTATTGGAACAGCTCAGGATTATAGAGCACATGGAGGTGGTCCATGAGGTGCTCTTGATTGTTAACCTTGTTGTATGAACGTCTAGTAAGGCTAAGTAATGGGCTTCACTCCGGAACATTCAATGCAAGGGCGCTTTCAGAGGACGCGGCACAGGCGCTAATGGTCTGAGTCACGTGGGTGACCTCCAGTCCATTGTCGCGAAAGTAAGTCAGTCGGGGGATAGTTTCAAATAATTTTTGATTTTTGGGCTTTTTTACACCAACCGTCCAGCTCATATAATAGCCGAAGTTCAAACCCTCCCTGCCACGTACACGAACGAGGTGCAAGGCGGTATCACCAGCCTTGAGCTCGAGCCAAGCCAGCGCGGGGATAACAAGGCGTTTAGATTGAATCCGGTGTGCACGTTTAGGCTGGCTAATTATGGGTTGCCAATGCAGTTCCCATAAAAATATTCGCCTTGCGGTGAACGATTGATGGGTGGATTATAAATACAACTAAGAGGGCGCGGTCATGGTGGGGAATTTTATAGGATCTACGGTTAGGGTATGTTGTGTTACTGTCGTATTATTTATGGGCGGGCAGGGTACGGTCATCGCCGATAGTGATTATGAAGATCGTAACATGTCGCGATTTTTGAGTTGGCTGGACGGCGAGTTCAATAATAATGAGCAGGTGTGGCAACAGAACGAAGATAATATAGACGAACAAGAGAGACATGCCTATACACACCATATAATCAAGCTCGTAGCCGCGCCAAATATTGGCGAGCATACCTTCTTCGTAAAGCAGCACCTGAGTGGTGACTCTGAGGCAGTTTACCGTCAGCGCCTATATTCTGTGACATGGGACGACAAAAGCCAGGCGATACGTTTGGCGATTCACCGCTTTAAAAGTGAGAGTAGATATAGGGGCGGCGATAAAAATCCAGTGTTACTTGCCGATATTAGTCATCAGGAATTGACCTATAGGGATGGCTGCGATGTGTTTTGGCGGTTTCATGATGATCATTATATCGGGCAGGTCAACCCCGAAACCTGCCATGGCTCTGCTATTGAAAAAGGCCTGGATATCTATCTAGAGGACAATCTAATGCTCACAGAATCAACGATCTGGTTGACCGACGGTGCTTACGATGAAGCCGATAATAAACAGATCGTCCGTGATGGCCGTTACAAAAATCGCAAGGTACGTTATTTTAAAGGCTGGGCAACAATCAAAAATAGCCTACTCTTTCCAGACTCAAAAGACCCCGAAGGTTCGGTATTTATTGCTGATTTGAGAATACATAACGAGGGTCAAAAGATCGCCCTATTGACTGAGAAGGGTATCGATAGTGGTTACAGTGTAGATTTAGCTAATTTGACCTATCAAAATACGCGAGTCGCAGTACTTAAATTGGGTTTAATTGACAATCAAACAGGAAAGACCATTACCTATGTCTGGACCAATCCGGGTGCGGAACGTCTGGGTGTGAATTTGCGATGGCTTCAAGTGGGTTTGACTGCGGAGGACTGAGGCGTCGCATTCATTATTTGAAAAATTGTTAGTGCCTCGCTGGAGGTCAGGTAGTTACCAGCTTGACCCCACCATAGAGCGCGATGTGCGAACCGTCAATTTACAGAATCGGTTGTCTGGCCGAATGCTCATTGTCAGTCTTGGTATATACCTAGTTGTAGATATCATAGGCTGACGTTCTCTGTTCCCAGTGCAGTTCAGGGCGTGGGCTGTTGAGTGACGCATTAGTCTAGGCACAGTCGCTCAAGGTTACCGTCTTTAAATTCTATTCATCGCTCCTAAATGAAGCAACTTCGCGGGTTACTTGTAATCGCTACTCAACTCCCCTACCACAGGGCGGCGGGCTAAACCTGCCAAATTTGTATGAACGTACCGTTCCTAACTGACCCGTTTGATGACGGTAATAGGATT
>LIDE01000061.1 GCA_001438605.1 SAR92 bacterium BACL16 MAG-120619-bin48 | reverse complement strand
AGAAGGAACGCTGCAAAGGCTGTGAAGAGGGCTTCATCAACCATTCTATCCGACTGCAGATAAAATATCAGCATGGCGCAGGTCATCACGCCAGGCATTAGCCCATTTGCGCCGTCGGCCATATTAAATGCATTCAAAAACCCGACTAAAAAAACCGCAGCGAGAATAAGGCCAAGCATAGGTGTTTGCAGCATGCTGTCTAGCGGCTCAAAGCCCAGCGATGTTGGCTGTATCTCTGGCCATAGGAACAAAATTACAACGAAAACAAGAAACTTGAGTCCCAAGCGCGTGCGAGGGGTCAGAAAATCACGGCGTACATCTTCGGATAAGCCCACGAACGCACAGAGCGCAATCGCCAAAAAGCCATAAGGATGAGAGCCTGAACGCTCAACATCAGACACGTATCGCGACAGGTCAGTCACCCCGCCCCACAGCATCAATATCAGAACAGCACTGAACACCGCCAGGCCGCCAAGCCGTGAGGATTCTGAATGATGAATTCCGTGCTTATGCGCGTCATCAAGCGCAAAACGCCATCCGGCCATCCATTGGAACCACAATATCGCCAAAACCCCATTCACACCCAGCAACAGCAACGCAAGCAAGGCCATGATCAAAAGCTTGGCATTCATTTTAGGGAGGTGCATGTTAAATTGAACCCGCGCTACGACACATCACTTAGAGAGTCTTTTCGCTGAACACATAGTGCCGGACAAGCACATAGAGGACTGACAGCATGCCGCCTAGAAGCGTTCCAAGAATACATATTAGAGCTCGCTTCGGCTTGGATTTTTCTTCAGGCAACATAACCTGACTCACAGTCACAAAGGCGTACTCTGGACTCGCCTCGGCGAGCATCTTGGCCTTGGTCTGCTCTTCGATTAATTGATAAAACACCTCCCGCATCTCTGAAATCGCAGTCTTATCAATCTGCGCTGCAAGGTATTCAATATTTCTATTGACCTGCTCAAGTTTTCGCTCACGCATATGGTCATTGATAGCACGAACATATAACTCTACCCACTCCCTCGCCAACGCAGGGGAATAGTATTCCAGTGAAACAGTGATCATGCCGGATGTCTTGTCTTGAGATACAGCGAGCCTCCCTATAAACGTTTTGTAAAGCTCCCAGCTGGTCGGGGCACGAGGCTCTCCGGTATCATCTTCCATTAACCACTGGCCCTCGGCTTCATCATAGATCGAACCATCAATCTCAAGCCTGTCCCCAGACCTGTTCCAGCCTCGTGCAGCATAGACCGCAACCTGCAGCTCATGCCTTACAATAAACTCATCAATAAAGCCCCATGACTGGATTATCTCCATCGCCTCGAGGGTCTCACCACCCTCCCCAGAGCCGATATTGATTCCCGCCAGTGATGCCAAACCGCCCAACTTGCCTGCCATCGCGCCGAGCGACGACGAGCCAGACTGCGCCGGCGCCACTACAGCAGAGGCTTTGTATTCGTTAGGGACTGAGAGCGCGTAAATCACTGATACAACGGCAAAAACACCGGTGATGGCAACAATCAATCGCTTGCCGGCCCACAGCACCGAAAAAAGCTCTCGCAGATCAATCTCATCGTCATAGACCTGCGTTACTGGACTCTCTGTTTGCACGTTCACTGCCTCTGTTTTATTTTGTTGCGCGAATCATCTTTAGACCCGCTATCCACCCAGCCCTCTGAGAGAGGGTTGCCGACACGGCGCACTTACTTAAAACTGTTGATGGCCGCCGCACCCAGTGCAAGCTCATAAATAATTTTGCTGACTTCCGCCAATAAACTTATTCCCTGTATCTCTGAATCATCGGTATCAAGCGGCACCACTATTGAGTCGCCAGGTTCTATTTTCGCAGTCTTTGGAAGAAATTTAAATAAACCCCTCCGCTTCGCCAGCACAATTTCGCCGCTCGCCTTTATGATATAAAGTCTGCCTTCATCGGCATCATTCGTAAATCCACCACTGGCCTCGAGGTAATCCTTTAATCTTAAACGCTTATCGAATAGATGTGAGGCCGAACGCTGCACCTCTCCAACAACAGTCACTTCTTGCTTAAGCCGCGGGATGTTCAACCGGTCATCGTCGCTTAGTATCACATCATTAACGGTGCCATCAATAATCGCTTTAAGAGGAATAACGAGTCGACCGACTGCTTTGGCAGCTGACAGCCGAGCCAACGTCAACTCCTTAATCTGTGTAGACTGATTATCAATCTCAACCCCCGAGTTGACATCGGTAAGCTGATCCGCCGCTAGCTGCTCCGACAAGCGCCTCTTTAAATCAGCCAGCGCCTCTTCCTCAGTTTTACGCAGCTCAAGGCGAGAAAAGACGGCCCCCTCTACAAAAGCCTGATCCGTAAAACCACCGGCTCTTGCAACAACACTGGACAGAGTCTCACCGCGCGCAATTTTGTATTGACCAGGGAAAACAATCTCACCGGATAAAGTGACCGTGTCCACTTCCTGATACTCAGGCAGGGTTTTAAGCGTCACTACATCCTTTGGCTGCAATAAAAACGGGGTTGAATCAGCATCCATTAAATCCGACACGCTTAGCTCTAAGACTTTCACCCTTGCCATTTCTGGATCGGAAAGATCTCTTCGAGACACTTCCAACGAACCGTAATAAGCCCCTTCCGTCAAGCCACCCGCAGCGATGATGAGTTCCTCAACACCCATGCCTGATGTCAGTGGATACGCGCCAGGAAAACGAACCGTACCTCCAATATCGACTATTTGAGGGGGCTCGTTATACTTCTTTTGGGCGGAAAGTTTGTCGATCAATGGCTGTAATCGTTCTGACCGTGGACCATTAATCGAAAACAGAACTAGCTGGTCCTTTGCTGAGAGGAGCAGATCTGCGGGGGATCCAGGTTGATCTATTGCGGAAGCGAGATCAACCTGCATGGTTTCTATATAGCCGTCGTTCTCCGCATGCTCACGCACGAGTAACGCGTAGTTCATCTCCGGATAATCAACAGACAATCCACCAGCGGCAAGAACTAAATCGCTCAATCTGACCCCTTCCGTCAAGGGATAAGTGCCTGGGAATTGTACCGCTCCTGTTATGCCGACCACTCTAGCCAAGTCTCCCTGTTTCGTCTGCGATAATAATGCGGATACCAAGGGGGCTAAAGCGTCAGAACGAGCTTCCTTTTTCGAAAATAGTACAATTTTATCGCGGGATTTTAGCTCTAAATCATCTTTATTGTTAACAGACTGAATAACTGAAGAAGGACTGAACTTTATCGCAGAGATATCGCCGGTCACTGGATTTTCACGGGATAAGACCGCGTAATCAAGATCAAGACCCGGAGGGAACTGATCTAGACTTGAAATCAGATCAGAGAGACGCATACCGTCTTGCCAAGAGAAACTCCCCGGATAATAAACATGGCCTGCCAAGCTCACTATATCTTCAAGCCGATCTTTAATGGCATCAATGTACAAGCCATCTCCAGCCTTCAACGCCGTCTTTCGTACAACATTCCGAGTAAGATCAAGGTCAAGTATGGTCAAAAAGCCCTTGCCATCAATACGCTCAATGCGCGCACTGCTGGAATACGCTTTTGGCCCAAGCCCGCCCGCAAGCACAATTAAGTCTTGCACACTCTCGCCGCCCTTAAGTTCATAAATTGCGGGACGAAGCACTTGGCCATCCACCGACACAAGATCACCCACCGTTGGAACGAAGATCACATCAGACGACTGAAGTCTTACATCATTACTGGTGTCGCCTCTCAACAGCAAGTCGTAGAGATCAAGGCTCGCAATAACCTTACCTGCTCGCCTTAGCTGGATATTTCGCAGCGATGCAATATTGCTTACGCCACCACTCACAAATAGCGCATGCGTAATGGTCGACAGAGAAGACACAGTGTAAGCGCCGGGCTTGAAGGCTTCGCCTAGAACAAAAATTTGCATCGATCGTAATTGACCCATGCTAATACTGGCCTGAACGCCAATCATCTGCGCAGCAATCCTAGTCTGCAACATATCCTTAGCTTCTTGGAAGGTTAAGCCTGCCAACCCAACCGGACCTAGTTCAGGAAAGTTAACAGTGCCATCTCGATTGATCTCCAAAGAGAAAGAGGCGTTTGTTTTGCCATAAAACATGACTTGAAGCATATCGCCTGGCCCCAGCAGGTAATCAGGCGAAACCGGGACATTAGTTACAGGCGCAAAAGTGTTGGGGGTCCCGGCAAACAAATCATAACCAAAAGGCTTGAGGCTGCGCGGAGGTTTTGGGGCAGTCACTCCAACTACCGCAGTCGGGACAACTTGATCAGCTATCGTTTCCTGCGCAGCAATTGGGCGCGGAGTTATAGCCTCCGACTTCGCCTGTGCAGCAGCAGGAGCAGTCATTTGTGACAACCCAGAGCAGATTGCGTCAACGTCATAACCAGCGCTCTTAGCCATTGCCCTGTTGGTAGGCGAAAGATCCTTACACAGTGCTAGTGCATCACTTGCGCCGTTTTGGCTCACGGCTACTGACGAGAAGGTTAGTGGGAAAGATAATAGGAACAGACGCAGTGACTTTAAAACAACTCGCATAGGGGCTCTCTATTGTTAAGACTGTTAAATTAATTGCGAACGATGAGCCTCTATTCATGCGTCCTTTCACAGATGCTCAGCAGCGCAAGGGCGATTATACGTTTATAACTAACGTGGTTGAAAGGGGAAGTTTACAGAGCCAGGACCAGAGCATTAAACCAATTGTGAGAAGCGGCCAGCCGTAATGACAAATGGAGCCCTGTTCTACTGCACCAGCTCCTAAAGTTTTTGATCAAACAGTCACAACCCTAGCCCACAGAAGTCACCCCGAGCCTCTCGGCCTAATTTACTTGGCATGTCGCTTTTTGGGGACGGGAGGACAAATAGCGCCGAATTAAAGAAGGTTATAGCAAAGGCCCTCAAAGTCACTAATAAACAGATCAAGACGCGCTTTGGGTGGACTTTTCCTCGAGCTTCATCGTTGGACTCACAGTGATAAACGCATACTCAGAACTTGCCTGAGCGACCGTATTGCTCTCGATCTGTTCTTTAACAATCTGGTACACAACCTGTTTCATATCTGTAACTACCGTTTTAGCAATGCGCTCCTGCAGGCAATCAATATTATTAACCCACTTCATTTTTCGCCCGAGCATAAAGCTGATGATAGCGGATATGCAGGGCTCTAACGACTACTCAGCAAGGGTTGAGGAATAATACTCAGCCCACTGGTTTTGTCTTTGCAAACAATTAGCCGGTCGGATAATTGTTTGCAGAGCTCCATGCTGAATATTTCGACGGCGGTCTGCTCTGTCTTATCAGTGCCGCCAGCACCGATCTAAATATCCGCCAAAGTACCGCGGCAATTTCTCTCGAATCCATTTCATCCTCGACTAACGGCGATGGCTGGTTGCCTAACATGATAATGCCCCTTTTTTATGGCTATGCGCTTTTTCCCTATTGCGCGCCTAAGAATTGAGTCACCGTTTTTAGAATAGCAGTCTCAAACGTTTCTCGTGGCTGCCAGCCAATGTCTCTAAAGATTTTTGCAGCATTAATGGCATAACGCCAGTCGTGCCCAGGTCGGTCTGCAACAAAGGTTATAAGCCGACGATGTGGTTTTGCGTGCGGCCTTTTCTGATCCATGAGATCACAAATTACAGCGCAGATATCGATATTGGCCCACTCGTTTATACCACCAATATTATAGGCTTCTCCAAACCGCCCCTTGCGAATAACGGCATCGATCGCCACGCAGTGATCGCCGACATAGAGCCAGTCTCGAATATTGCTGCCGTCGCCATAAATAGTGATCGGCTGCTGCTCTATGCATGCGCGGATCACTGTGGGTATAAACTTTTCACTATGCTGGTATGGACCGTAATTGTTAGAACAATTGGTTGTAGTAACAGGCATGCCGTAGCTATGGTGCCAAGCCCGAACTAAATGATCCGAGCCCGCTTTTGAGGCCGAGTATGGCGATCTGGGTGCGTAGGCGGTAGTCTCGGCGAACGGCGCGTCGGCAGCGGTTAATGCGCCATAGACTTCGTCCGTGGATATATGATGAAAACGGCACTTTTCATGATGTAGGCCGTATCTTTGATGCCAAACGTCTCTGGCCGCCTCAAGCATCGCAAGCGTGCCGACCACATTGGTTTTAATAAACTCGGCCGGCCCACTGATAGAGCGGTCCACGTGGCTTTCGGCGGCAAAATGAACGATGGTATCGATGTGGTACTGTTGAAGTAGTTGCGTCACCAGCGACTGGTCGCATATATCGCCCTGAACAAACCTATGGCGAGTTTCATCGGGCAAGTTTTTCAGGTTATCCAGACTGCCTGCGTAGGTGAGTTTATCCAAGTTAACAATAGTGATCTGCTCATAGCGTGCCAACATATAGCGCACATAGTTGCAGCCAATAAATCCTGCACCGCCGGTGACAAGAATATTTTTCGGGGAGTACTCAGTCATTCGCTTGCAAGGCTCCTAAAGTTTCCGCAAGAGATTGCCGCCAATCTTTTATAATTAGTCCAAATGTTGATTCAAATTTACCACTCTCCAGCGCTGAATTAATGGGGCGCTGAGCATGGGTGGGGTAGTCTTTTGTTAATATCGGCTTCACCTGCTGGACAACTAGATGGTTGTTCCAGTAGTCGCTGTCGATTCGGCGCGCTGTGGTGAAGATTTCTTCAGCGAAGCCGTGCCAGCTGACAACCTGCGGCTGAGCTAGATGGTAGGTTCCCCACTGATTGTCGACGGATGGCAGCAACGCTAGGGTCAATTTAGCAAGCTCTCGGGCGCAGGTTGGCTTGCCGATTTGATCGCTGACCACCGATATCTGCTCTCGCAAAGAGCCTTCATGAAGCATGGTTTTGACAAAGTTGCGACCAAATTCAGAGAAGATCCAGCTGCTGCGAAAGATAAGATGCTTTTTATGAATTTGTCTAATAGCCTCTTCTCCCGCGAGCTTACTGGCGCCGTAAAAATTCAAGGGGCCGGTGGCGTCGCCTTCCCGCCAGGGCCCTTTTTTACTGCCATTAAAAACATAGTCGGTGGAAAAGTGTATCAGCGGGATATCGTGGCGACGGCAGGCTTCGGCGAGGTTGGCGGGGCCGGTTTCATTAACCAAATAGGCGCTGTCGTCCCCTGCTTCAGGCGGATCAACCTGCGTGTAGGCGGCAGTGTTGATCACGACATCAGGCTGTTCACGAACAATAACGGCGTTGACGTGCTCGGCAGAGGTGATATCCAAATCGGCGCGACTAAAGGCACAAAATGTAGATGTTGTCTGCGCACTCAACTCCGCGGCAAAGGCTTGCCCGAGTTGACCTGCAGCACCGGTAATGAGTAGTTTCATGCAGTTAGATCCTTGAACCGTTGTCCTAACGTATCTTTTTCTGACAGAATCGGCGTGATTGCGGGCCATTCAATGGCGATATCGGGATCATTCCAAAGGAGGCAGACTTCATCCTTAGGGTCATAGAAATCGGTGCATTTATACTCAATATCTGCGGTCTCGGAGGTGACCAAAAAGCCATTAGCGGTTCCCGGCGGCAACCAAAATTGCCGATAATTTTCTTCTGATAGCCATACCCCCTGCCACTGACCAAAACTGGGGGAATGTTTGCGCAGATCGACGATCACATTAAACACCTCGCCGCGCGCGACTCTGACAAGCTTTCCTTGCGGCTTTGTTTTTTGAAAATGGAGTCCGCGCAGAACCCCTTTGGTGGAGCGTGAGTGATTATCCTGCACCAAGGGTAATTGTATATTCGCCAACTCGCGGTAGCGCTGCTGTTGGTAGGTTTCGAGGAAAAACCCGCGCTGATCACCAAACACCTTGGGTTCAATAATCACTGCATCTTGTATCTTGGTTGCGATAACGTTCATCAATAACCCTCTAAGACCTTTTGTAAGTATTGACCATAACCGGTTTTTATCAGCGCACTCGCCTGCTGCTGTAGCCCCTCTGCGCTGATCCAGCCGCGCCGGTAGGCTATTTCTTCCAGGCAGGCAACTTTGAGTCCTTGGCGATGCTCTATGGTTTGCACAAATTGTCCAGCTTCAAGCAAGGCGTCGTGAGTGCCTGTATCGAGCCACGTGAATTCGTGCCCCAGCAAGCTAACATTTAAATCCCCGCGTGCGAGGTAAGCAGTATTAATGTCGGTGATTTCGAGTTCACCTCGCGCCGAGGGTTTAATGGCCTTGGCGATTTTAATAACATCGTTGTCATAAAAGTAGAGGCCGGTGATGGCATATTTGGATTTTGGGGTCTTTGGTTTCTCTTCGATGCTGGTAACCTTGCCATCATTGTTAAAGGCGACGACGCCAAAACGCTCGGGGTCGTTGACATGGTAAGCAAAGATCGTTGCACCCTCCTGACGGGCTACAGCATTAGCGAGTTTATCGGTAAAATGAGGGCCACAGAAAATATTATCCCCAAGAATCAGTGCGACATTGTCCTCACCAATAAAATCTTCGCCAATAATAAATGCCTGCGCCAAGCCATCCGGCGAGGGTTGCCGAGCATAGGAGATGCGAATACCAAATTGACTGCCGTCGCCCAGCATGCGCTGAAATCCTGGCAAATCAACCGGGGTTGAAATAATCAGCACCTCGCGAATCCCAGCTAGCATAAGCACTGATAGCGGATAGTAGATCATCGGCTTGTCATAGACAGGCAGTAGCTGTTTTGAGGCGGCAAGCGTGATGGGATGAAGCCTTGTCCCTGAGCCGCCGGCCAAAATAATTCCTTTATGCTTCTTCACCTTAGTTATTCCTGTTTCCGCCAATTAACATGATAGATACCAAATAGAACCGATAATCACTCCCCACAGTATGGCGCTGAGGATCAGTCCGTTTAAAAAACCTCTAAAGGAATCTCATTCATCATTCTTAGGTTTCAATAACATTGTTCAATCCTTTTCTATGGGATGTTACTATCCTAATCAAACTTATAGTTCAACGTGAGAGCAGCGCGGAACTTATCTTCCTGACGTCCAAACTGGTCGATCTGCTTATCAGTATGCCGCCTTTTTAGCTCAATACCCCACACACAAAAACGGCCGCTGCCATTTTATTGTAAAAGAATTGAATTTGCTGCCATGAGTTGTGATCGAATGTTTTTCGGCAACGCCATCGATACGATTGACGTTTAACTCACCGCAGCTAGCCAGCACTTCAAGCCTGTTAACATTGGCTAAATAAACCACCGCGCCTAGGATAGTCACCTGTGAATTA
>LIDE01000060.1 GCA_001438605.1 SAR92 bacterium BACL16 MAG-120619-bin48 | reverse complement strand
AAACTCGGTATTTAGATCACAGATATCGCCTTCGCGCACTTCCCCCGTCACCAAATTGAAGCGCCAGCGATAATTATTCGCCTCCAAGCGCATATACGCCAACATGTGTGATAGCGCGCCCTCATCGCCAATGCTGCTGGGCATTGGATTGATTGAACGACAGCCGTCCATCACCACCCAGTCGCCTTCCTCCCAGCAATTTGATACATGCAAAATAAAACAGGGCTGGCATTCAAACCAGCGAATATCCTTACCCTGGCCATAGCGGGGAATCACTCCAAAGCGGGCCGGAATGTCTCGGTGGAATTTCAGCACGCGCATGTTGTGATTGCGCAACACATCAATATTATGGAAAAACGGCAGATCATGGAGAATGGTGTAGTGAGTGGTAAAACCCAAATCGTGAGGCAGACGTGGGCCGGGAATATCAATTTCAACTTCCTGCCGCAAGGTGCCGTCTGGGTTTGCGACACCATAGGTCATATAGGGCGCCTCGTCCCCATAATCCATAAATAACAGCTCCCCTGTATTCCAGTCCACGTGACTATGGGCAGACATCTTTCGCCTTGTTCGACCCTTCAAATCAAAAATACCTCTGTTTTCAAGGGTCAGTGGATTCATGCTGTAGGGCACTCCGGCGTTGTACCAAGTGGGTAACAGCTGACCATTAAACAGAATCACATCAGTATTGCCGGTATCTTTGATCGGGGAGTCCGGCAGGGAAAAATCAAAAGGGCCCATCACCCCAGGCCAGACTGCCTTATTTTCGGCAAGCTCCCGCTGCAGGGCATAGGTGTGAATGTAACTATTTCGATAAGAGGCTTTGCCGTCGCGAATGTAAATGGCGTGGACCATACCGTCGCCATCAAAGGGGTGGTAAAGATTTTTCGGTTTAAAAACCGGATTGGGGCCATTGCGATAGTAAGCGCCAAACAGATTTTCTGGCAATTCACCTATAACTTCCAACTCATCCACCGCAATTTCTTCAGTGGTAGGCGCGTAAGCACCGTGCAGATAGGGGTTGTCCAGTTCGTAAATCCAATCTTGGGTATTGTCCAGCAGCGGCGCTGCGCCAAGACATTTTTTGGTCACATCCAAGGCGCTATTACTCACCGCTTCTCCCCTCAGGCTATTGCCTAATTTTTGGTCGTTTTAAATTATTTTTATAGGTCTATTTAAGGAAGTATATGAATTTTGTGGGCTGCGGGGCAACTACTTGGTTGCCAGCAGTCGTTGATCTCTCTAAGATCCTGCAAGCAACAACAATAATAATGCTGAAAAAGCGAGCTTCTTTATGCCATTACCTGCGCTCCGCCTGCCTCCTACTCAGGCACCATTATTTCTTCTCTCTGGTCCTGGGGTTAATCAACTGGAACAAGAATACCTCGCGGCGAGAGGAGCCTAATATGATCACATCATCTGCACAACGCATTGCAGACTATCGACAGCGGGGCTGGTGGGGCGATTTGACTCTCCATGGTATGTTGCGACACCATGCCGCGAACAACCCGCATCTTTTAGCCGTCGCCGACCAACCCAATCGACACGCGCTAACCGGCGATGCCCCGCTGCGGCTCTCATTCACTGAACTCGACCATGCCAGTGACAATCTAGCCTCACAGCTTCTGCACGCAGGGATTACCAGTGGCGATGCCATTCTGGTGCAACTGCCCAATATTGCCGAGCTGGTAATGGCTTACTTAGCTGCGAGTAAGCTCGGCGCAATTATTTCTCCCGCGGCAGTGCAATACGGCGCCCATGAACTGCAGCATATTTGCGCCACCATCAATCCTGCAGCCATGTTAACCATAGAACAATTTAATGGTCTGCCCCTGGCCGCCAATGCACGCCTAGCTCTGCCATCGTCGGTCAAGGTTTTAAGGTTTAATCAAGAACTGCGGGTAGATAAAACCGCCAACCAACAGGTGAGTCAGCAGCTAACAGACTATGAACGTCGCCACCCGACCGGGGCCGACGATATCTTAACCATCTGCTGGACCTCTGGAACCACAGGCACACCCAAAGGAGTGCCGCGCTCGCACAATATGTGGTTCGCCACCTCCCGCTGCTGCGTGGAAGCGGCAGACTATCAGTTGGGAGACCGTTTTCTAAATATCTTCCCCATGGTCAATATGGGTTCCGTGGGGGCCTTTCTCTATCCCGCCATGCTGGTCGGCTGCAGTATTGTTTTGCACTACCCCCTCGACCCCGCAGTATTTTTGGCCCAGCTGCAGGACGAAAAAATTACCTTCACCGTGGCGCCGCCTGCCGTGCTCAATCAGCTCGCAAAAAATGAAGCCATGTGGAATCAGTTTGATTTTTCTGAGCTGCGCTCCATCGGTTCTGGCTCTGCCCCGCTAGCACCGTGGATGATTGAAACCTTTGCCAAGAAATACGGCAAAGAAGTGTTGAACTTCTACGGTTCCAATGAAGGCATCAGCCTTTTCTGCACGCCCCAGCATGGCTCCGACGCCACTCAGAGAGCAACCCTGTTTCCGCGAGTCGGCGCAGGTATCACTTATTGGGATTCCGACGTGAATTCCATCGTCATCAGCAAAGTTGTCGATATTGAGACTGGCGAAGAAATTACTGAGGTCGGCAAAGTCGGCGAGCTGCTCTTTGATGGCGCCACCGTATTTGACGGTTATCTCGGCACTGATAATTCAGAGGTATTTACCCACGATGGCTTCTTCCGCACCGGCGATTTAGTCGAACTCTGCGGCGAGCCACCCAACTTCTACCGAATCGCCGGTCGCTGCAAAGATATTATTAACCGCGGCGGCCTGAAAATTTCCCCCATGGAGATTGATGTATTGCTAGAGGGCTTGCCCAATTCAGTGGAAGCCGCCGTCTGTGCCTATGTCGATGACCGACTCGGAGAAAAAATCTGCGCCTGTGTCGTCAGCGCCCCACAGACACCAGCACCAACACTTGATCAGATTACTCAGCATTTAAGCAATCAAGGCATCGCAAAGTTCAAACTGCCCGAGCGTCTAGAGCTATTCAATGCGTTGCCGCGCAACCCTCTGGGCAAAGTGCAGCGCTTTTTGCTGCAAGACCTAGTCGGTAAACGAATTGAGGAGATGAAATAATGAGTGCACCGGTTTATGTTTTGGGTGGCGCGCAGACCGATTTTGCCCGCAACTGGGCCCGCGAAGGTCTCACTATTTACGACATGTTTCGCGAGACCCTTGATACGGCACTAGCCACCACCGGACTCAGCCCTGAAGACATAGATGTGGGCCATGTTGGCAACTTCGTCGGCGACCTGTTTACCGGACAAGGTTTAATCGGCGGTTTCTTTGCTGAAGCCTATCCGCAGTTAGCCTCCATCCCCACTAGCCGCCATGAAGCCGCCTGCGCCTCCGGATCCATTGCAGTACTCAGCGCAATGCGAGATATCGAGGCCGGTCATTACGACCTCGCCTGTGTCCTGGGCCTAGAGTACATGCGCAATGTGAACGGTCAGACCGGTGCTGAGTATTTGGGCGCCGCTACGTGGAAGGGCGTGGAAGCCACCCACTGCGACTTTCCCTGGCCCTACATGTTTAATCAGATTATTGACGAATACGACGCCCGTCACGGCATTGACTGCGACCATCTGAAAACGATTTCGCGCATCAATTTTGACAATGGTCGCCGCAATCCCAATGCCCAGTCGCGACATTGGCAATTCCAGCCCCAGAATTTCACCGATGACGATCACTACAACCCCGTGATAGAAGGACGAGTCCGAAAAATGGACTGCGGGCAGATCACCGATGGCGCCGCCTGTGTATTTCTCGCCAGCGAAAAAACCGCCCGAGACTATGCTGCAAAAAATGGTCTCACGCTCAAGGACATCCCACGCATAAAAGGTTGGGGGCATCGCTCTGCACCCATCAGTCTCAGCAGCAAGCTTGCACTCAGTGCCGGCAATCCTTTGATCTTTCCCCACGTGAGTCAAATTATGACCGATGCGCTTCGCCGCGCAGGCTTTGCTGACGTAACCCAGCTCGACGGGTTAGAAACCCATGACTGCTTCACAATCACTGAATACATGGCCATCGACCACATTGGCTTAACCGCTCCAGGAGAGAGCTGGAAAGCCATCGCCGAAGGCCGCATAAGCATGGATGGTGATTTTCCAATCAATGCCAGTGGTGGTTTGATTGGTCTGGGCCATCCGGTAGGAGCCACAGGCATTCGAATGCTGCTTGATTGTGCCAATCAAGTGACCGGTCGCGCCGGACCCTGCCAAATTAAAGGCGCCGAAAACATGGCGACCTTCAACCTAGGTGGCAGCACAACCACCTGCGTGAGCTTGATTGTGGGTATCAACTAGTGCAGCCAGCGCTTATTTACGACGCCATTCGCACCCCCCGAGGCCGAGCCAGAGCCGACGGAGGCCTCACCGATATCAGCGCCTTTGAACTCCTGAAAACCCTCTACGACAGTCTCGCCCAACGCACAGGTTTGGACAAAAATAGTGTCGGCGACGTCATATTAGGCTGTGTGACGCAAATGGGTGAGCAAGGCGGAAATATTGCCAAAACCTCCCTACTTTATGCAGGTTGGCCCGATGCTATTCCAGCTATGACCATCAACCGTTTTTGCTCCTCAGGGCTAGATGCAGTCAACATTGCCGCCATGAAAATTTCCACCGGACAAGCTACCTGCACCCTCGCAGGAGGTATCGAAATGATGTCGCGAGTACCCATGCTATCAGACCAAGCAGCCATGTTTGCCGATGCAAATTTAGCACTGGAAAATCGCATGTTGATGATGGGCAGCGGTGCTGATCTTATAGCGTCGTTAAATAATATTACTCGACAGCAAGTGGACGAGATCGCACTCCAAAGCCAGCAACGCGCCGCACACGCCCGTCGAGAAAACTATTTTAAGTCTATTATTCCAGTCTTTAACCCATCCAAAAATTGCTGGATCTCCGAGGACGAATGCATACGTCCAGACCTAACCGCCGCAGACCTCGCTCAGTTAACACCCTATTTCGCCCAGCTCGGCACCACCGGAGTTGACGCATTACAGTTGCGAGAACACCCCCATCTAAAAGGAATATCTCATGTCCACACAGCCGGCAATTCTCCCGCGATGGCAGACGCTGCATCTCTAGTCATGCTTGGCGATAAGTCGTTACAGAAACAGGGCCTCATACCCCGCGCCCGCATCCGCGCCGCCACCACCGTCTGCACTGATCCCTTACAGGTAGTGTCCGGCTGCGCCGCTGCCACGCGTCAACTATTAGCAAATCAAGGTTTAACCAGTACTGATATCGACCTGTTCGAACTGCACGAAGCCTTCGCCGCCACCAGCATTAAATCACAGCGAGACCTCAGTATTAGCGCAGAAAAACTCAATGTTAATGGTGGCGTGATCGCCCTAGGACACCCCATGGGAGCCACAGGCGGAATCATGCTAGGCATGCTGCTCGATGAGCTTGAGCGACGGAACTTGCAAACAGGCGTGGTCGCCACGAGTGGTGCAGCGGGTATCGGGACTGCCTTGCTTATCGAGCGGGTATGCGGGCGTTGAGGCGCCGCCGGCCAATCGTGAACATTCTGTTGCCGGGTAGCGCGAACACTCTATGCTGGTTCTTTGGTGCATCCTGGGGGGGTGTCAACGTGAAAAAAATGATGGTGAAGGTTGTCCAAATATTAGCTGCGCTTATTTTATTGGCGCACAGTCCAGGCTATGCCCTCGAGACCCCCGATGTAACAAACCCAACCGTTGTAGAAGCCTTCGTTGATGGTGTTGTAAACAACAGTATGAAAAGCGCGCACAGTGCCTCGGGTGTTGTTGCGGTCATGAAAGACGGCAAAATGATATTCTCCAAGGGTTATGGTTTTCTTGATGTTGAGAATCGGATTCCTGTCGACCCAGAAACGACGCTTTTCAGGCCTGGATCCATTTCCAAGCTTTTCACCTGGGTTGCCGTTATGCAGCAAGTGGAACAAGGCAAGCTTGACCTTGATGCTGACGTTAATAAGTACCTGCAATCTTTTAAAGTTGAGGATAGCTGGCCGGGTCAGCCGGTCACTCTGCGTCATATCATGACCCATACCGCGGGTTTTGAAGACGGTTTTTTAGGGTATCTGATTATTGATGATACCAGTCGTATTATTCCGCTTAACCAGTCGCTGGCTAAGTATCAACCGCGACGGGTAAATGCGCCAGGGCAACATACCGCCTATTCCAACTGGGCGACGGCCTTGGCCGGTTTGATCGTAGCGAATGTATCTGGCTTGTCTTTTAACGACTATGTACAGCAGAATATTTTTGATGTTTTGGGCATGAACAACGCCAGCTTCGAAGAACCTCTGCCAGCATATCTCGATGCCAATATGGCCAAAGCTTACAGCTATTCAGAGGGACGTTACGGAGAGCTGAACTATGAAATTATTTCCAACTTCGGGCCAGCAAGGGGCTGCGGCGGTTACTGCACATGATATGGCAATTTTTGCCCGTGCGCTCCTCAATGGTGGCGTCTTTGACGGCAGGCAAATCTTAAAGGAAGAAACGCTGCAGAAAATGATAGATGATGGCTTCTCCCATGACAACCGTGTTCGGGGCATGGGCCTTGGGTTTATCAAACGCAGACTTGGCCCTGATGATCTGGAAATATTTGGTCATGATGGCGGAACGACTATATTCAGCTCTCATTTTGGGATGTCAAAAAAAGCAGACTTTATGCTGTTCTCATCCTTCAGTGGTCCGGGTGCGAAGCAAACTCATGGCGATTTTGTTAAGTCATTTTATGATGAATTTTTTCCCCACGAGATAACTGTCGTGGCGCCACCGGCTGACTTTGCCGAGCGGGGAAAACGTTATGAAGGTACTTATCACAGTTGGCGCGCGAGCTTTACTAAGCTCGAATCCCTGCTGGGCCTGGCTAATGCCAAGAAGGTTGTCTCGTTGCCTGACAACTTGTTGATGATCGGCGGCACGCGTTATGTTGAGATTGACAATAACCTGTTCCGTGAAGTCGATGATTATGGGCGCGTTGCCTTCCAGGAAGGCGCCAATGGCGAGATTTCGGGTTTCGTCATTGATGGCTTTGGTGTCATGCAATTTTACAAGGCGCCATTTTACGAAACGGGCGGGTTCACAGGGTTATTTGTTGGCTTGTCACTGATGATTTTTGTCGGGGTGTTTTTACGATTGGCTTACCAATACTCTGAATTCCGCGCCCTTCAGGGTAGGGAGAAAAAAGCATTTACTGCCTCAATTTTTGTGGCCGTGACTAATTTCCTATTTGTTATCTTTGCTGCCATTGGGGTCAAAGGGGGCTTGATAGCACTTATGTATGAACTGCCGATTACACTTAAATTTTCTCTAATTTTTCCAATGTTGGCCACTTTGGCAGCCTTGCACCATGTTTATTGCGCCGCCCAGGTCTGGCGTCACAGTTTGCTGGTGGGTTATTGGGGCCGTGTTCGATATAGTCTGGTCACGCTTTGCGCCCTTTTTATGGCCTGGTTCTATTATTACTGGAACTTTCTTGGGTTCAATTATTTTAGCTAGGGAACATAGCGGCTCTTAGGCGCATAGGGGGTTATTGTTTTGACACCCATTGTGCAGCCATAGCCAATGAATTTTTTGATGTGCTGTAACTGTGACTCGATGGTTGTGAGTCTGCCCTCAGCAATTCCCTTACGAGAGCGCTTACCCACTTGCGCTTTCTTTCCATCCACCTCCTCACCAAGCACATTCAGTACATGCTTGTTGATGGAGAAGCTGTCGTTTTCCTTTGAGTTCTTTGCCACAACAGTACCAACTTAAAAGTTTAAGTTTTGAACGCTGCAACTACTGAAACTCATTAGCTGTCAGCGCTTACTCCCACTCAATAGTGGGGCTATATTTAGCCCAATAAAAACAATGGGTTATACGGCCTATTTTCAAGTTTGTAACTGGTTTGTAAATCAGTCCACTAATTAGGCACATCGCTTATCACTGTGAATCCTATTATTTTCAAGATGTTAGGCAAATCGCACTCGCAAATTTTGTAACGTTGGCTGGCAGCAGATTTTATTACACAAATTTCTGGCTCACTTATTAAGTACATCCAGCTTTTCCAGAAAATTTCAGACCAACCCCGATTATTAACTCTACCTAATTTGTTTTGGATAGCATATGACGCGATACTCTGATGTATTCGATATTTACGCCATATTACTTGAGGGCGCTATGATCCTAAGTGACTGTAAATATTTTCTTTTTGTTTAGGTAATTCCAACTCAGTAGTGCAAATAAATTTAGCCTCATAAAAACTATAGGTTGCAAGGCGATTTTTATGGTGCTCGAAAGTGCTGGTTATACACTGCTTTACCCACTTTTAAACAGCCCATCAACTAATTTTCGGGAAATAATAGCCCCGCGATGTTGGATAACCTTAAAGGAAGCACCGCTCATTCCATGTTCTCTGCAGAGTTCGGGAATGGGCACTCCACTTTCAGCTTGCTTGATGATGGCCAGTATTTGACTATCAGAATAACGTGATTTTTTCATGTAGATCTCCTTCGTAAAGTTTACGAGAAAATTCTACTTTTGACCTCCGTCATTTATCGCGGGGATTACCAATCCACGCCCAACCCTCTAAGCTGCGTATCTAGGCCGGTTTCATGGAAGGCGCTGGGCCATTGTTTTTCTATCAGCGGCTCAGACTCTAAGCGGCCCATTGCTGCATCTATAGACACCCAATGGGAGCCTCGCTGAAGAACATTAAGTGCGGGAACTTTATGGCGAAATACTGTTGCCTGTTGGTCATTATCATAGACTACGGTAGTAAAAAATATGGGTAGACCCCTGTCCCGAAAGGCCATTAATAACTCGACATTAGCAGACACCACATCCGGACAATAGGTCCCCAGGGGGCAGTCTGGATCGGTGAATGCATTAATCATATCCACTACTACCAACGCTGGCTTTGCCGTTAGTCCAATCACATTTTGCTCAAGGTTCGACATAATATTCTCAACGTATTCAAGTCATAAAAAAAACGGGCTGTGCTCCGCATCATAAGCAGCACCGCACGTTGATCCTATTACTGACTAGTGCTTAGAAACGATAGTTGAAATCTATACCATAAGAGTCTTTGGCACCCGGATGGATAAATGACCCACCAAACTCTGGGGCTGGAATGATTTCTTCCAAATACTTTTCATCAGTGACATTGCGGCCCCAAATAGTCACGCCCCAGTTCTCGCCATCAACAGAGATACGCGCATTAAGTGTGTCGTAGGCATCGCGCTTGGCTTTGCTGAAATCCTGAGTAATGCTGGCACCAGGATAGAATACCTGCCAGATACTCGGCGTAGCCTCGCCCTGCAAGGTATGGAACGCCATCTCACCAACATACTGCCAATCTAGACGCGCCGTCAGATTAATACCAGAGCTCACTTCGGTTTCAAACTGCGCACCTAAGTTATAAGTACGATCTGGTGCCTGAGGAGCCTCATTGCCAACGGTTAATGGACGGTGATTGTTGCGTTTGATTTCACTGTCGAGAATACCCATACCGCCAAACATTGAGAGGCTTTCTGTAAGCACAGCATTAAAGTCCATTTCAAAACCTTGAATCTGCAAGTCTTCAATAGTAGTTACCACGCGCATCAAACCAAATGGACCCGCATAAAATTCAAAGAACTGGTTGTCTTCAACATCGGTAGAAAAAACCGATGCATTGACTCGTAATCGGTTATCAAAAAACTCCATCTTGCTACCAAATTCGATGCTAGTAGACACTTCTTTTTCGTACTCATCTTTCACTGACAGCTCGCCATCGACCAGAGCACCAGGATTAGTGCCATCGCCATTATTGTTGTACCAGAAGTCGATCAGCGCCTCGCGGCCGATGTCGCCGCTAGACAGGCTAACGTAAACATTGCCACCAAATTTTTTACTGTAAAAATCTTCATTATTTTCCCCTTTTTTTTATTTTGTGCATTGTATACGACAAGGACTAAGTAACGGACTAACTTGGTCTAGGTCGCCTTTTTAGACT
>LIDE01000059.1 GCA_001438605.1 SAR92 bacterium BACL16 MAG-120619-bin48 | reverse complement strand
AAGTGCTGGCGACATCTTAGTTGACTGTACAAGAGGATTTAGACGATACTTTTGCTACAAAGTTTTGCTACAAAGCAGGCACAAAAAAGCCCCAGAACCATTGAGATTACTGGGGCTTAATTGTTTGGCGGAGAAGGAGGGATTCGAACCCTCGATACGCTATTAACGTATACGCCCTTAGCAGGGGCGCGCCTTCAGCCACTCGGCCACTTCTCCAAAACTTGTTGTCTATTGCGTTGTTGCACAGTCAAAAAACTAGAGTGGTTACATACAACTATGCCGCCCTAAAACAGCGGCGGCATAATAGCACATTGTCGCTAAAATCAAAGACCGTTATTGTCGGATTCTTGGCCAGAAGACGAATCTACCCCACCTTTTTCCATTTGAATACGCTGGTAGATCTCTTCACGGTGAACTGCCACTTCTTTTGGCGCGTTTACACCCAATCTCACCTGATTTCCTCTCACACCTAGGACTGTTACAGTGACTTCGTCACCAATCACTAGGGTCTCTCCAACTCGTCGAGTAAGTATTAACATTTCTAGCTCCTACACTGCTATTCACCTTATAGGTGACGCTTATTTCCTTACACCGCCATACTCACTATTGCTCCAGTGCTACGGCCACTCCGCACTTGATTTCTGCCTTGAGTAAACCTCTACCCATAACAGGAGTGAATCTATCAGCTTTTACGCTTTATGTCCAAGGTCAGACCTCTTGAACGCCCGTTTGTTCTAGGTCGAAGGCAGAATGTAGCGTTCTTACTGCCAATTCTAGGTAGCGTTCCTCAATTACGACCGTTATTTTAATTTCAGACGTGGTAATTAACTGAATATTGATCCCTTCACTTGCTAAGGCTTCAAACATCTGCGCCGCGACACCTGCATGGGAACGCATGCCCACGCCAACGATAGAGATTTTTGCAATGCGCTCGTCGGTGGTGACTTCAAGTGCGCCGAGATCTGCTGCTGTCTGCTTCAAAATTTCGGCAGAGCGCTTTAAATCATTGCGGTGAACGGTGAATGTCATAGACGCTGAGTTATCTCTGGCCACGTTCTGGACGATAACATCAACTTCGATATTGGCGGCGCTGATGGCGCCAATCACTTTATAGGCTACGCCAGGCTGATCAGGTATGCCACGGATGGTTAATTTAGCTTCGTCACGGTTAAACGCGATACCGGAGATTAGGGGATTTTCCATTTGAACGTCTTCCTCAAAAGTAATCAACGTGCCAGCGCCCTCTTCGAAACTCGACAATACGCGCAGGGGTACATTATATTTTCCAGCAAATTCGACCGATCGAATCTGCAGAATTTTGGAGCCTTGGCTGGCCATTTCCAGCATTTCTTCAAAGGTGATTTTGTCCAATCTACGGGCTTTTGGCTCGACCCGCGGATCGGTGGTGTAGACACCATCAACGTCGGTGTAAATCTGGCATTCATCTGCTTTAAGAGCGGCAGCAAGGGCGACGGCTGTTGTATCTGATCCACCGCGACCAAGGGTTGTGATATTCCCTTGTTCATCAGCGCCTTGAAATCCAGCAACGACAACAACACGACCAGCGTCGAGATCTGTGTGAATTCTGTGTCCGTCAATCTCTCTGATGCGCGCTTTGCCATGAGCGTTGTCGGTAAGAATGCGCACCTGGCTGCCTGTGTATGAACGCGCCTGAATACCGATACTTTCCAGCGCGATACACAACAGGGCGATAGTGACCTGCTCTCCCGTGGCGACAAGAACGTCCATTTCACGCAAATTCGGCTGCTCACTCAGCCCTTTTGCAAGCTCAATCAATCGATTGGTCTCACCGCTCATAGCTGACACTGCAACAACGACTTTAGCGCCGGTGCGGTGAAGTTTTGCGACTTTTTCAGCCACGGCTTTAATGCGCTCAATAGAGCCTACGGATGTACCGCCATATTTCTGAACAATTAAAGTCATCGTCTCAATTATCTGGTTAATGAAAAAAGGCGCAAATTAAACGGGAATATGCGCTAAAAGTTAAGTCTCTTATGAAAGACTCTCGCTCGCCCAAGCGTAGACCGATTCAAGCGCTGCGGCGAGATTTACCACGCTACCTGCGGCGCCTTGTGCCATATCTGCACGACCTCCACCTTTGCCGTCTACCTGAGCGGTGACAAATTTCAATAGATCGCCTGCGCTGAGTTTGTCCGTGAGATCATTTGTCACACCAGCAACTAGCGAGGCTTTATCGCCTTCGACGGCGGCCAGCAGGAATAAGCCGCTTTTCAGCTTGGAGCGAACCTGATCAGCAACGCCGCGCAGGCTCTTTGCATCCGCACCATCAACAACAGTGGCAAGCACACTAATGCCCTTGACGTCGCGCAAGTCAGCCATTAAGTCGCTGCCCGCGGCGTTCGCCAATTTACTCTTCAGAGCGTCAATCTCTTTCTGAAGACGACGATTATCATCGACGAGCTGGCTCACTTTGTCGGTGAGGTTATGTCGCGCTGCACGAACCACAGTGCCGATATCACTCAGCGTATCCTGAAGTTCATCGACAAGGGCCAATGCTGCCTGCCCTGTCACAGCTTCAATTCGCCGAACGCCAGAGGCGACACTCGATTCTCCGCTAATTTTTATCAACCCAATATCGCCTGTTCGCGACGCATGGGTCCCGCCGCATAACTCGACAGAGAAGTCATCGCCCATGCTGAGTACGCGAACTTCGTCACCATATTTTTCACCGAATAGTGCCATGGCACCCTTTTTAACGGCGTCGTCCATGCTCATCACACGAGTTTCTACGGCACTGTTGGCAAGAATTTCACGGTTAACAATCTGTTCAATTTGGCGAATCTGCTCTGCACTCACGGCTTGCCCATGGGAGAAGTCAAAGCGCAATCGTTGACTGTCAACCAGTGAGCCCTTCTGCTGCACATGGTCGCCCAAAACCTGCTGCAAGGCTGAATGTAATAAGTGCGTTGCCGAGTGATTCCGAGCGGTAGCTTGACGCAGGCTCGCATCAACCTCCGCCGTCACGGTGTCGCCGATCGACAGTTGGCCCGACACGATGCGGCCAATATGTAAGTGATGTCCACCCGCTTTGCGACAGTCGGTAACTTCAATTTTCGCTGTTGCCGTGTGTAGATAACCAGTATCACCTACTTGGCCGCCAGACTCTGCGTAGAAAGGTGTTTGATTTAAAATGATAGCGACGTCGGTATCCACCGCCACCTGATCAACGGCATCACCTGCGACAAACAACGCGACAACTTGGCTTTCGTCGGCTAATTGGCTGTAGCCACTGAATTCAGTACTACCATCTACGCGAATGCTTTCACTGTAATCGAGGCCAAACTGACTGGCTGAGCGGGCGCGATTACGCTGCTCTTCCATACAGGTTTCGTAACCGGCCATATCCAAGCTATACCCTTTTTCGCGGGCGACATCGTTAGTTAAGTCTGTTGGGAATCCGAAGGTGTCGTAGAGCTGAAAGATCAGCTCACCGGGCAACACTGTGCCACTTAAGTTAGCCAGAGCGGCTTCTAAAACACCCATTCCGTTATCAAGGGTGCGTGCAAACTGCTCTTCCTCTTTCTTTAAAACGGCTGTAATTTCTGCCTGCATGGCTAGCAGTTCTGGGTAGGCTTCGCCCATTACTTCGCCGAGCGGTGCAACCAGTTTGTGGAAGAAACTGCCTTTGGCGCCCAAGTTGTGCCCATGGCGCAGCGCGCGGCGGATAATTCGCCGCAGCACGTATCCACGACCTTCGTTGGACGGCGTGACACCATCGACCACTAAAAACGCACAGGAACGGATGTGGTCGGCGACCACTTTTAAAGAGCTCTCGCCCAAATCGCTCACACCAATGATCTTGGCAGCGGCTTTTATAAGATGCTGAAAGAGGTCGATATCGTAATTGTTGTGAACGCCTTGCATCACGGCGGCAATGCGCTCAAGCCCCATACCGGTATCAATCGAAGGCTTGGGCAGCGGGGTCATTTTTCCACTGGCATCGCGCTCGAACTGCATAAAAACCAAGTTCCAAACTTCAATATAGCGATCGAGATCGTCGTCTTTACTGCCGGGAGGACCGCCTGGAATGTCTTCACCATGGTCCCAAAATATTTCTGTGCATGGACCGCAAGGGCCGGTATCGCCCATCTGCCAAAAATTGTCTTCGTCGAGTCGCGACAGTCGATTGGGATCGACACCAATTTCATTCACCCAAATATCGGCGGCTTCATCATCGCTGATATGAACGGTCACCCACAACCGCTCTTTTGGAAGGCCGAGCACCTCGGTGAGAAATTTCCAGCCGAAGCGAATCGCGTCGCGCTTAAAGTAATCGCCAAAACTGAAGTTACCCAGCATCTCAAAGAAAGTGTGGTGGCGCGCGGTGTAGCCCACATTTTCGAGGTCATTATGCTTGCCGCCGGCTCGCACACAGCGCTGAGACGACACAGCTCGCACGTAGTCGCGCTTTTCTGCGCCAAGAAAGACGTCTTTGAACTGCACCATACCGGCATTGGTGAACAGCAGTGTCGGGTCGTTGCCCGGCACCAGACTGCTGCTTGGCACAATCTGATGACCTTGACTGGCGAAATAGTTTAAAAATGCGTCTCTAATTTCGGCGCTTTTCATCATTCATAATTTCCAAGTAATGACTCAGTGACACTGAGCAACGAACTTACATATTAGCTTCAGAGAATGTTCCACTGGCATCGCGATCGGCGAGCACATGGAGGTGTAAATGAAACACCGTTTGCCCTGCGGCTTGACCATTATTAATCACCAGCCTAAATGCCTCTTCGACGCCAGCCTGGCGAGCCACCTCACCCGCAACCCAGAGCAAATGCCCAAGAAGCGGTTTGTTCCCGACGCTGGCATCGGCCAGTTTGGCGATGGGCTGACGCGGAATCACCAGCATGTGCACAGGTGCCTGCGGTGAAATATCGTTGATTACAATGCACAGATCATCTTCATAGATAATCGTCGCGGGAATCTCACGATTAATAATACGGGTAAAAATTGTTACATCGGTCATTGGGATTACCTTGGTAATGCTGCTTATTTGACTGACTCTCGAAGCTTTTCGTCAGCACTGAGCTGTCGCGCTTCAGTTTCCAGCATCACCGGTATACCGTCCCGAATGGGGTAGGCGAGACCACTGGCTCGGCAGACCAATTCTTGATTCGCTTTGTCATACTCGAGTGGCGCCTTGCTGACGGGGCAAACCAAAATACTCAGTAGTTTTTTATCCACAATAAACGTCCCTTTGAAAACCGCCCTAGTTTACGCAAAATAGTGCGCCACTGCTATCGTCAGCGGTAAAAATAGGGTGAAGAAGTTCCTAAAAAGATGCGCAGCGAGACGCTGAATTACTCTGCAGGTAAGGCCTGAAGAACTAACTGAGGATCAACGCGAACATCGCGCCAATTCATACGCCAATCTAAGTGGGGACCCGTAGCTCGACCGGTAGCGCCAACTTTCGCAACAGTATCGCCGCGCTCGACATGCATTCCCTCGCTGACAAGGATGTCGCTGAGGTGCAAAAAGCTCGAGGTCAAGTTGTGCCCGTGATCAATAATGAGTGTTCCGCCCGAGTAAAAAAGATCTTTATGCGCCAAACGCACGACCCCAGACGCTGGCGCGCGCACGATGGCGCCCTTGGGTGCGGCGTAGTCAACTCCGTAGTGGGGGCTTTTAGGAATTCCGTTATAGACTCGCTGGCTGCCATAAACGCCAGTCACTGGACCCTCGATAGGTGCAACAAAGCCATTGAGAAACCCGGTTTCGTTGCTGGTTACTTTGCGCGCATTGTTGACCAGTTTTTGATCACTAGCAATTCTCGCCAAATCTTCTGGCGCAGGCTCAACAGTTTTCTGGGGAACACCATTCACTCGCTGAATGGCGTAGCTGCGCGCAGCAACCCTCTGCTCTTCGTTTACTTCAGTGCCATCGGCATTGCGAACGGTCACACGTGACACTGGCCCCGCTTCGCGGTCGAGACCGAGTAAAAAATATCCTTGGGAAGTTGTCTCGAGCGACTCCCCACCGTAAGTGACAACTTGCCCCGGCTTAACTCGCCCTAGCAGCAGCGCGCCCTGCTGCCAACTTCCCCGCCACTCAATGGCGGACTCTGCAACCACCATCCCAGAGACTAGAAGACTGCCTAAAAGCGCCCCTTGAAGAATATTTACAACAGAAAAAATGGCTTTACGAGAATTTAACAACGCTGTCATGGGGCTACTTCCGCAGGTGATATTCAATGGCAGCACATCAGCCGCCAGCTATCGTTTTAAGGCTTGCCCTCAGGCTCAGCCGCTTCGATTGTAATATAGGGTTCAAGGGACTCTACTCGACAACTTGTCATCGAACCACCAAGGACAGTAAATCGATCAAATCCTTCGCAAAGTCGATGACCTCTGTTTTCATGCAAAAAGCCATTGCGCTTGATTCCAGGGCACACTCTCTGCAGTCGCAGCACCACTTTCTTTTTTCCGAACAACGTTATAATCGCCGTCTGGTCGTCGACAAATTCAATGCGCCGGACTCTGCGCAAGGGTACACAACCATTTCTGATATTCCAAGCATCCGCCGTGACAGCTTGATCAATCGACTCCATCTCTTCCGTCAGTGAACGGTCGGTCTCCGCTGTTGTTTCATCCTCAGCCGCGGGTTCTGCTGCCAGAGCCAAAGAAAACCACAAAACCCCTATTAGCGCGCCAGCGATGTATGCCATAATTTTTTCCATTGTCATCTCCCTCCACAAGCAAGATCGACCTGAGAGTCAACAGCAGTCATTGACCCACCCATGGGTAACCTCTAAAGTTACCCACCTATAAAGCGCGCTCACCATTAAGCGCGGATATCTCTACAAATATAGCTGCCTTTACCGCCTATGACTGCAAACTGCACTTTTACTCCGCCATGGTTGTTGAGAAACCCCCATGTTCAAAGCATATTGAACAGTGTCGGCCCGCGAAAAATTCGCGCTAAACGCCTCGCGCGCAAACTGTGCAGCCAACAGCTTATTCTCACGGCGTCTGATGGAACTCGCCTAAAAGCAGAGTTTGATCGCAGTGACTCGGGCAAAAATGCACTGGTTATTTTGCTTCACGGCTGGGAGGGTTCAAGTCAATCAGCCTATACAGTGACAACAGCCAACTATTTGCTAAAGCACGGCTACCATGTGCTGCGACTAAATATGCGCGACCATGGTGATACTCAGCATTTAAACTACGGGCTTTTCAATTCAACTCTAACGCCGGAAGTCGCGGACGTTATTGCTGCGTTTACCGCCCAGCACACTTTCTCGAAAATCTTTCTCGCCGGCTTTTCTCTGGGCGGCAATTTTACGCTGCGTATCGCCGCTGATTTGGGACAAGACCTCAATTTAACGGCGGCAGTGGCAATATGCCCGCCAATCGATCCTGTTAATGCCATGACGGCGCTGGACAATGCACCGGTTATTTACGAAAAGTATTTTTTCAAACGCTGGAGCACGTCGCTGCGTAAAAAGCTTGAACATTTCCCAGAATACGACTTCGCCGACGATCTCAACCGAGCACGCTGTCTAAGCGATATGAATACACTCTTTATTCATCGCTACACACCGTTTGATGACGTAGATACCTACTTTCGCTCCTACGCATTGACCGGCAGTCGTTTGGCCAACCTTCGCGTACCGACACATCTGATTGCCTCCGCGGATGACCCCATTCTACCGGTGACGGATATTGCCCGTATTGATTCCAACGAGTCGTTATCAATTGATATACAGCCCTACGGCGGACACTGCGGCTTTATTAAAAATCTCGCTGGGCACAGCTGGATAGAGCCAAAACTGGTCGAGCTATTTGATCGCTATTTATAGTGAGCGGCACTGCCGGCGCTTTGTGCTGATAGTCACCGTAATAGAGCGCTGGCAATAAATCCTCACCAATAAAACGCAAGTAAGAATGGATTAGGAATAAACTGCTGAACCAAGGCCGGTTAAACAACCCTGTGACTGTCGAGACTAATACGGGCCACGTTAGTCCCAAGAATCGCCAGTCTCACGGGTCTCTGTTGCTGCCAGCGCGTATTTAATCTGATCATAGTTGAATCCACGGTATTGCAAAAACCGCATGCGCTTGGCCTTGGCTCGTTGGTCGACCGCAGGGTCAGGGCCAAATTTCCTTTGAGCTAATTCTCGCGCCAGTTCGAACCAGTCGACCTCGGCTTTGTCGAGGGCTTGCGCGACCAATTCATCGCTAATGCCCTTCTGTCGAATATCTTGGCGTATCCTCAACAACCCGTGACAGCGATAAATACGGGAGCGTATAAAGGCTTCGGCAAAGCGAGTGTCCGACTGCAGTCCCTCGTCGGCAAGCTGGTCCAGCACGACCGGAATCGCTTCATGATTGGCAAAACGTTTGGCCAATTTTTCTGCGAGTTCAGCGCGCGAATACTCGCGTCCCGTCAGAAGATCCATGGCCGCTATGCGCAACTTGGCGGGCGTTATAACTGGCGGCAGATCTAACATGAGGTAATGGACACCCTATACGAATTCGCTAACCCAGAATTGGAAGGGCAATTGAGCAAACCGCAGTTGAACAAAAAGCGCCACAGGGCGCTTTTTGCAGGATGGCAGTCATGTTCAGAGTTGATTGAACATTGGTCCATTATTTTATTCTTCCGTGAACTCACCCAGTGGCTCATCTTTGACGGGCGTTGGTTTTGTCAGTTCTTTTTCACGTATTGCTGCTTCAATTTCGGCGGCAATTTTTGGATTTTCAGTCAAGAACACACCGACATTAGCCTTGCCTTGACCAATCTTGTTGCCTTTATAGGCATACCAAGCACCCGACTTATCAATCAAGCCATTCTTGACACCCAAATCAACGAGTTCGCCGTTTCGGTTAATGCCCTTGCCATATAAAATCTGGAATTCGGTTTGTCTGAATGGTGGAGCCACCTTGTTCTTGACTACTTTGACACGCGTTTCGCTTCCAACAATCTCTTCACCCTCCTTCACTGCACCGATACGTCGGATATCAAGGCGCACGGAAGCATAAAATTTCAGCGCATTACCGCCGGTGGTTGTCTCTGGGTTACCAAACATGACGCCGATTTTCATACGGATTTGGTTGATAAAAATAACTAAACAGTTGGCGTTTTTAATGTTGCCGGTCAACTTGCGCAGTGCCTGCGACATTAAACGTGCCTGCAAGCCAACGTGGTGATCGCCCATCTCGCCTTCAATTTCAGCGCGCGGTGTGAGTGCTGCAACGGAGTCCACAACCAACACGTCGATCGCGCCAGAACGCACGAGCATATCAGTCACTTCGAGTGCCTGCTCGCCAGTATCTGGCTGAGATACAATCAAATCGTCAACAACAACGCCCAGTTTTTCCGCATATTCCGGATCAAGCGCGTGCTCTGCGTCGATAAAGGCACATGTACCACCTGCTTTTTGCGCCTCTGCAATAACCTGCAACGTGAGTGTTGTTTTACCTGATGACTCAGGGCCATAGATTTCAACGATGCGCCCTTTAGGAAGGCCGCCAATACCAAGAGCAATATCCAGCCCAAGTGACCCTGTAGAAATGGCGGGGATAGCTTGGCGAACACCCTCGCCCATACGCATGACTGATCCCTTGCCAAACTGGCGCTCAATCTGACCCAGTGCGGCTTCTAGTGCTTTTGATTTGTTGGCGTCCATAGTTTTAACCTCTGTTTGAATCTCTGTTTGAATCTCTGTTTGAATCTCTGTTTGAATCTCTGTTTGAATCTCTGCTTGAATGTAGCCTTTAACCTAAGCCGCGATCTTGAAATAAGTTAGTGCGTTTATACGCGTCCCGAGTCCTAGGGGCCCAACGAAACTACTATTTTATTCTCAGCCATTAACTGTATGGGTGTACAGTATTACATCCGGTAACTTGATGCAATAGTTCCTCTAGAGAAATTTTGATAGCTTGATCACGAATCGCCGCGCGATCACCACTGAACAAATATTTTTCCGCCTTCACCCCCTTCGGACTGCGCCAGGCAAACCAGACAGTGCCGACTGGCTTGTCTGCGCTACCGCCGCCCGGGCCCGCAACGCCACTAATAGCGACGGCATAGTCCGCCCCGGCCTCCTCGGCGGCACCGATTGCCATCTGCCGCACCACCGCTTCACTCACCGCGCCGTCGCGTTCAATAATGTCAGACGGCACTCCCAGCATGCGTTGTTTGGCGCTGTTGGCGTAGGTGACAAAGCCGCAATTAAACCACGAAGAACTGCCAGCAACAGCGGTAATAGCATGGGCCACTCCACCGCCTGTGCACGATTCAGCAGTCGTGACTGTTGTGCCCTGCTGTAACAGAGCACTGCCTAATTGTTCGGAAAGATGATAGATTTCTGCCTGCATAGGGAAAGTGTATCTTCGTTTGGTGGCTGGCTATAGCTTTTTTGCAAACTTAGCGTGGCTACTATTATAAATCAGTTCGTCTGGTAGAATTCGGTCCCTTGTTAGCCCCGACTTATATAATGGTCGGTTTAGTCATCTTTGAAAGAGCCCGGTATTCATGAGCGCCAATCAACCAGCGAGTTCTGACACTCACACTCCAATGATGCAGCA
>LIDE01000058.1 GCA_001438605.1 SAR92 bacterium BACL16 MAG-120619-bin48 | reverse complement strand
CGACGGCTACAAAATGGTCTTTTGGGAGGATTACCCAGTAGAAATGCTTGTACCAAAAGATTATAGTAAACAGATAGTCCGATTAAAAAAGCTCATCACAACACATCCTGCTAAGCAATGGACCGATGAATTAACGCTGAAAAATGGTGGTTGGGAAGGCCTGCCTCGCGCGTTTATTCATTGCGCTGGCCAAAAATACAAGCTGACCAGCGAAAATATGATCGGCCCAGCTAGAGGCCCTGGATGGGATTTTATCTCCCTTAACATCCCTAGGGACGGAATGCTGACTCACCCAAAATTAGTGGCCAGCCAATTGATTAGATTGGCAGAAAGTCAACATCACACAAAGATAGCCAAACGTTAGCCGCAAGCCCCTATAGTCGTTTACTGAATAGTGCCAGACCCTCCTGCCTTGCTCCAGGGCAAGGCCATCACGCGAACAGAATTTTATGCCGGACTATAGAACTGTATGATTGCACCATCTGGGGCTTTTACTGAGAAAAGCATAACATCACCCAGGCCTTTAATAGTTACTTTCATCAGAGGCTCAGAAATTTTCCATCCGCGGGCTTGGATTTTATCAGCTGCAACTTTTGCTGAATCGACCCTAAACCGCACAGCTAGAATTCCGAGATTGGGCGCAGTGCATCGCGCTGAGTAGTCTGCGCCATCAAGCCCCATCATCTCAATCATCTCCATCCGCCCAAACTCGCCTTCAATCGGATAAACAATACCGGCCTGGTAAGCGGCAGTCGTTGTTAGATTGATAGGAATACCCAGCGGTGTAGGCGTAGGTATCTTCGCAGTGTATGGCTTACCTTTGTAAAAAGTATCGAAGCCCAATACCGCCGTGAAGAAATTATAGGTCGCATCACGATCAGTAACAATCTGCATCATATTAAAAGGTCTGGTTAGCCGATCAAAGTCAGGGATAGTAGGTGGAAGTGGTGGCTTTAGACGCTCATAGCCCTGTAGCTGTATCCCATCTGGCCCTCTAAAAATAACCACATTAAGGCTTGATTCTCCAAAGGTAAGGCGAGTGATTGGTGTCTCAGTCCACCACCCCATGGCCACGGCATCATCATAGATAGACTGCATGTCCTTCATTCGAATCATCATGCTGAAGTAACAGCCAGTGTCCCAAGCTCTGGATCCGGGACGCATGGGCTGTCGATTACCTGCATTAGAAAATGTAACAAGGCGCACGGAACCCTGCTGCCTACCCCGCGGCCCCAGAACCATTACCTCAGCGGAAGCCTTGCTAGGTAATCCCCAGGCTTTAATCTCCGAGGGGTCCATAACATCTCGATGTTTTTCAATATAGCCACCTATTTCTTTAAAAAATCGCGCAGTAACATCCAGATCAGTGACACTCAAAACGGCTTCCGTCCAAGGTTCCACCGTTATTTTTTGTACGTCAGCATTGACGATCTCAGCAGTCGAACAGCCCGCAAAAAGATAACTACCTCCTACTAATATGACCTGTGCCGCCAACTTTTTTAATGTAACTGTTAACATATATTACTCCTTGATAGTCATCTAGGCAGGAGACTTAAACATTATCATTAGTCATTATGATTTTACCGAAATGCTGTCTCGAGGCTATCATCTCGTGAGCCTTAACCAACTCACTCATCGGCAACACCGTATCTACCACAGGCTTCAACAGACCCTCCGCAAATAATGGCAATGCGCGTGATTTAAAATCAGGCATAGTCAGACTCATAAAATCAGGACTTGTAGAAATACTCATAGAAAGTAGCTGCAAGTTCAGGATCCCTATTTTTAGATTAAAGGTAATATCCCTCCCTCCGGTACTACCGAACATGACTACCTTTCCATCCATCCCCATCGAGTCGATCAGATCAGTCGCAGTCGCCTGACCAATGGTCATCAAGCTTACGTCTGCTCCCAGCCCATCAGTCGCTGTCATGATTTCATCTATTACTGATTGGCGGCAATAATTAACAGTTAAATCAGAGCCCCATTGACGGGCCGAAGCCAATTTCTCATCCGTACTGGCGGTGCCCGCAACCCAACAGTGGGCCTCTTTAGCAATCTGCAAAGCCGCACTGCCAACACTTCCACCAACCGCCTCAATCAGGACCCGCTGACCTGACTTTATTCTAGCGACCGTATGCAAGGCATGCCACGCTGTTAACCAGCCCACCGCAATAGCCGCACCCTCAACAAAGGAGAGACGGTCTGGTAAGTGCATAAGGTGTTCGTCTGTAAAAATTACCGATTCCGCGTGGGTGCCTCTGGCGCGGCCAAACACCCTATCGCCTACAGAAAAATCTTCCACCTCTGCGCCAACAGTTTTGACTATCCCACTCGCTTCCATCCCCATAATAAAAGGAATTTCCTGGCCACCATAATCGCCCGCTCGCATGCGCACCTCAGCAAAATTAACGCCACTGGCTTTGACTATCACCTCAATATCATGAGCCCCTAAAACGGGTAGCGTAATCTCCCGCCATATCATTAGTTCCGGACCGCCAAATGCGTCCACCTGAAATCCTCTAGTCATGTCTGATCCTCTTTGAATAGTTAACGATTAAAATAATTCTCAATGTCTTCAACTTCCAGTCCCGACGGAATTGGCATGAGCGCCAAGTATAAGAGCCCAGCCATCAGCAATGGCACTCCAACAAGAGTGGCATAACCCAAGGTCCAACCCCATTGTTCAACAGCCAAGGATACGCAGTATGGGCCGGCCGCAGACCCTAAAACAACAGCTCCTGATCCGCAAAATGTCATCGCCGTAGATCGAATGTAGGTCGGAAACACCTCTGCTAGATACGCAAACTTAACGGCTGCGCTTCCATAAAAAAACATACTCATAAAGCTATAGACAGCCAAAATCTCCCAAAATGATTCCGTTGTCCAAATCATTAATTCAAATAGCACTGCGCCAATAACCGTCCATATCACGACCGTATTTCGGCGACTTAATAGATACTCGCCAACCCACGCGGCAAGAATATAGCCAAGGATACCTATAGCGTTTCCAGCGCCGATTACTAGTGCAAAATCAAAAGCCTCCATACCTCTAAACTCACGAAGATAACTTGGAAAGAGAAAGATGGATGCTGAGTATGCCCAAACAAATAAAAACTGTGCTGAAAACAAAATGATTGTTCTATGTCGCATACTGGCAGAAAAAAGCTCTCTAATAGGCCTTGGACTCAACTGATCTTTTGCAGCCTTGTAGCGCGGAGGTTCTCGGACCCATTTGGAAACAACCAAAATCAGCGGCAGACTGAGTAACCCGACCAAGAATAGAGCTCTCCATCCATAGATTGGCAAAATCCACATTGCCCATAAAGAGGCTATGGCCCAGCCCAATGGGTAGCCAATCTGAAGCAGGCCCATAAAGAGGCCTCTTCCATGCGCAGGGAATTCCTCGGTGATTATTGCTCCGGTAATGGGGTAAGAGAGTCCACCCGTAGCGATGCTTGCACCGCGCAGTAACACTAAACTAAACGGATTGGGAACGATGCTGTGTAAGGCAACTAGCAGTGACGAAGTTAAGACAGAAAATTGGAACATTCTTAACCGGCCTATTCTATCTCCGAGCACTCCCAGTACAACCAACAAACCACCGCCAAGCAGAAATGCGCTAGAGACAATTGACATGACGCCGCTCAACGTAAGGCCAAACTCTTCCCTTATAAATGGAATGGCATAACCAAATAGGGCTAGATCCATCTGCGCACATGAGTAGGCGACAAGGCAAATACCAAAGACTCGAAGTGGATAGCCTCGTATTTCAGATAGCATCGAGCACCAACCACTGATAACCATCAGGCGCGATAAAACACAAGGCGTCGCTGCCTAGCTCATCGGCCATTGGAGACAGATTTTGATAACCGAAAAGTGACCTCAGTTTGTGTGAAAATTCGACTATTGAAGACACCCTAACGCTATAGATAGAAAGATTCCTGCTACCCGCACAGGAATGTGAACGAAGATCTTCAGTCTCAAAATACGGTGAATAGACCTGTAATATCCCCGCCGGACAGTTAACCGCCCTCAGCCTCTCTACTCTGAAAAGCTCACCTTCTTTTAGCTGCAGTGCAGTCTGCGTGGCACTATCATCTCCAGAATCATGGGCCTCTCCATAGGGTACTGTTTCAAAGCCAAATAGTTTTTTGTATAAATCGGTGTCAAATTTATTGGTAGATTGGACAATGTTAGCATGGCTACCCTCTGTATTTTTAAACGGCGAACTTTGGTCAAAGGTGCCAAAGCCGTCTCGTTCAAAACCGCTTCTCTGTATAAATGCCAAGCGGACATTACGATTAAAAAACAATGTTTCCCGAAGGCCAACAAATGGCTCTTCCATACTTACTGCGGGTGCTGGGTTGGCTAATGGTGCTGTTACTAAGGGCGATACCCAAGTCGACTCGCTAGCTTTCCTCATTTCGGAGAGCAGGCTATCGCGTAATTGTAAAATGTCACGAGTATATAGGCCCATCCAGCGACTTCCTGACACCAGAGGCACGGCCGTCCCAAGCCCGTCATTAAGCAATCTATCCCAGAATTGTATTCTCACATTACCCGTACCATAGGATGAGGCGCCAGTATGCTCTAAGCGAACCGATGTCAGCGCCGAAGGATGCCCATAGAACTTTTGACTTTCTGTCGCTGTAAATGAACCTTCCAATATTGGCGTAAAACCTAGCGTGGCCCAAAAACGCAACAAGGCGTCACGCTCATCAAGCGTTGCGCCAAAGATATATTCAAAGATTCCAGCTTTAGTATTCATAGATATATTTCATTGACTCTTTCAGTTACAAATCACCACCCACCTTGATTAAAGTGCGCCCCATGAGTGATCGGCTCTCCCACGCTTCATGAGCTTCGGCCACTTGTTCAAGATCATAAATTCTCTCGACAGGAATCCTCCAATCGCCTTTTATTAGGCGACTATGCGTTTCTTCTTTTTCCTTTCCGTTACTTATTGTTTGGAAGAAATATTGAATAAATCCAGAAACTGAACAGGATTTTCCAATCAGCGCTGAAGGAGGAAAAGATGGCGCCTGGCCGGCCGTGGCGCCCATAAAAATAATATTACCCATCGGGGCGACTGCTTCTAAATTTAGAAGTGCTGCGGCGCCGGCATTACCATCAATAATCAGATCAGCACCTCTACCATCTGTTGCATCAAGGACAGATTTTGGCCAGGTGTCATTGGTATAATCCATCAAATAATCAGCGCCAAATTGTTTAGCGTAATCCAATTTAGCCTCACCCCCTGCTAGACCAACGACAACGGCACCAGCCGATTTTGCTATTTGAGTTACTAAGGCACCTACCGCACCAGCAGCCGAATGTATAACAACCGTTTGACCTGGCCGCACCCTCCCTGCTGTATGTACTAACAACCAAGATGTATAGGCGCAGGTAGAAAAGATTGTCGCTAGCTTCCAGTCAAATAAATCAGGGACTGGTACCACCATATTCGCTTGGGCTATCGCATAATCGGCATTACCACCCCATCCAGCATTACTTGCTACTCTTACGCCAAGTAACGATTCATCCACGCCCTCACCAATATCGGTGACGAGGCCTGCGTACTCAAACCCCGGAGTAAATGGATAGCCAGGGTGCTGCCATTTAATACGATCCGCACGCGCATGGTTATCCAGAGGATTTAGAGCCGCATAGGCAACCCTAACTTGAATCTGGCCTGCACTCGGCACTGGTTTGGACGTTTCCTGCAGGGTTAGTACCTCTGGCCCACCGGGTTGGGGCACGACTATTTGTCGCATAAAATACTCCAAAGTTTGTATAGTAGGTGTTGATTATTAGTCATTTGTGATCTGAGTGCTGCACAAGCAGCCATGACAAGGCAACACAGAATGTTGCTATTGCGCAGACAAGCGCTACGTAGATGTATCCCCACTCATAAACACTTCCACTTATCACAGAAAATATACCCCCAATCATAAGTCCACAGGAACTAGAGATTCCGGAGGCGGTGCCACTTATTTGCGGAAATGTCTCCACGGCCCCAAGCATCGCGATGGGGGTTAAGACACCCGAAAGCAACATTAAACCCGTTAAGGGTAATAGCACTGTCAGGATAGTAATTCCCAGTTGAGCTTGAATAATAAATCCTAGCCAGCCTAGGCCCACAAGCATCGCCACACAATATCCGGTTAAGTTGACTGAACCAAATCGTTTTGTCAGACGACTAAGCAAAATGGAGCCTGTGACATAGGCCAAAGCCATGAAGCCCCAAATCACCCCAAATCCTATTTGTCCGATGCCAAAATAATCATTAAAAACGGCAGCGCCGATACTGACAAAAGAAAGAAAGGTCGCCTGTAGAAAACCAAAAATACCGGTATAACCCAGAAACCGTCCAGACTTTAATAGGCTTGTGATGCGGTCTATAGTGATCGAGTTATTTTTTGAGCAGTTGGCTGTCTCAGGGATACTTCGCCATGACCAATAGGAGATACCTAAACCGAGGAATGTAGCCAGTACATAGACCCCTTGATAGCCAAAAAAATATCCCATTAATCCACCAAGAATTGGCGCAACGATTGGAGCAGCTCCTATTGATGCGGACATAAAGGAGAAAGCATGAAGCAAGCTTTCTCCTTCCAACATGTCTCGGGCGACAGCCCTTGCTACAACCGTACCAACGCTAACCCCTACGGCCTGAATAAAACGTAACAGAACCATTACTTCATAATCTACGCAGATTGCCAAACTAACGCTGCTAAGGAAAAAAACAGCGAGGCCTGCCAGTAGGACAGGTCGTCGTCCTATTCGATCGCTCAAGATGCCCGCTATAGGCTGCGCGACCGCTAGACCAAAAATATAGGCGGACGCTAGGTATTGCAATCGCGCGGGATTCTCATCAAAGAGCAGGCCGATCATAGGGAAAAGAGGAATAACGATGGTCATCGCAAATGGCGACAGACTCCCTATCGCGCCAAGGAGCCAGAGCGATGGCGCGGCATGGTCGTTTCTCAATTCAGGCATGTTATGTGTCGTCATTGCATTAAATTTCAACAAGTTCGATATGCACCCGTTCGCGTCACCGAAGATAATAAGCAAATTTTTAAATAGTTTATCGCGTTTATAGTTATAATGACATAATCTTATACTATTATAGTAAAGGATAGTTATAATGATATAATATTATACTATTATAGTAAAGGTATGTTATCCTGCTGGGACCACTTCCCATTACTGTGGACAAAGATACGCCCTAAGTCATCGGAGGTCAGCGATAGCAAGGCTTCTAACTAACAAAGAGCCGATCCATATAGGTGATTAGGCGTATGCGTAAAAAGACTAAAAAATTAATCAAAGGGGAATAAGATCATGGTAAATAAATTAACAATAAAAGTCTGCTTGATCAGTGCCGTGGGATTAGCCAGCGGAGCGATCTCAGCTCAAGAACAGACAGAATCGGCTAGCGCCATACAAGAGGTCATTGTCACCGCCCGCAAACGCCAAGAGAGCCTTCAAGAGGTCCCTCTAGCGGTAAGCGTATTTGGCCGAGATGACATCCTCGAACAGGACCTAGCCAACTTAGAGGATATCGGCGCCCAGACCCCAGGTTTTCAGTTTATGAACCAAGGCGCCCAACAACCCGGTCGTTATAATACACAGCTACAATTTCGCGGTGTAACAACAGCGCAGTTCTCTCCGAGTTTTGCCACAGGCGCCCTATTCATTGACGGAGTATACGTGCTTAACGGCGGCACCTCGCTATCGTTAATGGACCTTGAACGAGTCGAGGTCATTAAAGGTCCGCAATCTGCGTACTTTGCGCGCAATACCTTTGCCGGTGCAGTCAACTTGATTACACGCGATCCAAATGCTGAGGCGCTCGATGGTGAGCTAATGGTTCGAACCACAAACAGAGGCAATACGCGAATTAGCGGACTTATTGAAGGTCCCATCATCGCAGACAAATTAGCGTTTAGTCTAAGCGGGACGACCTATGAGAAAGACGGGCACTACACTGCGACAGATGGTGGCCGAACCGGTGATGAGTCAACAGATACCTATAATGTAGTTCTCAACTGGACCCCGACAGAAGACTTTTCCTTAAAGGTTAGGTATAGCGATTCTGAAGATGATGATGGCGCGCCAAGTGCTGCGTTTATATCGGGTTTAGCGAATGATACCTGTACAGGAAAAACGATAAATAGCGCAGAAGGCGCTGCAAGCCCAGTTAATTATATCTGCGGGGAGGTTCCTTACACTGCCAATCCAGTCGGAGGTGTGCCGGGCGGAAAACTCATATCGTCTAACACAATTCTGCCTGCCGACATGGCCGCGCTAACGGATCCCGCCACGAACATTGCAGGCGTACCTAACGTCACGGGCATTGGTCTTTTACGCGAAACTGAACGTCTGAGCGTAAAGGGGTCTTACACCTTTGATGACTACAGCATTGACTTCAGCTACGGATCAAACGAACAAGTAGCAAACTGGATTCGTGACTTTGATCTCTCAGACAGACTGGGCTGGTGGTCAAGAGATCCTCAGCGAATGGAAGATAAAAGCTGGGAAGTACGTTTAACAAGTCCACAAGAACAGCGTCTCCGGTGGCTGGTCGGTTATAGCCACTACGAACAGGAGTTCACAGCTGCAGGAACGGGTGGCGACGCTGCGACCTCCTGTTATGCCAGCGATTCAGGCGGACCTAACGACAGTTACCCAAACAAGTGTATTGCATCATTCGCCCCATTCACCATGGGTGTTCCAGGTAATGCTCTTGGTGTTTTTAGCAATGCCCTTGCAAATACTGACCAGGCAAATGTTGATGGTATCTTCTTTGCTGTAGATTATGACGTAACAGACACTATAACGGCCATTTTCGAAGGCCGCTGGGTCGAGGATGAACTCAAGAAAGGGGCTGGGCTATCGAATGGTGTCAACGCCACCGGCGGCAAGGTGTTAAGCGAGACCTTCGAAGATTTCTTACCTAGAGCCATATTGCGGTGGCAACCGAGCGATAACACCAACTTCTACATAAGCTATGCAGAGGGCCTTATCGCCGGCGACTTTAATACGGAATTCGCCCAGGGTGATGCACGTGAAAAAGCGCAGTATGTTGCAGCTGACTCAAGTCTTTCAGAAACTGTTCCGATGGAAACAATGGAATCTCTGGAGCTTGGGTGGAAACAAGGATTTGCCGATGGTCGGGGCCAAATCAACCTTTCAGTATATGAGCAAACTTGGAAGAACATCAAAGGACGCTCTTCATTTCTCATTAACGAAACCTGTAGAGCCGCCGACATAGGTACTGCACAATGTGCTGATGGCAGCTTAGGTCAGCCAAAAACAAATCCAGCTGGCGAGCCGTTCTTTAACTCGCGGAATCAGTTGATACCCGGAGACGCAACGATTCGAGGACTCGAGGCTGAATTGAAGTTCGCCGCCACAGACAGTTTACTCTTGGAAGCTAACTTTTCCATTATTGACTCGGAATACGACGACTACCTATTTAACTTCGTAGAGCCAATTGCTGGGTTCTCTCAAATGGCTGGCAACGGCACCCCGCGCCAGCCAAAGCAGACAGCGACAATTTCTGCCACCTATGATTTTACAATGATGGGTAAAGAGTCCTATGCACGCGCCGATTTATTCCATCAAGGCAAAGCATATGTCGATGAGTCAAACTTAGCCTACGTAGGTGCCTATGAAGTTGTAAACCTTAGAGCTGGCATGATGCTTGGTGAGACTATGGTAGAGCTGTTTATAAACAATGCTTTCGATGAGGAAGCCTGGCAGACGGGCGCAAGATGGACAGACTTTTCCAGTCCGTCACAATTTGCCTTTTTAACTGCCAAACAGGGTGTTGCCGCATCGCCACTTGATCGACGAGAAGTGGGCATGCGTATCAATTATCGGTTTTAATTCGAAATAGACAAAGCTTGAAACAGGAACTTCAGAGCTATTATCCTATCTCCCCCGAGTGGTGATAGACCCTGCGGTTCCTATTTCGAATAACTGTAAGGCGTAACTTTTTCCTAGATCAAAAAAAATAAATCCAAAGTACGATTTGGATTATCGACCAGATGGCTGTCCTAATAATCGACATCATAAAGTAACAATTCACTATCCATTGACATACGTCGCTGGCAATAGACTACCTAATATTTTATCATTCCTTAATATCCAATCTGAGTATTTGGCTGTAGATTAGGCTTCCTATGTGTCGGGCGAAGGGCTGACTATCACTAATCTTGACGGCCGTATTGATAAAATTACTCAATATAAATACAGTCCGAACTAGAGACTGGCAGTCGTTAGCCCGCTAGCTATAAGACTGTCACCTCGACCACTGCTTTACCCACATTTTCGCCTCGCATCAATTTGCAAAAAGCCGCTGGTGCAGCCTCAATACCCAAGGCCCTGTCCTCTGGCATTTTTAGGCGGCCGTCGAGCACATAGGGCAGGCATGCGGCAATAAATTCATCGCGACGTAATTCAAAATCATAGACCACTAGGCCATAAACTATGGCGCGCGATTTTATCCAATTGCCCGGTGGCGGGCCAGCGGCTCTTGTCTCTTTGTTATATTCGGCCATCAGTCCACACAG
>LIDE01000057.1 GCA_001438605.1 SAR92 bacterium BACL16 MAG-120619-bin48 | reverse complement strand
AGAAGGAATGAAGTTTGAGTTCTGATCAAGCGTCCAGTACACTTCAGAATCATAATCGTAATTGCCATCTGCATCATACTTAGAGATGTAGAAGTTAGGTACAACTGCGTTGCCTGAACCGCCACACGATGTTCCAGATTCACTCAATGCACAAGATGAGTAATCGCGCGCTTCTTGACGAAGTTCTGAACCCGTGCGCCATGTGGTGTAGAAAGTTGCATGACCTTTGTCTTCAGCGAAGTTGCTGCCCATAACGAAGTCAACAGTGTCTGCTCGACCATCAACGCCATTGCCGCCTTTTGGATATTCAAAGCCTCTTGCATCCATTTTGCCTTGGATGTACGCGTTGTTGTTGTCGTGCATGAAACCAGAAGTACCAAGCTTGAGCTCAACGCCTTCGAAGTTGTCACGCAATACGAAGTTAACAACACCGGCTACAGCGTCAGCGCCGTATACAGTAGATGCACCACCGGTCAGAACTTCAACGCGCTCAATCATCGCTGTTGGAATTTGGTTTACGTCGGCAGATGCTGAGTTGTACGCACCACCAGCACCCATACGACGACCGTTAACCAGTACCAATGTACGGTTAGAGCCCATGCCGCGAAGGTCAAGGGTAGCGTTACCCGATGCGGTGTTTGATTCGTAAGAACTGTCTGATGCTTCCAACTGTGGCAAGCTGTTCAGAAAGTCTTCAATTTTGTTGATACCCGTTGCTTTGATTTCGTCTGCAGTAGAAATCATAACTGGGCTGGCGCTTTCAAAGCCATCGGCCTTAATCCGCGAACCTGTCACGTATACTTCTTCGATTGTGTCATCTTTCGCGTCTTGAGCGAATGCTGGAATAACCGCTCCCATAATTAATGACACGCCGACCGCTGAACGAATCGCTGCCGTCAATGCTGATTGTTTCATAAATTTTCTCCCAAGAGATTTTTAAATATCACTGTTAAAAAGGCCCAATCTTTGAAGGCTCCGTTATATTAACAAGATTTGTATTCGCGTCCTTTATCCATGGACTGGTTGTGTAACGAACTATTATACAGGCACCTCAAAACAAAGGGTAAAAAAAGTATTATTTTTGAAGTTGCTATTAGTAGTATGTCGTTTCTCAACCCAGTGCCTGTTGGCGCGGTGGTGGGTTGTTACGCTCATACGCTTGCGGTTGGCACCAGTTCAATTCGTATCTTAATTGAAGCTTGGATTGATGGTGACGATCACGTGGATGCCTGCAAGGTCACTGAAGGTGAGTTTGTGTTTGTCGCCATTGATGATCACGGCAAGACTCGCACAGTGCCCGCTGCCTGACGATGCGGCTTTAGTACAGACTCAGTTTGGCAAAAATCTCTTGCCGCAGGGTCGCTTCTTCGTTGACCAGCTGATGACCCGCGCCAGGTATTAGGTGCAGCCGCATATGCGGAAATTTACGCTGCAGTAACTCGATATTGTGTTGCCAGTCTAGCGTGCCGTCGTTGTCTCCCTGAATCACATTAATCGCAAACGGGGTGCTGGTGCAGTCGTGGATTTGCGCGACCCACTCGGCCATCGCACTTATCCAGTCTGAGGGCAGTCGATGGGGCTGAAAAGGGTCGATGTGACGGATAAAATGCAAAAATGCGGCATCTTGAGAGTTGGCGCGGAACACGCGTTTTGCTGTTTTCCGAAAGGGCCGTGTCAGCGCAAACAACCAGCGGTTCAAGCCCCAGTGTTTGGGTTGCACCAGCGGTGCGAGCAGGTCAAGGCTGGCAAATGGGTATGTCTCGCGGTTGTCACATTCAATTAATTGTTTCAGCAAAATTGCGCCGCCGGTGCTTTGACCAAGGCCATGCAAGGGCGCGGTGCAGAGTTCAGCGGTGGCATTGAGTACCTGATCGAGTTGACTGACGTACTGTGAAAAATCTTGGATGGATGCCGGTTGGCCGCTGGAAAGCCCGTGGCCAATCAAGTCATAACAGACAACAGTCAACCCTCTGTCCAGCAGGGTTTCGATCAGGTGGCCATAGAGGCCGGTATGATCAAGATAGCCGTGCACTACAATCGCAGTGCCCACGCTGACAGCAGGCTGCCAAACCATCAACAATGTTTGCTGGTCATCGCCATTTAGGTAGCCGCCAAAAAGCGCTCTGTTGTCCGATGATTTGGGGAGGCTGTAAAAGTCCAGGTAAGCGCGCAACCCCGTATTCGCATGAATATCGATAGCCGTTTTTGGGTCAAAGGGCTGTAAGCTATCTCTGAGCTGTTCGACTTGTTGTGCCTCGAGGTTTGTTTGCGCGCGATGCATAAATTTATCCGAAATATGTGTTAGAGTTCCGCAAATTAGCCCTTTCCTGGTTGTAACCAGGTGCATAGCATCTTGTCAGAATGAGCATGAATTACAAGAATAAAGATTTTGTCGAAACGTTAATCAATCGGCACAGCGCAACGCTTGTGCGGTTCTTGGCGCGTCGAATGAAAAGTGTGGAAGATGCCGAAGACATTGCCCAAGCCGCTTTTTTGCGTCTTTATACTTTAGATGATGTTGGTGAGTTGTCGAATGCTAAGGCCTTTCTTTTTCAAGTTGCTGCGAATTTGTCGATTGACCAGTTGCGCAGAAAGGTACTGCACCAAAACTACCTTGAGCGAGAAGGGGCTAAGTTGCCGGTTGACGGTCTGGCGGCGGCAAATATGTTTGCCGACAATATTCCCCTAGAGCGCGAGATGGAAGCTAAGGAGACGCTTAGTTTTATTTACCAAGCGCTCTCCGATCTTCCGCAAAATCAACGCCAAGCTTTTATTCTTAATCGCGCCAAGGGTATGACATACTCAGAAATTGCTGCGCAAATGGGCGTGTCAGTGAGTTCCGTAGAAAAATATATTCTAGAGGCTCTAAAGCACTTGCGCGGTGCATTGGCGCAGATTGAAGAGCCGACAAAAAAATAAGAACCTGAGCAGCGCTCTTTACTCTGTCGGGCAAGTCTGAAATGTCTTTCCTCACGTTTTGTCTATAGGCAAACGAATTAGCGTAAATATAAAAACCGAAAAATGCGTTAAAACTCGATTTTCGATTGGGGTATTGCCAACCATGATCGTCTAATAGCAGACGATAATTATGCAAGAGGAAATGGCGCTCGTACTGAGCGTTTAAATCTGTGAATTCAATTCTAGGCGTGAGCCCCATTAATACGATCGCACAGAACCAAGCGCTTGCTTGGGTCGTTGCATTGCGCGCAGATAATGTCTCTAATCAGGTGCTAGACGACTTTGCAGGGTGGCTCGCGGAGTCTGAATCCCATCGTGAAGCTTGGAGTTGGGCGCTCGACACATGGGAAACACTGGGTGTTGTTTCTCATCTCAAAACCGAATCTCTTTTGATGACTGAGGTCGCCACGCCTGCTTTTCATTGGCTGCGTTCAGCATTTAGCATTGACGCTTTGCGCAATCGCTTACTTCCGGCCGCGATGGCTTTTTCCCTCGTTCTCACCCTTGCCGCTGTTGCGCTGTTTAAGCAGGCCCCCGAGCCAGACGTCTACAGCACTGCGGTTGGCGAATATCTGGAAGTTGTTTTGGCTGATGGCAGCGTTGTTGAACTCAACACTGACACTGCACTGACAGTGTCTTTCAGTGACAGTGCGCGCGATATTGCGCTGTTAAAGGGAGAGGCTTTTTTCACTGTGGCAAAAGATCCGCAGCGCCCCTTTGTTGTTGATCTCGACGGGCCGACGGTGCGCGCAATTGGTACTGCCTTTAATATTTATCGTCTGTCAGATGATCTTGCCAAGGTTTCCGTTGTCGAAGGTATTGTGCGCGTTGCCGAAAAAAGTGATTCAGCTGCGATGGCGGTCAAGAGCAAGTTTTTAACCGTCGATGAAACAATTGAGATTGACTCCGTTACAGGTTTGGCAGAGCCTCAGTTAGAGGCGACAGCTGCGCTCACATCATGGCGGCACGGCCAGTTGTTATTTGACAACACCTCCCTCGCTCAAGCGGTGACTATGCTCAACCGCTATCTAGAGAAAAAAGTCGTTATTGGTGATGCTGTGGCGAACAATATTAAAATATCCGGCACTTTCTCATCGCGTCAAAATAAAGAAACGCTTGTAGCTGTTGCGCAAGCGCTGCAGTTAGAGATCAAGTCAGACACCGACAAATGGGTGTTGTTTCAGTCTATCCCTTAAGGTTTAATGGCGAATTGCAGGTTATTTGGATCGCCGCTGTTTGCCGCATTTTACGTTTGTTTACAAGGCCTTGCCCCTGTGTGCCACGATGCGTTCATGGCCACTGGTATTGCGCTGTCTTTTTCTGGCGTTTTTCTGCACACCTTCCCACGCAATAGTAACGGACAACTACGATCTCAACCTGGCTGCGGGTAGTTTGCACAAAGCGTTTGTAACCTTGGGCCAGCAGACGCAGTCTTCCATTATCTTTCCCTCATCACTGCCGGACGACAACAGCGCGGTTGCAATTGTTGGCAACTTCACGATTGTTGAGGCGCTAGAAAAGCTGATTAAACAACACGATTTAGAGTTTCGAATTGTGGAGCCGCTAACAGTGGTTATTTTGCCGCGCTGTCGATCGGGGCGGGAGTGCACAGAAATTAAGCAGCAACTGGCGTCCAGCAATCAACAATATCCTATGATCGAAGAGTTAATCGTGCGCGGCAAACAAATCACAGGCTCGCGATTTAAGCAGATTGACGGCAATTCGTTTATTCCTGTCGATGTCATTACTCCGACCGAAATCCGTTTAACCGGCGCGCAAACCCTCTCTCAATTGATGCGATATTTGCCCGAGGTGTCTGGCAACTCTGCCAGTACCTCGGTGAGTAATGGCGGCAACGGTAATGCCAGCGTTACTCTGCGCGGGCTGCCGGCAACCAATACGCTGGTGTTAATTAATGGAATGCGAACCACCTCGAATGCCATTGACGGAAAGTCGGTAGATCTCAACAGTATTCCCCTAGCCGCTGTTGATCGCATTGAGATGCTCAAAGACAGTGGGTCTTCCATCTATGGTTCTGACGCCATTGCTGGCGTCGTCAATATTATCTTGCGCAACAGCATGGATGGGGTTTTGCTAAATACTTATTACGGCGCAGCAGATGCCGGTGACAACGAAACACAGCGCTATGACATCATTGCAGGTGGCAAAGTCGGTGAGGTCGACTTGCTGGCAACCGCATCACACTACAGTCAAGCGGGACTAATGAGTCGCGATCGATCCATCTCCCGCTCAGCCGATGCCAGAGCGTTAGGGGGCGTGGATAAGCGCTCCAGCGCAACCTCAAATGCTCGCCTACAGCTTGAGAGTGGCATTGTGACGCTTGTCTCCGATAACGCTACTGGCGCTAGCAGTGCTGATTTTCGTCCAGTGACCAATGACGATTTGTTCGATTATGCACCTTACACATCTTCACTTGTTCCGGAGACTCGTGACTCACTCTATCTGTCGGCCAATGTGCCCGAGCTGACCGATGGCGTCGATGCGTCCTTCGAGTTGAGTTATGTTAAAAACAGCACGTTGATCACTTTCGCGCCAGCGCCTCTGTTCACCGCGTTTGAAGAAGTGCCCATCACCGTCTCAGCAAAAAATCAGTTTAACCCCTTCGGTCAAGACATTGTCGATGCTCGGATACGACTGCTTGGGTTGGGTCCGCGGCTGCAGAGCAATAGCTCTAAAACCTTGCGGGCAAGCTCTAAACTTATGGGCAGTCTGAATAATAGCGAGTGGCAAGCAAGCGTTAATTGGAGCCAAAACCGAGCGGCTGAAGCGTGGCGAAATTTGGTCAGCTTAGAAAACATTAGCTTAGGCTTGGGTGACAGCGACCTGTGTGCGGCTGTTGATGGTTGTGTGCCCATCAATATTTTCGCCCCCGCGGCAACCATGGACCGTGGTCAGCTCGAGTATATTGCCGCTGATGCCTTTAATCGCGGCCGCTCGACACTGGCCTCGCTCAATCTGGATATTTCGCAAGTGATTGATGCTGGGGCTTGGCAGCAGATTGAGTTAGCCGCTGGCTTGGAGTTTCGCCGAGAAACATTGACCACCAAAGCCGATGAGCGAGTCGAAAATAATCAGTTGATTGGTGGCGACTATGGCAGCAGTTACGGCCAGAGAAATGTGTCTGAATTCTATATAGAGTCTCTACTGCCTGTTCTGCGCGGCGCTGATGGCGAGCCTATTGTAGATGCCAATCTGTCATTGCGCAGTACGCGCTACAGTGATTTTGGTTGGCAGAACAATCCCAAGCTCGCGTTGCGCTATAGGCCATTTGAGGGCTTGATGTTTCGCGGCAGTGTTTCCCAGGGCTTTCGTGCGCCGTCGCTGTTTGAGTTGAATCAGAGTGACAGCATTAGCCAAGCATTTTTGCAGGACCCCTGCGCCAACGCCGATATCAGCCCCACCCTTGTGGGCTGCTCAGGCGTCACCGACCCACTGCGCGTGCAGTATCTCACTGTGACGGGCGGTAATGCCAACCTCCGTCCAGAGACGTCAAAGAATATTTCTTTGGGGTTTGTCTATACCCCTGCGGGCTTGCATAACTTTTCCTTTGGCTTGGATGCCTATCAAATTCGCGTGGACAATATTATTGGCGCCAGTGGGCAGTTTTTTCTCGATCAAAATGCTCAGCACCTGTTGTATGCTCAGCGCATTGTTCGCGATAAAAACGGTGAGGTAGTCAAGGTTATCGGCAACAACGACAATTTGGGGCTCCGCAAAAGCATCGGGTTAGACGCTGGTGTTTCCTGGCGGCAATTTATTCCGAAATGGGGCGCTGTGGGGATCAATGTTAGTGGTTCACATATTCACTCCTACCAATTTCAAACGTCGCCCACCTCGGTGATGCAAGAATTGGCGGGTACATTTGCCGATGAAGCGGCAGAAGGCAGCGGCCTGTTGCCGAAATGGAAGAGCAAAATCAATTTATTTTGGCAGTTTGGGCGCTGGGAAGTCGCCTTAGCCTCTTTTCGTGTCAGTAGCGTGCGCGAAGCCGTCGGCGCTAATCAACAGCGTGATAGCGGCGTGTGGTCGACAGAAGAGCAGCAAATAAATTATCACTTCAATTCAGGCGAATCGCTGGTGACGGTGGGTGTGGAGAATCTCTTTAACGAGGCGCCACCCTTTATGGCGTCTGCTTTTAGCGATAATTTTGACTCGCGAACCTATGACTCTACTGGTCGGTTTATATACGCCAGAATCAGCCATCACCTTTAGGTCCATCTGACTGAGCAGCCAGCCGCCAAAAATATCGCCATTAGCGTTGGTTTCCCGCGGCATGGCGATCGTTTGCGAAATAAGCTTTCCTGCGGGCGAAGGTAGTTGAGTTTCCATCATTAAGGCATCCCTATCAAAAGTCGCTATTAGTTATAGATTTCTGCTGGCAGCCAGGTCGCCAATGTCGGCCACAGTGACAGCATTAACATCAGCAGAAGCTGGATCATAATAAATGGTACGACACCGCGGTAAATATCTTCAGTGGCGACCGACGGCGGTGCAACACCGCGCAAATAAAATAAAGCAAACCCAAACGGTGGCGTTAAAAACGACGTCTGCAAATTAATCGCGATCATCACACCCAGCCAAACCGGATCCAGCCCCATCGCCAGCAACACTGGTCCTACAATCGGCACAACAACAAAGGTAATTTCAATAAAATCGAGCACAAAGCCCAACAAGAAAATCACCACCATCACCAACACTGTGGCTGCCACCAGCCCACCGGGCAAGGTTGTAAAAAACTGCTCAACCAACTCTTCTCCCCCAAACCCACGGAAGACAAGAGAGAAAACCGCCGCGCCAATCAATATTAAAAAGACCATGGAGGTCACTTCAGTGGTGGTTTGAGCCACTTCGCGCAGACGTGCGATCGACAGCTGCCCTCGAAACATCGCCAGCAATGTTGCCCCAAAAGCACCAACACCAGCAGCTTCGGTAGGCGTAGCCGCACCCGAGAGGATGGAGCCCAGCACTGCGACAATTAAAAAGATAGGTGGCAACAGATTTCGCATCGCCCGCGAAAGGCGCTCACCGACCAACGGCTGCGCAATATCATCGTCTGCGGCCACTATCGCGCCCGACGGTTTCACACAGAGCAGCACATAAAAACTGTAAAGCACGACCAAAATCAGCCCTGGAATAATGGCGCCGACGAATAAATCACCTATCGACACTATTTTAGGGGTGTAGACACCGGCGCTGAGCTGCGCCTGCTGATAGGCCGTCGACAAAATATCGCCCAGTAAGACCAAGGCAATGGATGGCGGAATAATCTGCCCCAAAGTGCCCGTCGCGCAGATAATGCCCGTGGCCTGAGACGCTGAGTACCCGCGCTTGAGCATAGTTGGCAGCGACATCAAACCCATGGTGACCACGGTAGCGCCGACAATGCCGGTGCTCGCGGCCAAGAGCGCGCCAACAATCACAACTGACAGCCCCAACCCGCTGCGAAAGCCGCGAAAGAGGTCAGCCATGCTGTCGAGTAAGTCTTCAGATAGCCTCGATTTCTCCAGCATCACCCCCATGAACACAAACAGGGGCACAGCAATCAAGGTCGTGTTTTTGATTGTGCCAAACAGTCGATTGGGCAGCGCATGTAAAAACGCCATATCAAAATAACCGGTGACATAGCCTGCCAGCGCAAAAATCAGTGCCGTTCCGGAGAGAGACAGCGCCACAGGATAGCCCGCCATCAAGACTAGGCAAACAACGACAAACATCAACAGAGGAATAATCTCAGCCATTACAGCCTCGAGTCATGATTGGCTGGCGAGATTGACGCAGTGTTTGCTGCCAGCACCAGAGTGTTTCGAATAATTTCCGCCACACCCTGCAACAGCAGCGCCGCCGGCATTAGAAGCATCAACGTCTTTAAAAGATAGATGCCCGCAATTCCGCTACTCTCTTCCGAGGTCTCGCCTGTCGCCCAACTGGCAACCACGTAATCCCACGAAAAAATAAAGATTAACAAGCACAACGGCAGCAAAAAAATAACACCGCCAATCACATCGACCAGCGCCTTCCGGCGCACCGAAAATCCCGTATAAAATATGTCGACTCGGACATGGCCACCGCGCTGCAATGTAAAGGCAATGCCCATCATAAAAACAATCGCGTGCAGATACGTGATCGATTCCTGCAGCGCAATTGAGCCCGAATCGAACCAATAGCGCAGCACCACAACACAAACGGTAATGGCGACCATAACAATCGTTAGCCAAGAGATCGCTCTGCCGGTGATATCGGTGAAGCGATCGATCGCGGCGACTACGGTATTAAGCACTTTCAATGGGTATCTCAGACGAAAAATAAAACGTCGGTCAGTATAACCGCGCAACCATCTCTGGGATAGCGCTGCAGGCCACCGCATCGCGAGGGTAAAAAATCATAACAAAGATTAAAGTCTTGAGAGGAACTGTCGATCTTCTCTTGTGCAAAGGTTTCTCTCAGTGAAGAGTTGCCGCGTTTTGGCGGGTTGCAGCAGGTAAAGTGCCTGCTAATGGGCCTGCAAGCGCAAATAAAGAATACTGGTGACAATTATGCCAAACGTTGAACTCGCAAGTACCGCAGCTGCGGCCCCTCAATCAAAAGGGGCGGAGGCAGCACCACAAGCTAAAGCAACACGCCCAGCGGCGGAGGTTGCACCTGCGCCTAAAATCTCGATTAAAGAGGTTGCGCTGAGTGTTGCCGCCGCAAAAAATGCGTCCGTTGATCAACTGGATAGATCGGCAAAAGAAGTCAAGGAAGCCATCGACTCCCTTAATTCCGCCATGGCGCGCGCTCCAACAACGCTGCAATTCTCTGTCGATAGCGCATCCAAACGCTTTGTTGTGCAGGTGACAGACTCAAGCACGGGTGAAGTTATTCTCAAGTTTCCTGGCGATGCTGTGCTGCGCGTAGCCCAGAACATCGAATCGATGAAAGGTGTTTTGTTTGACGAAGTGCTTTAACCCTTTAAACGGGCGTTAACCGCGAAAGGCTCAGCAGTCATCCCCCAGACCTGAGCATGCCACTTCCCTGCCACTTCCCGCCAGAGCGGCAACAATCTTCCGCTTTTGACGACACCTCTTACACAGCTCTTCCGCTCTCAGCACTCGCTGCAGACCGCAAAAACCCCTCAATCATCAAAAAAATCGCCCTATCCCAACTTCTTTAAAAATTTTGGCACGCAGTTTGCTACTCAGTACTCAACAACTCCAGCGCCGCGCAAAAGCGACTGGTACTGAGCGTTCAGAGCAACATGAATGCCCTGTTAAAGCCATATCGAAAAAGAGAGATGTTTTATGAGCGTAATTAATACCAACGTTGCCGCCACTGTAACCAGTAATGCACTGGCGAAAAACGAACGCGCCATGGGCCAGGCAATGGAGCGCCTTTCAACTGGCCAGCGCATTAACTCCGCCGCCGACGACGCAGCTGGCTTGGCCATCTCGTCTAAAATGACATCGCAAATTCGCGGTCTCGATCAAGCAGTGCGCAACGCTAACGATGCGATATCGATGATTCAAACCGCTGACGGCGCTGCCATTGAAATCACCAATATGTTTCAGCGCATGCGCGAGCTCGCCGTGCAATCAAAAAATGGCACAAACACCGCCAACGATGTGACATCACTCGGCGTTGAGTTTGATGCCCTTTTAGCGCAAATCAATTCCATCGCCACCAACACGCAGTGGAATGGTAAAAATATCCTCGACGGCACCAATACACCGGTTACCTTTCAAGTAGGCGCAAATGCCAGCCAAACCGTGCAAGTGGCATTCGGTAACTTTAAGAGTGATAACACAACCACCTATGGCATCTTCACGGGTAACGACGCGGCCGGTGCGGCAGTTACAAAACTATCTGAGAGCTCAGTGGATGATGTCAATATTATCGGCAACCTTGACGCTGCCATCGGCGGTTTAAACACGCAGCGCGCCACTTTCGGTGCGGCGATGAATCGCTTGGGATACGCCGTCGACAATCTGACCAATGTTTCACAGAATGCGTCCGCCTCACGCAGCCGTATTTTGGATGCCGACTATGCCGCAGAGTCTACTGAACTTGCTCGCACTCAGATTATTCAGCAAGCGGGAACCGCCATGTTGGCGCAGGCTAATCAGCAGGCACAGTCAGTATTGACGCTACTGAAAGGCTAAAACTTCTCGCGCTAAATGACGCTCTCACTACCCCTCACGGAATACTTTCGTGAGGGTTCTCCGCTTGTATTAAAGAAATACTTTCTAGTGTCGATATTCACTGGGTAAGGCCTTTTTCGCTTCGTTAAAGGTGACTTATTATCTGGATACTTTTATAGAGAGGAATATCTAATGCCAGTTATTAACACTAATGTTGCTGCAACCATTACCAGCAACGCACTCGCAAAGAACGAGCGTGCTATGGGTCAAGCCATGGAGCGTCTCTCAACTGGGCAGCGTATTAACTCTGCCGCCGATGATGCTGCTGGCCTGGCCATCTCATCTAAAATGACCTCACAGATCCGTGGTCTTGATCAGGCAGTGCGCAACGGTAACGATGCTATCTCTATGATCCAAACCGCCGATGGCGCAATGATAGAAGTCACTAATATGCTTCAGCGCATGCGTGAGCT
>LIDE01000056.1 GCA_001438605.1 SAR92 bacterium BACL16 MAG-120619-bin48 | reverse complement strand
TGGTGACTAATGTCCTTTTGTATCTCTGCCTGAGTTCTCAGTACAGATAAAAGCCCCGTAACTATAGACTCAATGAGTGTAGTCATGGAACAAAAAAACCGTCGAAAATCAATTAACAGCTAAGCTGGTATCTGCGTAAGTAACGGACAGCATCAAGCCTCTGGCAGTTTTGCAGCCCAAGAAGCATTTACCGGCAAAACAAGTTGCTAACGAAGCCTATTGCTTTTAGAGTATTAAGTGTTTAGTAGTCCTAGATCTGAAAACTAGGGCTGTAATCAGAGATTAAAAATTACAAGAAATAAGATCACATGACTATGTGACTAATAATAAATCAAAGGGGAAATCATGAAACTTATACGTGCACAGAAATCCTGTTTGGCTCTTGCGGTGGCGAGTATTTTTGCTGGCAGCATGGCGCAAGCAGCAATCGATGAAATAATTGTAACAGCCAACAAACGCGAGCAAACACTCCAAGACACTCCAGTATCGGTCACAGTAACTACTGGCGATACTATTTCAAAAGCTGCGATCCAAGACATTATTGATCTGCAGAGCGTTGTGCCTACCTTGCGAGTATCTCAGTTGCAGTCATCAACTAATACTTCGTTCGCAATTCGTGGTTTTGGTAACGGGTCAAATAACGAAGGTATAGAGCCTTCTGTTGGTGTGTTTATCGATGGTGTCTATCGTTCACGCGCCGGCTCTTCAATTTCTGATCTGCCGCGTTTAGAGCGCGTCGAGGTACTTAGCGGCCCGCAGAGCATTCTGTTTGGTAAGAACGCCTCCGCTGGTGTTATCAGTATTGTTACACCTAAGCCCTCTGGTGAGACTGGTGGCTATATTGAAGCCAGTATCGGCAACATGGGGTATAAAAATACTAAAGCGTTATTTGAAAGCGCAATTTCTGAAGATCTCAGCTTCGATGTATCTGCTAACATGACCCAGCGCGATGGTTACTTTACCAACGTAGCTGGCGGCGCTGCCATGAATGAAAGAGAGCGCTGGGGTGTTCGTGGTCAGGTGTCATGGACACCAACTGACAGAACCGAGGTGCGAATAATTGCCGATTACGACAGCATAGATGAAGTCTGCTGTGGTGTATCAAACTTGGTTAACGGCCCTACTGGTGGAGCAATTGCTGCTCTTGGCGGTGAATTAGTGCCCGAGCAACCCTTTGCATATCGCATAGCTGCAGACATTGACCCATTTAATGAGGTTACAAACAGTGGTATCTCGGCTCAAGTTGATATCGATTATGGCAGTTTTGTCCTAACTTCGATCACTTCTCAACGTCGCAGTGACACCTTCGAGGCGCTTGATATTGACTTTACTAGTGCCCCTTTAACTCAAACCAGTCCAAATGACTTAAATGTCGACACATTCAGTCAGGAATTTCGACTGACCTCAACCGGTGATGGCGATTTAAACTGGATGGTCGGCGCCTTTTACTTCGATGAAGATGTGACATATGACTCTGAGGTTATCTGGGGACCACAGACACGAAACTATTTCGATCTGTTAGTTGCTGGTTTGGGTGCTCCAGGTGCTCTTGGTGCCGTTGAAGCTGGGTTTGCATTCCCTGCAGGGACCTTCTTTGCCAATGGTACTGGAGCGCAAGATAGCTTTAGCCAAGACGACCAATCAACGTCGATATTTGGTCAGTTTGATTTGATGTTAAATGAGCAACTAACCGTAACCGCGGGCTTTAACTATACCCAAGCTGAAAAAGAAGTTACGGTCAATCAAGTTAACACTAACGTCTTTGCCTCTCTACCTGCAGCCTTCTTAGGCGACTTGTCGGCCCTCCAGTCTTCGCTGCCACCAGTGGTCAATCTTCCAAACTCAATCGAAGATAATACCAGTGATGACAGTGAGACGACCTACACCCTCCGTCTAGCCTATGACTTAAGCGATAACGTCAATGTCTATGCAAGCTACGCCACGGGTTTCAAGGCGAGTTCTTGGAATTTGTCACGGGACTCAGGTCCTAATGCCGCTGACTTAGCAGCATTACAAGCAGCAGGGTTGACTACCAATGCACCTAATCTGACAGCAGGTTCGCGCTTTGCTAACCCTGAAGAATCAGAAGTCTATGAGTTGGGTCTAAAGGCAGCGTTTGAACGCGGTTCTTTCAATATGGCACTGTTTGATCAAACGATTAAGGGCTTCCAGTCGTCGATATTTAACGGCACCGGTTTTGAGCTTCGCAATGCAGGAATGCAATCTACCAAGGGTGTTGAATTCGATCTAGTCTACTACCCAGTCGAGTCACTTAGGTTAGGTCTTGCAGGCACATTGTTGGATCCACTCTATGATGAGTTCGTCGGTGGCGGCTTTGAGGGCGCAGATTTGTCAGGTACTAAGCCTGCGGGAATTCATGAAGTGAGCTTATCCTTGTCGGCTCTCTATAACTTCCGCCTAGGCAACAATGACGCCTACGCTCGTGCTGATTACCAATATGCAGATGAAGTTATTATCGTCGACAATCTCCCGCTAGCTCTTGAAGCTATAGCGACGCGTAAAATCGGCTCTCTTAACTTGAGTGCGGGTATGAACACTCAAAATGGCTTAAACCTGTCTATCTGGGCACGTAATGTCACTAATGACGAATATATGACTAGTGGCTTTCCAACCCCAGCGCAGGCAGGAAGCTTTAATATTTATCCAAACCAGCCTCGCACGTTTGGTATAACTGCACGAAAAAGCTTCTAGTTTTTAGAAGTTGTCTTATGCACAGCCCAGAACAGGGCTGTGTAGCGATTAAAAAGGACGGGCAAGCCCGTCCTTTTTTTGCCTGGGAAAAAGTTTAAATCCCCAGCTCGGTCTTCACTGCCGCAAAAGCCTCCAGGGCCAACTCAAGATCATCTCTGCTATGGGCCGCAGACATCTGGGTGCGAATCCGCGCCTTGCCATGAGCCACCACCGGATAGGAAAAGGCCACCACATAGACCCCATGGGCGAGCAATGGACACAGTTACATTACTGCTCGAGACAGTTATACTCTTTCATATAAAGCTAAATATAGTTAGCGGTAAATGGGGAGATATGCGGTATGAGTGCAGAATTTGGGTTGATCCTTTTATTTATGGTTGTCAGTCTGGGGGTTATGTTATGGAAATTTCACAGCCTAGAACACGCCACTGACACTATTCGTGATGATATCACCAGCATTAAAGCGGTGGTTGAGATCGATAACCAAACCATAAAATCTCAGTTGGCGAAAATTAAGAAAACCGTTGAGAGTATCAAAGTCGTTCAAAGTCCTCAGGTTTCTGTCGATAACGTATTGGATCAGATCGTGGACGTCCGCACGGTCTTGGAAATTGACAATCTCGCGATCAAAAATCATCTCAATACTATCGAGCTTAAGTTTGACGATCTGGTAAAGACCGCAAAAGCTCGGACTAAGGAAAATGCTGGTGTCTGATTTGCGCTACAACGATTTTGCTTCTCGAATACAGGCTTTGCGGAGTTCGACCGCAAAGACTCTGTTTGAGCATCATCGCGCCAGCGCAATTGCAATGCTCGACCAGAGTATTGCGCTCGCCCGACAGCGCTATGGCGACCATTCCGACCTCGAAAGCACTCAAGAAACATCTGCAGCACCCAACTGGACGGTGGTCAAAAAAAGTGCCGACGCAGTGGGAACAGAGGAGTGCATTTGCGGTATCAAAGCGAATGGCCACTACCTTCCCGTCCTCAAAGTCGCGAACAGTACAGCATTAAAAACAACCCTCGTGGTCCCCTCCAGCAAACTCATAAGCCATTTGACCAAGTGGAAGAATATTCTCGACATTTTAGAGCTTGGCACGCCCGCGGGCGACGCCTTCCATAACTGTGTTATTCGGGTTAGTGAACCGACTCAGCAGGCGCAGTGTGATTTGTCCGATAAGTGGTACGAGTACAGTGCCGAGCAGGACCAGTGGGTAAGAAAACCCAATCACGATGCGCTAAAAGCTGCGTGGACGTTGCGCCAAGATCCAAACACCATAGGATACAGCGACGCTGACGTCGTGTTTGCCGAAGACACGGTTCTCGCAGAAGACAATGAGCCCTTCGATGCTGAGTTGGCAATAGAAGCAGTCAATTACGCCCGCGAGGAACTCTTCAATACAGCTTTGACCAAGCGGGTTCTGCAAGCAGCGGAGGCTCAACGCTTAGCCGATCAAGCCGCCTCAGCAGAGGCGCAGGCCAAACGGCTCGAACAGGAAGCTATTCGAGCCAAACGCGCGGCGGAAAGTGCCGAAGCACTGCGTATTGCTCAGGAAGCCGAAGCGCGTTTAACGCTGATCGCTGAGGAGCAAGCCAAGGCCGCCGAGGCGTTGCGAGAACAAGAGGAAGCCGAGGCACTGCAACTCGAGGAAGCGGCACGGGCTGCCGAAGCAAAAAAAGCCCAAGAAGCCGAAGAAGCGCGCTTGCAGCGCAGAGCGAAGCTGCTCGCAGCAACCCGCAAAGCGCTTGAAATTGAAGCAGCGATTAGAGCCAAAGATGCAATTGAAACGGCGGCCAAGCTCAAAGCCGCTGAGTTAGCCCGTCAAAAACACGCGGAAGAGGACGCTCTGCAGGCTCTCTCTTGGGACAACGCTGAAGAGGCTCGCCCTCTCGATAGCGATCCAGCTTCTGTCGAAGAATCACCCGAACCCTTTGCAGACACTGGCGGCATGGCTACTGGCCAGGCCAGCCAGCAACCGGCGGAAACCGCAAAACCGGCGCGAAAAGGCGACAACAGTGATATCCCTCTGCACCTCCAGGAAGCAGATGCCCTGTCCGCACTCTGGGACTCTGATACTTTTCACTAGCCCATATACAAAAACCCGCACAGTGATGATACGAAAGGCGGTCATGTACCAGTGAGTAGTGCGCGGGTGGTCTCCCCTTCAGGGGTCGAACCTGAAATTCCAGCTTAGGAGGCTAGCGTGATATCCGATTTCACCAAGGAGAGATCGCGCAAGTATAGCGAATAACCAGCGCGGGCTAAATAGAAGCCTCGGGGTTCCGGTCAATTCTCTCCATTCAGTTTCACCACGCCTGCCCTGCAATCCGATATACTCGCCGCTATGAATATACTCTTACTCAACCCCAGCGACGTGGCCAATAATCTTGCCTACGTGTCTGGTAGACAATTAGCGCAGCTTCTAACCGTGCACAATTCTGCTGTAGGCGACAGCGTGCGTGTTGGTATGGTAGATGGTCAAATGGGGAACGGCCGAGTGCTCTCAATTGACGCCCAGCATGCGACGCTCGAGGTCGTATTTAACCTTGCGCCACCGTCTCCGCTCCCTTTGACGCTTATTTTGGCCTTGCCGCGTCCAAAAATGCTGCGTCGCACCTTACAAACGGTGGCGACCATGGGTGTGAAGCAGCTCTATCTGATTAATTCCTTTCGCGTCGAAAAGAGCTATTGGCAGTCACCGCTCTTGGCCCCTGAGGCCATTGCGGAAGATTTTCGGTTGGGATTGGAGCAGGCGCGCGATACGGTTTTGCCTCAGCTGCATGTGCGAAAACGCTTTAAACCATTTGTCGAAGACGAATTGCCTGCGCTTGTGAAAAATACCACCGCACTGCTCGCGCACCCCGTTGCCGATCAGCGCTGTCCTATTAATATTCACGCACCCACCACCCTCGTGATTGGCCCTGAGGGCGGTTTTATTTCCTACGAAGTTGAATTGCTGGAAGCCGCGGGTTGCAGCACAGTGCACTTGGGCTCTCGCATATTGCGGGTGGAAACCGCCGTGCCTGCGCTGATTTCCCGTCTATTCCCCGCCTAACCGCCGCGCTTAGCGCTGTCGCGGCTTCATCCGCGATGATCGCGGCTGGCTTTTCACTTGGGGCTTTATTTTTTTGACGTCGCGGCGCATTTCTTCTTTTTCGCGACGTGATTCGCCAGGCACCAGAAAATCATCACCCGTACCAATCAAGTCCGCCCTGCCCATACGGCGCAACGCTTTGCGCAGCATTGGCCAGTTCGCGGGATCGTGGTACCGCAAAAACGCTTTGTGCAGCGTGCGCTGCTCTTGGCTCTTGGCACTGAAAATGCGTTCGCTATTGTTTTTACCGAGAGGCTTTAATGGATTGCGCTCGGTGTAATACATGGTCGTGGCTGAAGCCATTGGCGACGGGTAAAAGCTTTGCACCTGATCAACCCGAAAGCCATTGGTCTTGAGCCACAGACCTAAGCTCATCATGTCTTCATTGGTCGAGCCTGGGTGCGCGGAAATAAAATACGGTATCAGGTACTGTTTTTTGCCCGCCTGCTTTGAGTAGCGCTCAAATAACTCTTTGAACTCATAGTAACTGCCCATGCCAGGCTTCATCATTTTCGACAAAGGCCCCTCTTCCGAGTGCTCTGGCGCGATTTTCAGGTAGCCGCCAACATGGTGCGTCACCAGCTCTTTTACATATTCGGGATCTCTTACGGCGAGGTCATAGCGCAGGCCTGAGGCGACCACCACTTTTTTAACGCCGGGCAGCGCGCGGGTTTTACGGTAGAGCTGGGTGGTGTGTTTGTGGTCGGTTTCAAGATTGACACAGATCGTTGGGTAGACGCAGGAGGGTCGACGACAGGTCTCTTCGACTTTTTTGTCTTTGCAGTTGAGGCGATACATGTTTGCGGTTGGGCCGCCCAGATCAGAGATAACACCGGTGAACCCGGGGGTCAGATCGCGAATTTTTTCTACTTCGTTGAGAATCGACTCTTCCGAGCGACTCTGAATAATACGTCCTTCATGCTCGGTGATAGAGCAGAAAGTACAGCCGCCAAAGCAGCCGCGCATAATATTGACGGAAAACCGAATCATGTCGTACGCGGGAATTTTAGCGTCGCCGTAGCTGGGGTGCGGCACCCGCTTGTAGGGCTGGTCAAACACCCAATCTAACTCTGCAGTTTCTAGCGGAATGGGCGGAGGGTTGACCCAGATATCATTGCGACCTTGATTTTGCACCAATGGCCGCGCATTGCCCGGGTTGGTTTCACGGTGAAAAATACGGTCAGCGTGGGCATACAGAACAGGATCAGCCACCACGTCATCGAACGACGGCATGCGAATATAGGTGGTGCTCGGATCGGTTTTGATGGCTTGGGTATCTGGGATAATTGAAAGCGCTTGAACGCCGCTCTCCTCAGCTTCAAGTTCAGATGCCGCTTTCGTCGCACAACTTGCCGCGCTCTCGCCTTTCTCCACGCGCATGCGAATGGTTTTCGCATCGTCAGAGTCACTCGGCTGAGAGGTGACGTAGGGATTTTTAGGCTTGGCAAGCGGCCCGGGCTGGTCCACTTTTGTTGAATCTATTTCACGCCAACCCTTGGGGATTGTGCGGAGTAAAAAGGCGCTGCCGCGCAGATCGGTGATATCTCGAATAGACTCGCCCTGCGCCATGCGGTGGGTCAGTTCAATCATGGCCCGTTCGGCATTGCCGTAGAGCAATATATCAGCGGTGGAATCGATCAATACCGAGCGTTTAACGGTTTCCGACCAATAGTCATAGTGGGCCAAGCGACGCAGGCTCGCTTCGATGCCCCCGACCACAACAGGCACATCGGCAAAGGCTTCACGACACTTTTGCGTGTAAACCGTGACGGCGCGATCTGGACGCTTACCGCCCTCGTCGCCCGCGGTGTAGGCATCGTCATGACGCAAGCGGCGATCAGCGGTGTAGCGGTTGATCATCGAATCCATATTGCCCGCAGTCACACCGAAATATAGATTAGGTTTGCCCAGCGCGCGAAAACTCTCAGCATTGCGCCAGTCGGGCTGCGAGAGAATACCCACACGATAACCCTGCGCTTCCAGCACGCGCCCAATCACTGCCATGCCGAAGCTAGGATGATCCACATAGGCATCACCGGTAACCAGAATCACATCACAGCTATCCCAGCCAAGCTGATCCATCTCAGCGCGGGACATCGGTAAAAATGGCGCGGGCAACATGCATTCAGCCCAATACTTCGGGTATTCGTAAAGTGCCGTGCTTTTCTGCTGTTTCGCTGCCATGTCTTAAATACGCTTTCAATGAAGGGTTTAAATCGGCCGCCATTGTAGCGGATTTCTTGTACTGGGGAGAGTTTGATTTTGGGTTTACGCCCCGCTGCGAGGGTCATGGAGAAAATTGATTATTGCCTCGGCCGACAGTGTGCGGGGAAAATGCAAATGATAATCAATATTATTAACATTTAGCCCTGAGAGGCGTACAATACCAGCCATCGCCATCTTCTACTACGAGAAGCCAAATGACTCTTTGGGATTTAAAGCAGGGAACCTCCGCCACCGTTGCCAGTTTTGTTGCAACACTCGAATCTAGTTATCGTGTGCGCTTGATGGAACTTGGCTTCCACCCCGGCGAGACCATTGCCTGCGTTCTAGCCCCGAGTCTTGGCGCGCCAAAGCTCTACAGAGTCAACAACACCGTGTATTCCCTCGACGATAGCGTCGCCTCACTGATTATGATGGGCTAATCCGCGTTATGTCTAAAACGATACTAATCGGCAGTCCAAATTCAGGCAAAAGTCTCCTTTTTAACCGCCTGACGGGGCTCAATCAAAAGGTGGCGAACTTTCCCGGCGTCACCGTCAATATCAGCACCGGGCAAAGCATTACCGACCCGACCTCAGAGCTGATGGACTTCCCCGGTGTTTACTCTCTGAATGGCATCTCTGCTGAAGAAGAAGTTTCAATAAAGGCGTTTTTTAATGCCCTCTCCAATCCCGATATCGGCTGTATTGTCTGTGTAGTCGACGCAACGCGACTCGAGAAGGGACTGATTTTTGCGCTGCAGGTACTCGCGGCCTGCGTCAACCATAACAAGCCCTTAATTATCGCTGCCAATATGATGGATGTGCTCGATCAGCATGGCATGCAGATGAACCTCGCAGGGTTAGAAGCAGTGCTCAAAGTGCCTGTTGTTGGCATCTCGGCAAAGTCTGGCCTCGGGCTAGACGCACTACAGGCAGTCATCAGCCAGCATCGAGACACGCCCGCGCCTTTTTCCAGCGATATTATTGCCAGTGATGAGTCGGTTATTCATCGCCAGGCACAGCAGCTCGCAGCGAATTTTGGCCCAAAGGGCGATCTTTTAATCAATGCACAAACCCGCCTCGATCAATTTTTTCTGCACTCATGGTACGGCGGCATCGCCTTTCTGGCCATTATGTACCTGCTTTTCCAGAGCATTTTCACCTGGGCCGCACCGGTTATGGACGGTGTTGAAGCCGTTATTGCCGGCACTGCGGATATTATCTTGCCCTTGCTACCGGCAGGCATGGTCAGCGACTTTGTCGCTGACGCGCTATTCGGGGGGATTGGCGCCTTTCTTGTGTTTGTGCCGCAGATTTTTGTATTGACGCTGGTTGTCGGACTGCTTGAAGACAGCGGCTATCTGGCGCGCGCGGCGGTTATTTGCCATAAACCGTTGCGCATATTCGGCTTAACCGGCAAAAGCTTTGTCCCTATGTTATCCAGTGTTGCCTGCGCTATTCCAGGAATCTATGCCGCACGCACCGTGGATTCTCCGCGCAAGCGCTGGCTCACCTATTTAGCCATTCCGCTGATGCCCTGCTCTGCTCGATTGCCTGTTTACAGCCTGTTGATTGCTGCCTTTATCCCCGCGACAAAAGCGTTTGGCGGCCTCGTCGGCTGGCAGGGCTTAGCGATGTTCGGCATCTATGTGTTTGGCATTGTCTGCGGTCTGCTTGTGACCACCGTTGTCTCTCGAACCAGCCAGGCTCTGCGCAGTGACTTGCCCTTTGTCCTTGAAATGCCACCCTATCGACTGCCCTCTTGGCGGCCCTTGCTGCGCAATGCCTGGAATCGCAGCAAACACTTCGTCACCAAAGCCGGTAAAGTTATCTTCACTGTCACTGTGGTTATTTGGCTGCTGGGTTACTTCCCCAATAATGGCGCGGCGTTGGGCGAGTCGTGGCTCGGCCAGATGGGCCAATTTATTGAGCCAGTATTTGCGCCCTTTGGATTAGATTGGAAGTATGGCGTAGCCATTCTGTCCTCATTTTTGGCGCGGGAAGTCTTTGTCGGCACGCTGGGTACGCTGTTTGGTATCGAGGGCGGTGAAGAGAATATTATTTCCCTGGCTGAACATATTCAAAACAGCGGGTTGCCCATAGGCGCAGGATTTGCGCTGCTGGTATTTTTCTCGATTGCGCTACAATGTGTCTCAACCCTCGCTGTTTTGCGCAGAGAGTCCGGCTCGTGGCGACTGCCCGCGCAGTTATTTGTCAGCTACAGTATTTTTGCCTATCTAGCCGCGTGGACAACGTTTACCCTTGTTGAAGCGATTGTTAATTAGGCATCCTGAACACTGAGTATCTAGAAACCTCTAAGGCATCTGCGGCTATGCGCGGTCTGACCACTCACGAACTACCCTACCAAGCCGATAGCGCTGCGCTGTTTGCGCTGGTGCGCGACCTGCCCGACGCTATTTGGCTCGACAGCGGCAAGCCTCTGAGTTCTCAGGGGCGTTATGACTTGATCTCAGCCAGTCCAGACTCCGTCATTGAGACGCGCGGCGATTTATCCACCATTAGCGACAGTCTGGGCGTGCGAGAGAGCGCCGCGGATCCGTTTGAATTGGTTAAACAATTGCTGGACCCGCTGCTCGACAGCGCCCCTGGCTCTGGCTCTGAGTCCGATAGCGTGGCTAGTTGCAATCACCCCTTTGTGGGCGGTGTTATCGGCTATTTTGGCTATGATCTTGGGCGTCGATGCATTCCGATTACTCCCCGCGCGACGGCGGTAACTGCCCTGCCTGATATGCGCGTAGGCCGCTATCTCTGGGCGCTGGAGGTGGATCATCTGCTGCAACAGAGCAGGCTCATATTCCACCGCGCCTGCCCCGACGACCTCAAGCTGACTATTATTCAGCGCTTGCAGACACCGCAGAGCAGTTCAATGGCAGGGTTCAGTCTGAAAACTCCGTTTAAGCCAACCCTTAGTCAGTCTGAATACGACGCGGCCATTGCCCGTATAAAGCACTATATTGCGGCCGGCGACTGTTATCAGACCAATTTCACGCAACACTTTTCGGCCACCTACTCGGGCGATCTGTGGGCAGCCTATCTGGCTTTGCGACGGCAGGTTGCGTCGCCCTATTCAGCATTTTGGCAGTGGCGAGATCAGGCTCTGCTGTGCCTTTCCCCCGAGCGCTTTGTCCAGTCGATCGGGGGCGTGGTGGAGACCAAGCCAATCAAGGGCACTATCGTCCGCGGCGCCACGCCTGAAGAAGACCACAAAAATGCGCAAACACTGCTGAACAGTGCTAAAGATCGGGCGGAGAATCTCATGATTGTCGATTTATTGCGCAATGATCTGAGCAAGAGCTGCGCCGCTGGGTCTATTGCTGTGCCGACCCTGTTCGCCTTAGAGAGTTTCCCCAATGTCCATCACTTGGTGAGCACTGTGACCGGTGTGCTCAGCGATAACGCGTCACCCATTGATCTATTGCGCAACTGCTTTCCCGGAGGTTCGATCACGGGAGCACCGAAAAAGCGCGCGATGGAGATTATTGAGGAGTTGGAGCCCGTGCGGCGCTCTGCCTACTGCGGCAGTGTGGGCTATATCAGCGCAAACCAGCGCATGGACAGCAATATCACGATTCGCACCGTGCTGGCAGACGGTGACCAGCTGCACTGCTGGGGTGGTGG
>LIDE01000055.1 GCA_001438605.1 SAR92 bacterium BACL16 MAG-120619-bin48 | reverse complement strand
ATGGTGCTAGCGGCGAGCAAGGCTCTGCTAATCTAGTGGCCTTTTGGTTGATGCTAGCTTACTGCCTCTCCTTTCTAGATCGTCAATTGCTCGTGTTAATGATTGAGCCAATTCAGCGCGATCTAGGTATCAGTGACACAATGTTCAGTCTCTTACATGGGGCTTCTTTTGCTCTGTTCTACACGATAACTGGACTATTTCTTGGCAAGATCGTTGATACTAAAAGCCGCGTCAAGATCATCGCTTTTTCAGTTTTCTTATGGAGTTTGGCTACCGCAATAAGCGGCATCTCTCGCAGTTTCTTTCAGTTGTTTGTGGCACGTATGTTCGTCGGTGTTGGTGAGGCAGGCCTGTCGCCAGCAACCTATTCCTTACTTGGGGATCTATTTGATGCCAAGAAGCGCTCATTGGCATTTTCTATATATGGTGCAGGCATCTATTTGGGTACTGGTCTTGCCTTCCTGCTAGGCGGGAAATTGGTAGGCTACCTGTCGGGCCTACCACCCAAGGATCTACCGTTTTTTGGAGAGATATACAGTTGGCAAATAGCGTTTTTTATCTTTGCCGCACCAGGTATTTTTCTGTCAATACTGTTCTATTTTTTTGTTGCCGAACCTGTCAGGGGAGGGCAAGAAAACACAGCCATTCTCGGCGCGCCCGCTAAAGAAGCAGCTCCCGTAAGCTTTAGGGAGTTCTTCCGTCACTATCGCGCAAATCTAAAGCCTTATCTTGGACATAATCTTGGTTATGGCTTGCACATGATGTTTAGCTACTCATTCCTGGCCTGGGTACCTGCAATGCTGATGCGAGTGCATGGCCTAGAGATCGGTGAAGTCGGGCTATATATAGGCTTGTCTCTGCTTATTTGCGGACCTGCGGGTAGTTTTTCGGGTGCAGCTCTGTCTAATTACTTTGCTAAACGCGGCGTTTCGGACTCCCAATTGCGGATTAGCGCCATAGGTTCATTGCTGTTAGGCCTTTTTGGTGCCTTGTCGGCGGGTTTAGATAATACCGAGGTATCAATAGCGGCGGCGGCGGCGGCTATTTTCTTTATGGGGCTACCTGCAGGACTCAATGGAGCTACATTGCAGACCATTACACCGCCCCATTTTAGAGGTCAGGCCGGTGCGTCCTTTTTGCTGATAGGTAACATTTTGGGGCTAGGCTTTGGGCCGCTTCTTGTCGCCCTATTAACAGACTATGTCTTCTCGGATCAATCTATGGTGCATTACTCGCTGCAAGTCTTTGCATTGACGACTATGCCGTTATCTGCAATTTTATTGTGGAGGGTGAGAAGCTACTTCGCTATTGAAAATACTACTAATGATGCAGATCTAACGGACGCCACAATTAAAGGCAGTGGGGCGCAGCTATGATCTTTGCCTCAAAGGACAGGATAGAGTCAAACACAGCTAAAGGCTGGTGGGGCACCGAGACTTTAGATCAGCTGTTTCTAAGCAAGGTAGCCAGTGCCCCTGATCATACCGCAGTGATAGACCCTGATAACCGTGACGACATTACCCACGGTAAAGCCCAACGCCTATCCTATCGTGACTTGAATCGAAAGGTCACAGAAGCGGCGGAGCAGTTTATAAAGCGTGGCGTTGTAAAAGATGACATTGTGGTATTCCAGCTTCCCAATATTCATGAAAGTATTGTGATACTCCTGGCCTGCAGCCGGGTCGGCGCATTAGCAAGCCCTGTTCTCGTTGACTTCGCAGGCCACGAGCTTGCCCAAATTCTGGATCATGTGAAGCCAAAACTATTTGTCACGGTTAACCGATTTAAAAAACGTGATCTTTTGGCTGCTGCCGCGCCCATTTGCCAAAAGCATGGGGTTAGCCTTGTGTTTGTGGAAGACCTAGATCAATCATTTTCCGAATCTCAATTAGAGGTTGCTGAAAAAATCATAGCCTCCCATCAGCTGTGCAATGCATTAACCGCTAATGACGTGAACACTATATGCTGGACGTCGGGAACCGAAGGATTTCCAAAGGCCGTGATGCGAACTCATAACCAGTGGATGGTTACTGGAAGAGCAATGACTGATGGCGCGTCCATTCGCGATGGAGACGTTATTCTCAATGCTCGACCGCTGGTGAATATGGCTGCGATAGGAGGCGGGCTTTACTCTTGGCTAATCTGTGGTGGCACTTTTGTGCTGCATCACCCGCTCAATATACCTCTTGTGCTTGAGCAGCTTAAGCGCGAAAAGGTCACCCTGACCTTTATGCCCCCCGCCTTTATTATTAGCCTGCTGCAAGATCCGGTGGTACGTCAGCAAGCTGACCTAAGCAGTTTGCGCACTATGGGTTCTGGCTCTGCCGCGATACCTGGCTGGGCGATCGAAGGTATGAAAAGCGAATATAATATTGATGTCATCAACTTCTTTGGATCAAACGAAGGTATTTCGCTGCAGAGTAACGCGATCACCGTACCAGACCCAAAACTGCGCGCCACGTATTTTCCGCGACTAGGTCGCAGGGAGTTTAATTGGCCGTCATCGCCAACTTCTCTACAGATGGAAACCAAAATTGTCGACCTAAAAACGGAAGAGGAAATTACCGTTCCAGGGCTGGCCGGAGAGTTGAGAGTAAAAAGTAGCGGGATATTTGATGGCTACTACAAATCACCGGAACTCACTAAAGTGGCGTTTGACGAAAACGGCTTCTATCGCTCCGGCGACCTGTTTGAAATTGCGGGTGAGGGCGAGCTTTTTCCCTATTACAAATTTATAGGTCGGTGCCGGGAATTGATTATCCGTGGGGGGATGAACATCGCCCCAGTGGAGATTGATCATTTACTCTCTGACCATCCGTTAATCCTCGATATGGCCGCCTTCGGCTACCCAGACGAAAGGCTTGGGGAAAAAATAGGCGTGGCCATAGTCGGTAAATCTGGCCAGGCCCTTTCACTTGAGCAAATTGTCGAGTACCTGCGAAATAAAAAAATAGCCGTTTTCAAGTTGCCGCAAAAAGTCCTGATGCTTGATGAAATACCCCGCAATGCAATGATGAAAGTTTCCCGCTACAGGCTCACAGAATTATCTGTTGCCAACGATTTAGCAAAGGAATCTGTCTAGTGACTGATATTCTTGGGCACAGAAGTCTGCAGAATCTCTGCTTACCCATTTTTTCCGCCCCGATGTTTTTGGTGTCCGGCCCCGAGCTTGTTGTGGCGTCATGTCATAACAATATTATTGGTAGTTTCCCCGCTGCCAATGCTCGGACAACCGGTCAGCTCGAAGACTGGTTAAAGGAAATAACCGCAAAGGTAGACGCAAAAATACATGCCAGCTGGGCGATCAATTTGATCACCAACAAATTAAACAAACGACTCTCTGATGATCTCGCGATCACTTGTCAACACAAGGCGCCTATTGTCATAACTGCTTTGGGTCACCCCGGCCCAGTGGTTGAGCAAGTCCATGCATACGGCGGATTGGTGTTTGCCGATGTCGCCACTGTTGAGCAAGCAAGAAAGGCCTCAAAGACGGGGGTTGACGGTTTAATTTTAATTGCATCAGGTGCGGGCGGCCATACCGGTTCTATCTGTGGCTTTGCTTTTCTGGCGGCGGTGCGTGAATTTTGGCCGGGCTTGCTGGTCCTCGGCGGGGCCATCAGCAGCGGGGCTGGCATACTCGCTTCCCAGATTCTTGGCGCAGACTTTGCCTATATGGGCACTACTTTTATTTCATCGAAAGAGAGTCTGGCTAAGCCTGAATACAAAGCGATGCTGGTGAATAGTGTTGCCAAAGATATCATTAATACGGATGCTTTTACCGGCATTGCCAACAATATGTTAAGGCCTAGCATCGAAAAAGCAGGCTTTGACCCGGACAATATTCCCCGCTCAGCTAAGAGCAAACTTGATTTTGATGATCCTCACAATAGTGCTAAAGCTTGGCGGGATATTTGGTCTGCCGGGCATGGCGTTGGCGAGATAAAGGAAATACTTACTGTCAAAGAGATAGTCGCGTCTTTGACCACACAATATCGACAAACCTTACAAAAACATATTATAAATCGGAGTTTTACCTGATGGCCAATTATTCTTTCCCAGCATTACAGATGGTCCCGGCGGTGGGTGACACCATAGTTATTGCTGGCGGCTGCGGCGGCATCGGACGCAGTTTAGTAGCGGCAGCGAATGAAATAGGACTAAACGTTTTCGTGCTGGATCTACAGTGTTCTATTGACGATTTTCCGGTTCCCCAAGGCGTGACAGCGTTTTCTTGCGATGCAACCAAGCCTGCAGATATAGCGTCTGCTTTTCAGGAAATAGCTAAAAATGTTAATGCTATAGATCATTTCGTTAACCTGGTTGGTTTCACTAAAGAGCAAATTAACATTGCGGATATGGACGACGAAGAATGGGATGAGATTATTGACGGGACGTTAAAAAGCGCTTTTCTCCTTGTGCGAGCGGCAATACCTTTGCTGCGTAAATCTGCTAGCCCGTCGATCTTAAATACAGCCTCTACATTTGGCGTTGACGTTCCAGTCTCTGGCTATGGGCCTTACTCGGTAGCAAAAGCGGGGATCATCAATTTTACTCGAGTATTAGCGACAGAAGAAGGGCCGCATATTAGGGTTAATGCACTTGCCCCCGGGTTAATCGACACGCAATTTCTGAAAGGTGGCACTGGTCGTGCAGAGAAGTCCTCTCGAATTGATGGGAATCGTGTCGTAACAACTATCCCGCTTCAACGAATTGGAACGCCCAATGACTTGGTCGGAATGATGTTGTTTTTGGCAAGTCCCGCGGCATCCTATATCACCAGCCAGACTATGCATGTGAACGGGGGGCTTTGGTCGTGATTCCGAAGCAATATAAGAACCATGTCCCTAACAATGTCACCAGTTATATTGATGGCGAGTTTGTCTCACCTGAAGGAGCTGTGGCTTTACCCATTATCTATCCTGGCAATGGTGAGCAAGTATCAGAGCTTTTTGAGGCTGACTTCCAGCAAGTAGATGACGCTGTAAGTGCTGCAAAGCAGTCTTTAGATAAAGGGGTTTGGTCTAATACGAGCACTGCTGAGAAGCAAAAAGTGTTTCAGAATATCTGTGCGCTGACCGCTGAGAATTTAGATGAACTGGCGGCATTGGAAACCATAAATACAGGCCAAACATTATCCTATTCGAGGCTCGCCCAGCTGCCTCGTGTAATGGCGAGCTTCAAGTTTTATTCAGAGTGGATTGCCCAGGCAACAGAAATTTCAGCCATGCAGGACAGTTCAATTCTGCGCTACGCAACCAGAGAACCCCTTGGCCCCGTAGGCCTGATATCTTCCTCTAATGCGCCTACGGCACTGGCCTCAACAAAGATAGCTGCAGCCCTGGCCTTCGGCAATAGTTGTGTGGTCAAGACGTCTGAAAATACGCCACTGGCCCTTGCCAGATTTATGCAAATTCTCACCGAAGCCGGCGTGCCTGATGGCGTTGTAAACCTGGTTAACGGCACAGGGCCTGTGACCGGTATGGCACTGTCATCTCACCCGCAATTACGAGGTATTTCCTTTACCGGTGGCACTGCAACGGCGAAGATGATTACCGCGGAGACCTGCAAAACACTCAAGCGAGTAGAGCTGGAGTTAGGTGGAAAATCCGCCAATATCATCATGCCTTCTTGCGATCTAGATTTGGCCCTTGATTCAGCGCTTGTAGCAATCTACTCAAACAATGGACAGCAGTGTTTCGCCGGATCGAGAATCATTTTGCACCGCGATATTGCCAATCAATTTATGGAAAATTTCGTTCAACGGGCACAGACAATTCGCCTAGGCGATCCTTTTGATTTGACTACGGAGAATGGCCCTTTGGCTTCGGCTGGTCATATTGCACGTCTCCAATCCTATGTTGATATTGCTTTCGAGGATGGCGCTGAACTGCTTACCGGCGGTAAACGACCAGAACACCTTCAGCGTGGTTACTACTTTGAACCCACAGCCGTAATAGCAAAATCCAATTCGTCTCGTGTCTGCCAAGAAGAAATCTTTGGACCTTTCGCAACCTTTCTTGTCGTGGATTCTCTCGACGAAGCTATAGATATCGCCAACGACTCTATCTATGGGCTTGTCTCTTATATTTGGTCCAATAACCATCGGGAAATCATGCATGCCAGCCATTCGATTAAGGCAGGTTTGGTCATGGCAAACACCCCATTAACCTCCTTGGATCTTCGAATGCCTTTTGGTGGATTCAAAGAATCTGGCATTGGACGTGAAGGGGCAATGGGGGCAAGAAGTTTTTACACTGAAGAAAAAACAGTTGCGATTGCCCTGGCAAATCCAATTTTACCAAAGCTAGGAGGACACAAAGGTGAATAACAGCCTACTCGAACAATCTCTGCCGGATTACAGCGTTACGGGTCAATCAGATACCACAGTATTTATGTTGCATGGTGCATTTGGCGCGAAAGAGTATTGGTATTACCAGATTGAAGCATTAGTCAAAAATGGCTACCGAGTTGTCGCTTGGGATGCGCCCGGATACGGGCTCAGCGAAATGCCTGAAGAGTTCAGTATTGAATCTTTAGCCCGAGTTTGCTGCAACCTGATAAACGCACTTGGGACCAAGACTAATATCGTTATGGGTCACTCCATGGGCGGAATGATAGCCCAAAGGGCCTATGACTATTTGCCTGAAAAAATACACGGACTGGTTCTATCTGCTACCAGCGCAGCCTTCGGTGGTCGGGGTGGAGATTGGCAGAAGAAGTTTGTCTCAGACCGAGTCGCGCCTCTGGACAACGGTTTAACCATCCCAGAGTACGCCCCCACCATGTTGAAAAATATGATGACCCCGGCTGCCGAGGGACGCGCGGTTGATCTAGTCCTGCAAGTTGTTTCCCTGATGCGTGAGGAAACATTTAGAGCTGCGATTGAAGCGATCACTCATTTCGAAGGGCGGGATGTATTACCAAAGATGAATGTTCCGGTTCTTTGTATTGCGGGTGAGCTGGATTTAACTGCAGCACCGCCACAGGTTATGGAAAAAATGGCGAGCAAAATCTCTGATGCTGAATTTCACTGTATGAGTAATGTCGGCCATTTTGGATGGGCAGAAAATCCTCAGGAGTTTAATCGACTATTGGTCGATTTTCTGGGGCGTAAGATGAACGTTGCATAATTAAAATTACATAATCAATGCTACATAAATCACAAGAGGGTGGAGTAATGAAAAAGAAAAATATAAAGTTATTAAAGGCTTTGAAATATCCGGGGGTACTGGTTACTGCATTAGCCTGTAGTCAGGTTGGTTATTCTGCAGCCTTAGAAGAAGTTATTGTCACTGCTGAAAAGCGGTCTCAAAACACTCAGGACGTGCCTCTGGCTGTTACAACCATTTCAGGTGATCGATTGAGCGCTTCTGGAATTACGAGTTTAGGCGACGTTGCATTACAGACGCCTAACCTGTCGTTCACTGAGTTCAATATCGGCGAGCCACAACTTTTCCTACGAGGCGTGGGCAGCACAGCTGACTCAGCCGGCGCAGATCCAACGGTGAGTTTATTCATCGATGAAGTGTATATTGGACGATCAGGTAGCGGCTCAGCTGACCTTTTTGACCTGGACCGTATCGAAGTGTTGAGGGGTCCGCAGGGCACCTTGTATGGTCGCAATGTTACTGGCGGCGCGATCAGTATGTATACCAAAAAGCCGACTGAAGATTTTTCAGCTAGAGCTAGCATGACATTGGGCAACTACGATCTGAAAACGATCCGCGGTGCTGTGAATGGCGCTCTCAATGAGTCCGTTAACGGCAAGTTAACCTTTAGTAGACGATCGACTTCAGGGTACTCAAAGAATATTACCAATGGCCAAGAGTTAGACAACGTCGATAACTTTAGCGTTCGTGGTCAGTTGGCGTTTAATCCAACAGATGTTACCGAAGTGCTCTTAAGCGCTGATTATTCCAAAGACACGCCGAACGGCGAGTGTCGTAATTTGACCAAAATCGACAAACAGACACTTAACGGAACCCCAGAGCAACATGCCTATTTGGCACAAATGATTATTGATGAAGGTATTGATGACCCGCGTACATGTGGCCAGTCTGTGGTTCAGGGTTCAGAGAAATCTGTCTCTGGTGTGTCAATGCGCATTGAGCACGATTTTGATGCACTGCAATTAACCTCCATAACTGCGTTTCGTCAGGCTGAATATGATTGGGTTCATGAGCTAGGTGGAGTGGATGCCCCTCCTGCATTACTGGGTGTGGTTGATAATGAAGGCGAAGAATCCGATCAGTTATCTCAAGAAATTCGATTGAGCAATACGACTGACAACATGCATTGGGTTCTAGGTGCTTATGCTATCCAAGAAAATGTCGATCGATTTGCCAATGTACCGATAACGTTTGCTCCGGGCGTATTAGCGCCGGTTCAGGTGCTATTGGATCGCAGCTGGCTGCAGGCTGCACAGAATACAAGTAAAGCTGTGTTTGGCCAGATAACATTCCCTCTTATGGATCAGCTTAACCTTACCTTAGGCGGACGTCAGACTTGGGATGACAAGGACATGGATCAGCAGTATAAAAGCAGTCCAACTACTGTTGTGTACGATCTTAAAGATCTGAGTGACTCCTGGAGCGCTTTTACCGGCCGCGTTACGCTCGACTATATGATCGACGAAGATAAGATGCTTTATGCAACTTGGTCAGAAGGCTATAAGAGCGGAATGTTCTTGTCGCAAAATACGGCTGAAGCGGCTGCTGCTGGCACTTTGGATCCAGAGTATGCCACTAATATTGAAGTGGGCGCGAGAACAGAGTGGCTAGATAATCGTGTTCGTCTAAACGTTACCTACTTCGATATGGAAGTGAGTGATCTACAATTGTTTAGACTTGAAAACTTCACTCTGATTTCTGAAAATGCCTCAATTGAGTCTTCAGGAACCGAAGTTGAATTTGCTCTTGCAGTGACGGATAACTTTTCGTTGACAGGAACCCACTCTTCTCTGGATGCCAAATTTGTTGGCGGAACCTTTGATGGTAATACGGTAGCACGATCACCTGACAGTAAGTATACCGTTGAAGCTGAGTACATCAGCACACTGGACAATGATGCCGACTTACGCTTTCGCGCCGGGGCTAGTTTCTCAGATGAATTCTATACCGAAGCTACAAATGTAGGTGTTAGTTTACATGACAGCTACACCAAGATTGATGCTTCTGCAAAGTATACGGATCCTACCGGAACCTATACCTTAGAAATCTGGGGAAAGAATCTTACCGACGAACTAATTGTAAGGCATGCCATTGTGAGTAGTTATGGTGGTTCTGTTGAGCTGTATGCACCACCAAGAACCTTTGGTGTAACGCTTTCAACTCAGTTTTAGAAAATAAAAAAACCCCAGTTCTGCTGGGGTTTTTTTTGACTGCAAGGATAAGAATCCCTTGCGCTAGCGGGATCTTTATCCTTGCAGTCAATAATAAATAGTCACTGAAAAGAGAGGTCTGATTATGTCGATGGTCCAATTTTTACCTAAGAAAGGCAGCCGTATTGTAGTCGTAGGAGGCTCCGGCGGTATGGGTCGGTCACTGGTTAGAGCCGCTTTGAGCCATGGTCTAAAGATTATTATTTTGGGTCGAGGTCACTCGTTTGAACAGTATCCAGCACCAGAGGGGGCCTTAACAATCCCCTGCGATGTGACGGATGAGTTATCAGTGAATAGAGCATTTGAAACGATTGACAAACTGTGGGGTGCCATCGACGGACTGGTCAATCTTGCTGGGTTTACTGGCGAAGCCATTCCCATCAAATACCTTACCGCTGATGAATGGGATTCGGTGGGGGCAGTGGGTTTGCGCGGGATGTTTTTGGTCTGTCGCGCAGCCTTATCTTTATTAGAAAAAGGTGAGAGCTCTAGTGTCGTTCTGATATCTTCAACCTTAGGTCACCGAGTGGTATTTTCTGGCTACGCTCATTACGCATCCGCTAAGGCAGGTGTGGTTGCCTTAGGCAAGGCATTGGCCTCAGAAGCTTCACCCAGTATACGAGTCAACGTTGTCTCCCCGGGCGTATTTAACACCGCGTTTCTTCAAGGTGGCACTGGGCGCGAAAAACGTAAGGGCAGTGAGGGCGTTGACCCTAGTCAGTATCATTCCTTAGTACCACTGGGGCGTATCGGCGAGCCGGATGAAATTGCAGGGCCAATCCTGTTTTTACTGGGGCCCGCTGCCAGTTATATCACGGGCCAAGTTTTACATGTTAACGGAGGCACTTGGGCACCCTAAATAAAGTTAGAGATATCCATTAGATAATTTCAATAGGCATCTATGCTTGTTTCTGGGCCGCAAAAAGTTGATGGCCTGACATATTATGTTTTGCGAATTTAACAAGGGACTTAATCATGTTAGAAATTCATGCTGTCACTAAGTTAACAATAGAGCCTGATAACGAAAGCCCTTATCTTAAAGGTTTGTTCAAATCCAATGCCGTTGAGTACAACGCTAACACAGATAGTCTTAAGGTCATTGGTGAAATTCCCAGTGATCTGAATGGTGTGTATGTGCGCAATACACATAACCAAATACATGAACCCATGAGTCACTACCATCCTTTTGACGGCGATGGCATGCTTCACAGTGCCTATTTTAAAAACGGTAAAATGGAGTATCGAAATCGCTTTGTGGAAACTACCGGGTTGCTAGCTGAGAAGGCGGCAGGGAAGTCGCTATGGCCTGGTCTGTTAAATCCTAAGATGGCAGCCAGACGAGGCTGGGGCGCTATAGGTGCGATGAAAGATAATGCAGGTACGGATATTATCGGCCATGCAGGGAAATTATTGGCCGTTATGTCTCAGGGAAGCGAGCCTTGGAGGCTCGACCCTATCACCCTAGAAAACCTCGGCCCGGACAAAAGTTGGGCGAGATTGCTAAAAGACGGAGTCGCGGGCGAATTTAAAGTTGATGAACATACCGGTGACATGATGTTCATGAATTATCCTGAGACACCACCTTATATGAATTATGGCGTTGTCGATAAACACAATAATCTTGTCCACTATGTACCAATAGAGTTACCTGGCGTGCGCTGGCCCCATGATATTGGCATGACAGAGAACTATTGTATTCTTCATGATCTGCCATATTTTAATGATGAAGAGTTGTTTAAAAAGGGCATAAGAAAGTTAAAATTTCATCCTGACATCGCTTCACGATTCGGCATAATTCCACGCTTTGGTACCTCCGCTGATGTGCAGTGGTTTGACGCAACCCCATGCTATATCTTGCACCTTGCCAATAGCTATGAAGACGGTGAAGAAGTGATTATGGACGGTTGTATTTCACTTAGTCCCTCGACCGCTCATGTCTCGGCTGATACGCGAAATATGCATGAGAAAATTTCGGCGCATATGGATAAACATAATACCCAGACTCGTATGCACCGCTGGCGATTTAATCTGGTTACTGGCGAGACCCATGAAGAATTTCTCGATCAAGACGTTGTTGAGTTTCCGGTCTGTCGAGGCGATTACAAAGGGTATAAATATCGCTATGCCTACGCAGGCCTGTTTAAAAAGGGTGAGTGGCTCATGGAGGGGCTTAAAAAATACGATCTTAAAACCGGCGTGCACACGAAATATATGTATGGGCCGGGGAGGTATGGTTCGGAAATAGCGGTAGCAAAACGCACCAATTCAACTAGCGAAGACGATGCTTATTTGATTACATTTATTCAAGATATTAATGATGACACTTCAGAGTGCGCGATTTTTGACGCGACAAATATACTCCAAGGCCCCATTGCACGAGTTGTGCTACCGGAGCGTATTAGCAGCGGAACCCATGCTTGTTGGGTAGATGAATACCGTTTGCATGGTGAGAAACAGGCTCTAGATGTCAATCAAGGTGAGCCTAAAAATGACTGATCCTAAAGTCCATCTGGTACTGATTGGGGGAATTAATAACAGTGCTATTGTCTGGGATGAATTCGCCGTTCATTCGCCCTCATGGCTAGAGTTACATCGCAGAGTATGTCCAGCACTGGATGATGTCAATGATATTGCTGCTGCGCTTTTGGATGATCTTCCGGAGGAATTTTATTTATGCGGTTTTTCTTTTGGTGGATACGTTTCCTTGGCAATCTTAGCCGCGGCCAAGCACCGGATAAAAGGGCTGATTTTAGCCAACACTCAGGACCGCGCCGATAGCCCAGGTCAGACTAGATTTCGTCAAAAATCCCTTCAAATCGCTGCTGAAGGAGGATATGAAGAACTGGTGGCTGGGCAGGCAGATATAGTTTTTCATCCCGATAGCGCTAGGCTTGAGCACTTAAAAGTCGTTCGCGAGAGAATGGTCATCGGCTATGGAGTAGAGCGCTTTATGGCACATCTTAAAGCCTGTATCACTCGAGCTGATAGCAGAGAATTGCTGCGGACAAGTTCGATGCCGGTGTTAGTTGTTGCGGGTGAGGATGACATAGTCATACCAGCAAAACTGCAGCAAGCTATGGCCGAGAACATTCCGGGCTGCACTTATAGGACCATTGCAGCTACAGGTCATATGATGCCTTTAGAAAAAGCAGATAAGTTTGCTCAGTTGGTCGTAGACTGGATAGATGTACAAGTGAGTCACTAATTACTATTTTTTGGTGGTTGCGCCTCAATCTTCGAGTAAGACCTGGGTTTGCTGGATGTTGGCTTAGGTTGTGGAACTGTATCATGATTGCATTAGATATTTGAATATTGCAGCCTGTTCAGAACGAGCTAAGCATTTAGTGTAACGTCTTAGAACCTAAATTTGGAACGTCAGTTACTACGGAATGACTGAAGCTACTCCCAATTAAAGACTATATTTCGGATGTAACAAAGGATGTAACAAAAGCAGATATTTAAACCCATTAAAGCTATATTAATCAGTAGTTTATATTCTAATTACAGTTCCCGCCGCC
>LIDE01000054.1 GCA_001438605.1 SAR92 bacterium BACL16 MAG-120619-bin48 | reverse complement strand
GATCAGGTATTGCAACAAATAAATTGGCCAATGCCTCCAGTGCCAACATTTTTGGCTTAGAAGTTGAGTCTCAGTGGAGAGCTACTGAAAAATTAACCATCTTGGCTAATGTTTCTTATCTGGATACAGAGTATACCGACGACTTTTTTGTGTCTGATAACAAAACTAACACTATTCGCAACGCTAAGGGCAATGAACTCAACCGTTCACCCAATTCGAAATTTAGTTTAGCGGCTTACTATCGCCAGCCAATGGAAACGGGAACACTCTTATTGACCGGTAACTACACCCATGTGGGTGAGCAGTTCGTGACGGTATTTAATGATGACATAGAGGCCATCGACAGCTATTCACAGCTCAATGGCCGCATTTCATGGCAGCCAAACAGCGAACGATATGAAGTGTCGATTTATGGGTCAAACTTAACTGATGAACTCAGTTATGCTAATGACTATTCAGTCAGTGGTTTAGCTGATGGAGTCCGTCGTTCTGGGCGCCCAATCAGCCCTCGCAACTACGGTCTAGAACTGGCGGTATTCTTCTAGCCTAATTGGTAATTGCTGTAACGCAGTAATTTAGCTGCGTTACAGCCCTTTACGTCACCGAAGGAAATTTCCGCTATGGCCTCTCTCACAGGGTTAGAAAAATGGAGCTATGCCGTCGGTAATGTTCCCTTGTCAGTTAAAGAAGCGGCCTTCGCTAACTTCGTTGTTTTTTATTACACTCAAGTTAATGGTCTCAGCGGCAGTCTAGCGGGACTGGCCATGTTCTTTGCCCTCACTTGGGATGCTATTTCTGATCCTGTGGTCGGTAGTTGGAGTGATAGTTTTCGCTCTCGGTGGGGCCGTCGTCACCCGCTGTTGGTGGCCGGGGCACTGCCTACAACGGTGTTATTTTTGGCTCTCTTTGCGCCGCCCCAAGGCATGAGCGAAATGGGCATATTTGCCTGGCTACTCGGTGTGTCGATATTACTTCGCACCACATTGACGGTTTACTTTGTTCCCTACACGGCAATGGGTGCTGAACTTTCTACAGACTATGATCAGCGCACTACCATTGCCAAGGCCAGAGTAACCCTAGGCTGGATTGCTGGAATGGCTTTGCCTGCCATTGCTTTCACATTTTTTTTCCAACCTCAGAATGGAATAGACGGCCGGCTGGTGGCAGAAAATTATTGGTACTACGGCATTTTGTCAGCCGCAGTCGCTGGGGTGACAGCCTTCATTTGTATTATGGGCACCCGATCGGTGATTTCTTGGTTACCGGTGGCTGCAGCCAAAGCACGTTTCAAATGGACTGACCCATACAATGACATTATCGGTGTTTGTGTAAACCGTAACTTCCGTATTTCTATTGGTTCCAGTTTAGCCTTTGGTATGTCCACAGGTGCTTATGCCACTCTAAGTCTTTATCTGGCCACCTACTTTTGGGAACTTAGTGTTGCACAATTGGCTGGCTTCGTGGTTCCCACCGCCATTGCTACACTGGTTGCTTTTATGGTGTTGGGGCCTTTGGGTCGACGTTTTGATAAGCCCACATTAATGGCCGCATTTAGTTTAGTGCTAGCATCTAATTCAGTGTGGCTATTCGGTGGTCGTCTTTTTGATGTACTGCCGGCCAATAATCACCCCATGCTCTATTCTTTACTGTTGGTGAATACAGGCATAGCCGTGTTCAGTATTGTGTGTCTACAAATTATGGCTGCCTCTTTTGCAGCGGACATATTGGATGAGCTCGAATTCCAGACTGGCAAACGTCAGGAAGGGGTTATTTTTGCTGTCGGTGCTTTCTTGAGTAAAGCAACTATCGGTGCCGGCGCGCTTATTGCCGGTGTTGTGATTCAATGGGTCGGGATTCAAAGCGACTCGTTACCAGGGCAGGTCCCCGCCGATGTTCTTCAGTCATTAGGGTGGTTCACCTTAATTATCGTTGCCGGTTTTTCTATGCTCGGATTTGGTTTTACCACTCAATTCCGACTCAATCGTGATGACCATGCTAAGCTCAGAAAAACCCTTGATGCCACGTCATAATCTCTAAATTTAATGCTATTAACGCTACAAAGGATCTCAAGATGAACAAGTTAGACCCCAATCAAAATTACCTTATGCCCGCGCATTTCGGCCCGCGATATGCCGGTGAAAAATCATCAGGTTGGTACCACGATGTGACCACCATGATGGTGTCCTATGTCACTGATCGCGATGCATTGCTGAAATTATTGCCCGAATGCTTTGACGTGCCTGAGCAGGCGGTAATTACAGTAGCCTATGCCTGCAATAAAGACATTGATTGGTTAGCGGGTCATGGTTATAACTTAATTGGAGTGCATGCCTCGGTTATTTACAAAGGCGATAAAGAGCAAATGGTTGGCAGCTACACCTTGGTTATGTGGGAAAATTTAACTGATCCTATTTTGACCGGTCGTGAGATGCAGGGTATTTCCAAAATTTATGCTGATATACCAGAGCATCATATGAGCGATGGCATTTGGCGCACTAAGGCTCATCATTTCGGTCATGACATTATGGATATGTCCTTAACGGGATTAACTCCCGTTGCTCTAGATGTAGTGCTAGCAGAGCAGGAAGCTAACAAAGCAACCGATAACCCCATGGGGTACCGATATATGCCAACTATCGGTGGATGGGGGCCAGGTTTTGGCCAGCCGACATTATTTCCATCCGAAAACAAATTCACCGATGTGAAAATAGGAACCGGTGAAGTCAACTGGAAGCACCTAACCTGGGAGCAAAATCCAACCCAGTACCACATCGCTAATGCTATGGCAGACCTGCCGATTATTGAGTACCTACCCGCTATTATGACCAAGGGCAGCGCTAATTTGTTTGTGTTAGACCGCCTCCCCAGAGCATTAGAATAAGGAAATAATACGCATGAAGATCGCTGAAATTAATAAGGTTTGTTTTGTCGGTGCTGGCACCATGGGATGTGCCAATGCAGTAGTTGCTGGTTTGGCCGGCTATAAGGTGGTTATTTATGATATTAGCAAAGCCAGTCTTGATCTAGTCCCGAGTCGATTCAAGGGTATAGGAGACTATATTGTCGCCCAGAATATTTGCTCGCAATCTGCGTTTGATTATGTCATCAGTCAAATTGAATGCTCAGATGATCTTAATAAAGCCACCAGCGATGCAGACTTAGTGAGTGAATCGGTTTTTGAAAGTGTGGATATAAAACGTGAGGTGCATGCTAAGTTAGACCAGTTATGTCCGCCACACACGATTATTACCACCAATACCTCCTCGATTATGGTCTCTGAAATTCAAGATGTGATGTCTGATGATCGCGGTGCATTATTTGCGGCACTACATTCCCATCTTGGATCTGTACTGATTGATATTGTTGGTGGTGTGCGAACGTCGCAGGATACCATCGATGTTCTAGAGCGCTACGTGTTGAGTCTGAATGCAGTGCCCTTAATTCTCAAGAAAGAGAATCCAGGCTACGTAGTTAATGCAATGCTGGGGCCTGTTTTGACGACGGCGATGCTGATGAGACAAAAAGGCGAAGCAACCATAGAGGAGGTTGATCTTGCCTGGATGATTCAGCAGGGGGTGCCAATTGGGCCCTTCGGTTTAATCGATCTATTTGGCATTAATGTTATTTATGACAGCTGGCAAAAGCCCCGTTCTACTCCGAACGACGAAGAAAATAAGGCAGATGTTATGGCCTTAGTTCAGCCCTATATTGACCGGCAAGAGTTGGGTGCAAAATCCATGAAAGGGTTTTATCAGTATCCGCAGCCTAGCTATCAGTCTGAAGGGTTTGTAGAGCGCTCAATGGGAAATAGTATCGATAAAAATTCCAGCCTCCTGTGTTCTACTTTAATCCAAAATGCGATCCAATTAGCGGCTAATGAGGTCGCTAGCCCAGAGGTGATTGACGGCGCATGGAAGGTTGCCATGAGTGTTTCGAAAGGACCCTTTGAGTTACTTAAGGAACAGGGCCACGAGCCCTTTTTACAGCAGTTAGATGCACAGCTTCACGAAGGCTGGTTTAGTGAAGAGTTGGCCCTGCCCATTAAAGCCTATTTAAAGAGCATGCCCGCCTAGGAGGCTGACGATGGCCCATTGTCCGCTGTGTAACATGCACTCATTCGCGACTCTGTCTAGCGCCAGGGACGCGAGTCTCAAGGAGATCGGTGAGTCTCTGACGTTCAATGAGGACTTTGAGGCAAACATGACATATGAAGAAGCCGTGCACGACGAGGTGAAGAAGCTCAAGGATGAAAATGACGACGCCCGGACGGAATTGGTGGCGCAGCTGGAGCAGATATACTCGCTTGATTCAAAACATGAGGACAAGCCTTAATGCCGATGAGGCAGATACTAGGCATCGCCGCCGCGATTCTGATCGCCGCGTCTGCGTTTGCCGAGAATACCGATGAGAATAACCCACGGCGCATCGCCATTTGGGGATCGTCAGTTGCGAACGGAACGGGCGATGAACTCTGGAAAGGTGGATATGCGGGACGGCTGAAGGAACTGCTTGAGTCGCGCGGCTGGGAGGTCTTCAACCAGTCCCATCCTGGTGACAACACAACCACCATCCAGTCGCGATTTGAGCCCGGCGACACGCCGGATGCTGCGGCAAGATACCTTACGGTGGTCGATCCCGACTATGTTGTCATTGGCCTGTCGCTCGGCAATGACGGCATAGCTCAGTGCCAGCTGGGCCAGACCAAGGGTTGTACGAGAACGGCGACTGAGGCCGAGGCAGTCTTCGAGCGATTCGCCAGTGGCTTGCAACAACTGATTACCCGGGTCCGCGCGGCGGGTATGACTCCTGTCGTAACTTTGCCCTATGCACGGCTGGACTTTTCCGAGCGGGAGTACGGCTTTACCCGCCGTATGAATCTCCTGATCAACTCCTGGGACGTTCCCAGCGTAAACCTCCTCGGCGCAATCGACGACGGACAGGGCCGCTGGGGTCGCGGCCTCTGGGCTGGTCCGTTTCATCCGAATGCTGCTGGCCATGAAGAGATGATGCATGCGTTTGTCCCCTCGCTATTCGCGGCGCTCGATGCGGACAAGGCAACGCCCCGGAGGCAGGCGACAACAGGCTATGCCCGGGTTCGTCGAACAAAGCAGGCGCCGATGACTTTTCGGGTCGATGATACAATGCGCTCGCACACGCTGACATTCATGGTACGACCACACAAAGACGGTGTCGTAGCCGAAATCGTCGGCCGACCGCTCAACAGTAGTTTCCCGATTTTCCGTCGCTCCTATGGCGCCTTTGAGTGGGACACCGAGTCGCTCGAATTGACGCCGTCCGATCATTTGCGAATTTCGACACTGGAAGTTCGGGATGGCCGCATCAGCTATGACAGCTCGAATGGCAACTCGATTTCGTCACGCACGAGCGGCTTCACCGAGGCCTGGCATTACGTGTCTCTGTCGCATTCAGTGGCTCGCGCTGAGACCACCCTGTTTATCGACGGTGAACTGGTTGGGTCGATTGCAGAACGCCTGCAGCCGGAGTCTTTCGCTCTTGGCGGCCCCGCCGAACGCGGTCGCAAGGCGGCGAGCGCGGACTATCGGGAATGGATGCTTCACCGGGCGAGTCTGAACGCAGACGAGGCCGCCGCACTGCATGCAGGTGTTCTGTTACAGGCCAGCCTGGAGCTCTATGCGCCGTTGACCCACGACGATGCAAATCTGGCTCAGAGCCTGTCAACGGTATATGTGGATTCGGCGGTGGTCGATTTCATGACAGACGGCGAATAACCGCATGGCAAAGTTAGGACATACAAATCGCTTGATGCAAACCAATAAGCAGAATGTTCTAGTTTGCTACATATAACCCGTCGTCAAATTTAATCATATTCCTCTTACAAAGCTCATTTGCGAGAAATTCGCACTGTTTAGGCCACAATCCTTCTGTATTTTTTAGTTGATCGAGGCTCACACCTGAATCAGACGCACGAACTGCCATAGAGAGTTCTTCCTGTTCGCTCTCTCTAAGATGACTAAGTATCCTGACGACGAAATCTTGTCCCTTGATACATGCGATGACTCTGACATATCCGCCGCATCGAGAGTCTTCTCGGTCGTCTCATCCGAGTAGATTTTGCTCACAAAAAACCCCACTCAAAGTGGGGTTCCTAGAGTCTCTTGCAATAACGCTTAGCGGCTAATGGTCCAGCCAGTCTGCTCCAGAGCGAAGCGGTCTTCGCTCAGATTACCCAGCGCTATCACCTTGCCAGCGTCGTTGAACTCAAATCGGGTCACGGTGTGAGTATCGACAGGCAAACCGCTCTGGTCGTCGGTATTCCAGCTCTGAGTCCATACATAAACCACATTATCTTGAGCAATCGCCTCATGAAGCTCCCATTTATCAGGGCTCCAGGTTTCGGCGTCACCGGTATCCATCCACTCAAGCATCTGCGCCTTACCAATTGGCGTGTCGATAATGCCTCGAGCAACCGAAATATCCATCGCCTCGCCATCCCTCAGGATGACAGCATCAACGACTTCTCCCGGTTTACCCCGAAAATCGAGCTTTTCCATATTGGCCTCGTTGACTTCCACCCCTCTCACAGAGAGGAACTGATCACCGGGCTGCAGGACACCGTCTACAGGACTCTTGGGAATGACCGTACCAACGATCATGCGCCCTTCTTCATCTTGAGGGTCCCAAGTAAAACCAAAACCCACATAACGGCTGCGATATAGCATCCCGTCGCCGGCCATATTCTCCTGCACGTTAGTCATGGCCTCCGCTTTCCCGGCTGCGACCGCAGTTACCCATTGCTTGGCCGTTGCAATATTAGGATTCTCGACAGGCGCCGGCGCCTGACTGGCGCCACAGGCCGTCAGTGCCGCGATAGCTATGACGCCGGCAATGTTTTTCACCAATGTTTGATACATGTTGTGTCCCCCAGTATGTGTTTGTGATAGCTCGCCATGACCTAGCGAGTATAAAAAGCATAAACCGTCTATTCTGAATAGTCAAAAATTACTGAAAAATCCTCCATCCACATCACTATCCTCTTATCTATCGCCCAAATTACCTAAAAACCTGCACAATTTTTTTGTTTTTCCACCAATCCGAAACCCAGGCCGAGCGAAAAGTATAAGAAGAATTGGGTGGCATCAGGCGCCTGACTGCTTGTTCTTTTAACTCTTCACTATATTTCCCCACACTGGTCTCACTAACCGCCCCCTCATTGTGATTTAAAGTGAAAAATGGACACGACATCTATCCTGACAGAGGGGGGACGAGGAGCCGGACAGTGCTTCCTACTGGCTTATGCCTAATTTTTAGATCAGAAACCACCATTCTGGAAAGATTTTGATTTCCATTGGCTGCTTTAATAATCTCCACTTTTGACCTAGATTAAAAAATGAGGGGATTACCAGATCAGTCTATAACCTAAAAAGCTTCCGGTTTTATTAGACCACTACACGACCATTAGGAACTGCGCTAGATTCGATGTGCTAAGATCTTACGAATTGCACTAAGTTCAGAGCTCTTGGCGCGCCCTTGGGCGACGACAACGTCATCATGTCGCACCTCCTTTCCTGAAGCAGAACGCAGAGTAACCCTCGCGACAGGCTTACCACTTTTTGTAATGAATCTAACCAACTCTTTTTGATCCCATCGCTCACTCCATTGAGCAAGACTCACTGTAAAAGTAAGTAGATCTTTTCCTTTTTCTGTGAGCGAGTACAGCTTCGCTCGCTTATCAGTCTCGGAGGTTTCTCTAGCAAGAATCCCATCATCGACCATCTCGGCCAGCCTCGCTGACAATACCTTTGAGGAAATATTAAGGGATTGTAGGAAATCATCGAATCTCTTCATTCCGAAAAAAGCGTTTCGGAGAATCACTATTTTCCACTTATCTCCAATTAATTCTGCACCTTGAGCGACGGGGCAATCAATATGTTTGAAAGAGGTTCTAGGCATATAAAGTCCAAAATTTTACTTCCCTAAGGGAACTTAGTTGTGGTAAAAAGAAATCGAAACTCGAAATCTTTTAATTGTCATATTCTATTACTAAACTAACCTTCAGAGGGATATAAATATGCAAAACATTAGTGCGCTAATTAAATACTTTCTTATAACGCTTGGTTTAGCCTTTACTCCGTTAATCTATGCACAACAGCCATTTCTAGCCTATGACATGATCGTCAGCGACCCAGCCGGGGTGGTTGCAGCACTTAACAAGTATCAAGAAAGCCCCACCGGGCAGCAAAGCACCGCAACAGTAATCCTTAGCCAGTATGTTGCAAACGGGGAAAGTCTTGCTACGCATCAAATTTTAGTCGTCTATCCATCTAACCAAGAGATGGATTTAAACCTCATGCGTAATGCAACCTCAGCCGATTGGGCGGAGCTCTTGAATAAAATGCAAGACTCGGCATCAGTTGAAGCGGAGGGCATCGGCCAAATCTTAGCTATGGCTGGTAATCCAAATGATCCGGTGGCAACCGCCATGGGACGCACCAACGTTGCTTATCAGCTGTCTGTAGACGATCCCGCGATTTATGCTTCTGCATGGTCTGATTTAGTAAATGACAACCGTCAAGAAGGTAACGTTTCATACCTATCATCAGTTTTTGCATACGGTGCTAATCCGGGCACGCATGTTGCTATAAATGTGTATAGCTCTCTTGGAGAAGCATTATCTAACCCGCCACAGACTATGAAAGGATTTGATGTATTTTTAAAAAGAGTCAGTGGTATCCGAACTGTTGAAGGTAGGGTGGTAACTACTGTGGTTGGAGAGTGGCGTCCATAAGTTGACCTTTCCCCCATAAACTAGACTAGAAATCGGGACCCCCTCACAGGAGTCAAAACAATTTATTAGCACTAGGAGATTAATATGAAACACCTATCTACCGCGATTTTGTTCGCAGTTGCATCAATCAGCCTTTCCGTTCATGGAGCTGAACCCAATTGGTCAAAGTTTCAGGCCAACTTCTATTTTTCCTGTTCGGTTGAAGCGGATTGCGTTCGAGCATACAGCAACCTCATGTCTGCACCTGAGATAGCCGACAAAAAGTTCGAGGCGTCACTCTACTCAATGGCTTACAACGGGATGGACGACGCCACGCATGTGATGCGTTTTTATTTTAAAGACGCCACGGAACATATGAAGGCAGGACAAACGTTTTCCACCTCTCCAGCTATGGCTGAATTTTTAGCAGCTGGCAGACAGGCAGGAAATGAACCTAAATACCAGACATTGACAACACACACCATTGCGGAAGGTGACCCACGAGGCACCAAAGCGTCACTGCGATGGAGTATCAACGTAACTGACCCTGCGACTTTTGTGCCTGCATGGACAAAAATGGCGGCCGAGCTTGCTGAGAAGCCATGGGCTGGTAAAGCCTATGGACTCCAAACTTACTACCTAGGAAGTCTTGGAACAGTCACTCACGAGGCTTGGGTGGCCTTCGACTCACCAGTCGAGGCACTAACATTCCTAGATGAGTTTCCAAAAACCGCCGAATGGCAGGCTTACAATGTTGACGTCGCGGATGCAGTAAGCATCGTCCGCTCTTATATGCAACTGACTGCTATCAGTCTCAACCAAGACTAAATTCGCACGTTAAAGGGCGCCTCCTTATTGGAGCGCGCCTCACTATAAAGGAGAGAGAAATGAGAATTATTAAAATCATAGTGGCTTTTTGTTTTGTCTTGAGCTCAACGGTCTTCGCCAACGACCATAGTTCGGCCGCGGAAGCGGAAGTCCTCAAGGCTGTTAATGTTTACATGCAAGCTCGAAACGACCGGGACTTTAAAACCGTTGTCGCGTTGTCTAGTAAAAACGGTACGCTCGACACCAACTCAGACGGGAGCTTTCATAAACCATTAGCCAAACCGTCGATTGAATCCTGGCAGAAGAGCGGTCCATCTCAGATCCAATACTTTTATCCCGAAGTGATTCAAATTGCCACTGATGTTGTGCATGTTCGCCTCTATGCGGAAGGGATGGTTGGCCCTGCCGGCCAAGAAAGCGATTACCGCACGCGTGTCACCATGAACTGGATAAAAGAGGACGGCAGCTGGGTGTTGAAGTCTGCGCATTACTCCTCAGCGAATTACGGCGGTGTTCACAAAACACAAGTTTCCGATTTTGATAATTAAGCCGTCTATTATATGCAACTGACTGCTATCAGTCTCAACGAAGACTAAATTCGCACGTTAAAGGGCGCCTCCTTATTGGAGCGCGCCTCACTTTAAAGGAGAGAGAAATGAGACTTATTTCCACATTATTAGGTGTTGTGTTCGGTGCCTTTACCATCAGCCATGCCGCCGCCAATCCAGTAGTAAATGTCATTAATGTGCAAACTGATGACCCTACTGGGTACACAGAATATCTCGCTAAAAACCCTCAGATATTTGAGTCGTTCGGAGCAGTAACTGGCGGTACATGCGTCACGCTCACGGGTCACAGGTATCCAAATCAAGCGTTTGCTTGGACTATGTACAACACGCCAGCAGAGGCTTACAAATCTGCCACCGCCTTTGCTATGGCGCCAAAGAATCCAACAATGGAAAGCATGCGCAGTGTTGTCTCTGCTGAGATGTACGCGGTTTTGAAGCCGTTCACCTTACCCTCAGGTTTTGAACGCCGATTTCAGCTGGTCGTGAATGATGTACCGAGGTATATCGAGGCGGCTACTGAGCTTGAAAAAGGATGGCAGGCTAATGGGCATAATGTCGAAATTGGTGTGTTCATGCCTTTAGGGAAAGGCGAAACTTCAGCCAATCTACTCGACGTACGTATTTTTGGAGTGACAGCTGAGGCGGCAGGTAAGTTGAGCCTAGCGTTGATGGGGCAACCCTCGTGGAACCAAGCGGCCGCGGCAAAACTGGCAAGCACAGTGGAATCTGTTGAGCTTGATACCTTCGAGATGTGTAAGCAGGTGTACCCAGCCAGCTAAACTCAGTAAAACAGGGCGCGTGAGCGCCCTTTCGCTCAATAAGGAGAAGCCAAATGGCCGAATTAGTCGTCCTTAATTTCAAAGCCGCCGAGGGTAAGTTTGATGCTTTAGCTGACATGTTCAGAGCTGTATTAGGTGACACTCGGGCTTACGACGGATGTATTAAGGTGGACGTCTACGAAGACGAGGGTAACTCTACCATCACCTTGGTTGAAGAGTGGGAAACGCTTGCGCATCAGCAAAAATATCTCGGGTGGCGTATCGAAACAGGCATCCAAGAAGCCACTAAAGATATCTTAGAAGGCGGTTTCGATAATGGCGTGACTGTCCATACTTGGGGTAATAAGAAAGATTACTGAAACCACACCTGAGGTGCCCTGATCTAGCACTGATTTGACTGGATGGATTGTTTAATTATGATTAAACGCATTAACTATAACTATAACTATTAACTGGAGTGAATTATGAAAAAGACAATTTTGATAGTGAGCCTATTCCTAGCTGCCGTAAGTTTAAATGCATTCGGAGATGGTCATCTAGCTGAAGAACAGGGTAAAGGTGCCTTTACTACACTAATGGTATCCGCTAAAGACACTGACACGTATTTGAAATCTGTTAAATCAAATCCTGCTCTGTTTAAAGCAATTGGGGCAGATGCTGGGGGATACTGCAGAACTGTGTCGGGCCAGGATTATCCAGGTCAACTAATGATTTGGTCTGCATTCCCAAATGTTACTGCTGCTTTAGTGGGTGCAGGTAAATATGATCCATCTAATGCCCCTAGAGCAATGGCAAATATGCGAGAGTTTAAATATGGTGCAACTTGGGCGCCGCTTAAAGGGTTTTCTCGTATAGACCCAGGATACGAGAGAGCGATGAGAATCAAAGTCTCACCCGCCAATGTACCTGCTCTTGTTGCAGCGCTCACAAAGCTTGAAAAAGAAATACAGGATGCAGGTCACGACACCTTTCTCAATGGTCTCTTTATTGCGATCGGAGGTGGAACTCAAGAGGCAGGTACTTTGTATCTAAAGTCTATAACTGCTGATGAAAAAACTCATGGCGCAGTCATTGATGACTACTTTGCAGGAGCCTCATGGGGTAACGCATATCTGCAAGCCACATCGTTAATTGATGAGGTTGTTAATGACCAATTTGAAGTATGCGAGCAGTTCTACACAGCGGAGTAGGCTATTGAGAGGGGGTGAAACTTATCACTTCGCCAGGCCGAAGACTGCGAAGATGACAGCGCTATTCCGCTAGACCTAGATTAGAGAGAAAGTCCGCCTTTAAAACGGGTGGGCTTTACTCTCAATGATGTTGAGTGTTTTTATCACGTATAGCCCTAGTTAGAACAATCTGCATAGGTGGAATCTCTTCTGCCTTTTTTTGTGTCGGACATATAGATATCAGAAGCTCGAAACTCTAGCGTATGCTGCGGGCGTGTTGTCTTTTTCTTTCCTGTTCGTGTTGTCATGATTCACCTCTGTAGCGTGGTTTACTCGCTTAACAGGGTGTCCATCATTAACGGGCAGGACCAATTCAGCTATGGGTCAATCAAGTTCAGTACCAACAGTTTTGTTATTTGTCATTATTTCTTGCAGAATACCTCAAAATTCTTTGCCGCATTCCCAGATAACTCCGAAAAAAACAATGCCGCTGAATATGACTTTTCAGATTTTTTCTCGCTTCCTGCTTTTCTTTCTTTGTCTGCGGTTTTTAATAATTCTCCAGACGTGTATAAGAAAAATCCTGCCGCGTCACTAACTTTTTTACAATCTTCGCTCTTCCAAAACCCTATATCCCCTTCTTCAGCCTTTACGCATGCTGAGATGGAAAGAAACAAAGTTAACACACAGAAGATGGGGGTAAATTTATTAAGAATGTTCATATCTAATTCAACTTTATCTAAATGAGAGACTTAGAGTCTATACCGAATAGAAGAACTTATGAAGGGTCAGGGTATCTGAGGTGTCTCAGTTATTTCTCAAAGCCCTAGAGTCGACAACAATCTGTAAAGGTGGAATCTCTCTTAAAAGCTCTGAACTGTGGACTTCCCAGGATTTGCTAGCCACCAAATAGCGTTAAAATG
>LIDE01000053.1 GCA_001438605.1 SAR92 bacterium BACL16 MAG-120619-bin48 | reverse complement strand
GCTGGCCCAGTCGCCTGGTGTTTGTTCGAGGGTGGTAATAATGTCAATGACGGTGGGCAGAGCGAAGATGCTGTCTATCTGTGGGCTTAGCCAGTCGGGCGCGGACACGGGAGAGGGTGCGCAGACGAGGTCAGCCAGCTGTTCGAAGCGTTCGGCGGCACTCAATTGGGTGTTGGTGGTCAGGCTTTCCCAGAGATCAGGCAGGGCGTCGCTGCTGGCGATGCCGTCTGCAAGACTGGCGGCGAGCGCATCTGCGCCAATTAACATTTGACCGGTCAGAGCGAGGTACTCGCCAAGATGGCCGGGGCAGCGGCTGAGGAAAAAGCCACCGCCGACATCGGGGAATAGACCAATATTGGTTTCTGGCATAGCCATTTTAGTGCGCTCGGTGACAATGCGGAGATCGGCGCCCTGCGCGAGGCCCATGCCGCCGCCCATAATGACGCCATCCATAAAGGCGACATAGGGCTTGGGGAAGCTGTAGAGCAGATTGTTGAGACTGTATTCGGCGGTAAAAAAGCGGTCGAGTGCGGGGTCGTTGGCAATCGCTGCGTCATGGAAGAAGCGAATATCGCCCCCGGCACAGAAGGCGCCAAACAGGCCGCGTTTATTGCTGCCGCGAATAGCGACCACTTCAACGGCGGGATTGTCGCGCCAGTCGGTGAATACAGTGGTCAGGTCGATCACCATTTGCAGTGACAGAGCGTTCAGTGCCTCGGGGCGATTCAGGGTAATGAGGCCGACGCCGGCAATCACTTCTGTTTGAATTTGGCTCACGCGTCGCTCCTGGTCTCGGTTATAAAATAAAAAGCTAAAAAAACCGCCGAATAGGGTTAGTTATTGGGCGGTTCTATAGCGGGGGATAGTTTATACGCTGGCGAAATCGGCGGCCAGTGCTGACTTGACTGGATCTTCTATCTGCACCACGTTAGGCTGCAAAAATTCACTGTCGATTCCAAGTGTCAACGTGCCACCGGCGCGCAGGGCAGATATGGCTTCGTCGGAAAATTCGAAACGCATAAAGTGGACGCTGGAGGTTTTTTCTTCGTTCTCGCGCTCGAGGTCTTCGTCGCTGATAGGAACGATTTTGGGTAAATTATTTACCTGCATCCACACCTGCCGCTCAACGCCTTTGAGTTTTTGCAGCATAACTTTGCGCTCGTCGATATCGTCGTATTCGAGCATAAACGTGGCTTTAAGATTTTTGCCGTCAGGAATCAGCGGGTTGTACGAGTCGATCTCTTCTTGAATATCGGCGGCTTCAAATACTTTTTCCACGCGCAGAATTTCTTGAATCTGGTAGCGGATGGTCGTCAAGTCTTCGAAGCAAAAGCGCGCGCTGTCGGCGACGGTTACCTGTCTATTTTTTTTGTAGGCCATTACCTCTTTGCGAAACTCTGGGCGCTTTACCGAGTACTGCTCAAGTGACCAGAGGTCTTCGCGAGTGAGATGTGTCTGTTGTGTCATATCTGTGTCCTTAAATGCCGTACGCTTTGCGCAGCAATGTCATAGGGTGTTCGGGTGGGTCGGTGCGATCTGACAGGTTGCCAATATGTGCGGCGGCCATTGGGCAGTCGCTGGTGAAGTGCTTGGGATCCTGTTCATTAACTTTGCGGACAACGGGTTTGGCGATTTTGACCGCTTTGTCGTGAGTCTCTGTTTTGACTGCATAGGTGCCGTCGTGTCCAGAGCAGCGCTCAATTGCGTTAACGTTTGTGTCGGGGACCAAGTTGAGAATATCGCGGGTTTTTAAACCGATATTCTGCACGCGCAAATGACAGGCAACCTGATAGCTAATGTCGCCCAGTGACTCTTTGAAGTCAGTTTTCAAGGCGCCTTCTTTGTGGCGCAAAAACAGGTATTCAAATGGGTCGAAGAACGCTTTTTGCACCTTCAAGACATCGGCGTCGTCGGGGAACATAAGCGGCAATTCTTGCTTGTACATCAACACGCAGGAGGGAATTGGTGCAATCAGGTCGTAGCCTTGATCGACCAGTTTTGCCAATACCGGGATGTTGGCTTCTTTCAATTTGGCCACGGCCTGAAGATCGCCAAGCTCAAGTTTTGGCATGCCACAGCACTGCTCTTTGGGGACCAAATCGATCTGAATATTGTTGTGTTGGAAGACATTGTAAAAATCTTCACCCAGATGTGGACTGTTGTAGTTGCCGTAGCAGGTGACGTACAGCGCGACTTTACCGGTGGTTTGACCGGCAGCGACGGGCTCGATGGCTTGAGATTTTTCTTCCAGTGGCGCCACGCGTTTGCGCATTGTTTTGTTGTGATATTCAGGGACGACGGCTTGGTGATGAACGCCGAAGCCTTTATCCAGCGCTTTGCGGAAGGTGTTGTTTTTGTTCAGGGCATTCACCGTGATATCCACCAATGGGATCGATGCCAGCTTGCCGACTGTGTCGGTACTGGTGAGAATTCTGTCGCGCAGTGACGCGCCTTTTTGGGTGAATTTAACCGCTTTTGCGCGCAGCATCAGGTGCGGAAAATCCACATTCCACTCATGGGGTGGCGTGTAGGGACACTTCGTCATGTAGCAGAGGTCGCACAGATAGCACTGGTCAGACACTTTGCTGTAATCGGCCTTATCAACACCGTCGACTTCCATGGTTGACGATTCGTCAATCAGGTCGAACAGAGTTGGAAAAGAGTCACACAGACTTACGCAGCGGCGGCAGCCGTGGCATATGTCGTAGACGCGCTCGAGTTCTGCATTCAAGTTTTCCTGATCGTAAAACGCTTCTGACTTCCAATCAAGCGGGTGCCGTGTGGGGGCTTCTAGGTTTCCCTCGCGTTGAGCCATGATGTTTCTCCTTTCTTACCTGAGCGAATTGTCGTGTTGAATGCGATGATATAAATCGAGGATTTTAAACCACTGGGGCGAGGCCTCGCCCCAGCGTTTAAACGTTTGCCTATTAGGCGTCCAACTGATCCAGAGCTTTCTGGAAACGGTTGGCATGGCTGCGCTCGGCTTTAGCCAGTGTTTCAAACCAATCAGCGATTTCGTCAAAACCTTCTTCACGGGCTGTTTTAGCCATACCGGGGTACATATCGGTATATTCGTGAGTCTCGCCAGCGATGGCGCTCTCAAGGTTTTGCTTAGTTCCGCCAAAAGGCATGCCAGTTGCTGGGTCGCCAGTTTCTTCTAAGTACTCAAGGTGGCCGTGTGCGTGACCAGTTTCACCTTCAGCAGTTGAGCGAAACACGCTTGCGACGTCGTTGTAGCCTTCAACGTCCGCTTTTGCGGCGAAGTACAGGTAGCGACGGTTAGCTTGTGATTCGCCAGCGAATGCTGCCTTCAAGCTTTCTTCGGTTTTAGATCCTTTTAATGACATAGTAAATTCCTCTAACGTTTAGTGGGTTTTCAATCATTGCAATGACATGGGACTTGCTGCATTTGGCATTATCCCAACGTACAGCCCAGTGTAGGGGAATGCGCGTTGGTTAGGCCAATTGATTTCCTTAATAGAGGCGATAGATTAATTTTCGCCCAATTGCTCACTGATGGCAGGGTTCGCTGTTGGCGGCGCCTTTCACATCTGAACGGTTTTACGCTGGCAGGAGAGGTGCGGATCGCAATTCCTTAAGATTTTTGCTGCCAGTGAGGAACAGTGTCCAACGCAGTTGTTCTCGAAAAACGGTGATGTGATCGATCACGGCGGCAGTCGAAACAAGTGCCGGCTGTAAAAATGGTTGCGCTATGGCGGTCATATTGGCGCCAAGGCGCAGGCTGCGCGCAATATCGATACCGTTGCGCAAACCGCCAGACGCAATCAGTCCGAGTTGGTCGGATTGACGTCGCAGGTGCGGAATCAGCGCTGCTGTGTCCATGCCCCAGTCGACAAAAGGCGCGGCAATCTGCTGCTCGAGAGTATCTTCAATGCGCGCACTTTCGATACTGGCCCAACTGGTGCCGCCGCGACCGGCCACTTCAATCCAGCTCACCCCGACATCAATCAAACGTTGCGCAACGCTGGGGCCAATACCTGAGCCAACTTCTTTGACAATCACCGGCACATTGAGGGACGCGGAGCACTGCTCGATAGCATTAAGTACGCCACGCCAATCGCGATCGCCATTCGGTTGCACCAGTTCTTGCAGCGGGTTGAGATGAATAATGATGGCGTTGGCCTGCACGCTGTCAACGGCTTGCTTCGCCAAGTCGACACCTTGTTGCTGCAGTTGCGTGCCACCAATATTGCCGAGCAAGAGTGCCTTAGGCGCCCAGTGCCGGACATTTTGCGCTGACCCATCCATCAGCGCCGCACGCTGAGAGCCAAGGGCCATCGGAATATTCAACGCCTCGGCGGCTTCGGCGAGGTGACGATTAATGGTTTCGCCGTACTCACAGCCGCCGGTCATGGCGCCGATAATGATCGGTGCAGAGCAGTAGTAATCGAGAAACACAGTAGAGCAGTCAACGTCAGCCAGCTGCAGTTCTGGCAGACAGTTGTGCTCAAAACGAATGCCATCAAACCCAGCCGAGGTGGCTGATTGGTGCTGGCCTTGCAGTGCCAGCTGAAGGTGGTCTGCTTTGCGTTGGCTAATGTCAGTCATATTATTGTTGTTCTCGCCGGCCGTGAATAATGTCGACCAACAGCATGTGCGGCACCGTAAGTGCGGCAAGGCCGATAAAGGTCAATTGCAACAGTGCGGGGGTTAGCTCCGAATCAATAGCTGCACTGTTGCTCTGCACTACAAGGTATAGGGCGCCCGCTGCGTAGGCAAGTGCGCTGTAGATAATTGTTTCACGAGCACTGCGCGCGCGCTCCTCCATGGCAATACTGCGCCAAATTCGAACCATATGCGTGCGACTGTGCCAGAGGCAAAAATAGAGGGCAAAACTCACCAGCGGAGGCAGAGCGTAAGCCAGCCCAATCAGCAGGACTAGATTGACCACCGACAGTCGCCAGCGCGGCTGATAAAAACTGTACAGAGCGTAAAGCAACACACAGGCTGCCCAAGGAAGGAGCAGATAGTCTATTTGAGCGAGCAGCCAGCGAGCATTGTCAGCGCCGATCAGTACGCCGAACAAGGGCTGCACTGCTGCGGATTGCAGCGCGGGTATCGCGATGGCAACCAGCCCACCGTGGGCCGCAAGTGGCAGCCATGCCCTTGGCGTAGTCGGTGCGTCGATAGCGCGAATATCGCTGCTGCCAAAGTGAAAGGCGGAGATCGTCAGGAAAAAAATCAGGCTTGCTAGGGGGTAGAGCCACCACAAAAGGGCAACGGCAGCGGCCAAAATAAGGTAAGCGGCGTGAAATAAAATCCAGTAAAAATAGCCGCTGGGCCAGCCTACGCGGCGAGCGATCGCGCCATCGAGGCCGCCATGGGGCACGCCAAATAGCAGAATCGCCGCTATCGCCAGAAAAGAAGGGTTGCTGACAAGTGCCCAGTCAATCATGGCGCAACTGCCGCAAACATTGCGCCAAAAATGGCAATTTTGGCATGGCGGCGATCACCCGCAACCAGTCGAGCGCAGTCGCTTGCCCCAGCATAAATCGCGCAAACTGATCGCCATTTAACGCGTTGGCCATCCGCATATACAGTGACACCGACAGGTCAGGGCGGCTGTTAAGCACACCGTTGAAGACAGTGTCCATCATCGTTAGACGACTGGAAATAGGCGTTGGGACGGCCATGCGGCCATGGGCAATTCCCTCGGCAAGTTCTGTTGTCTGCTGCTGGATATGTTGAAAGGCGTAGCCCGATGAGCGTCGAACGGCACCGCTGGCGGCACCGATTGGACTGACTTGGCCGCAGAATTTTGCCTCTGTCGCAGACTGCTCTGTAACCAGGGTGTCCATGGGTATCACGCCCATCTCTTCGCTAATGATCTCTTTAACGTCAATATTATTGTCACTCAGCCACGTCTCAATGGCAGTGCGATACCATTCGCTGGGTTCCAAGGTGTTGGAAATAACGGTCGATTCCACCAGCAGATGATGATCAGAGAATGGCAGTGCGTAGACAAAGTGCAGACCGCGGGACTGATCGACACGAAAGTCCATAAGAGTCGCCACGTCGGGCTCTTGGATGGGTTTTTTAGTACGAATATGCCAGCCGATAAAATGCTGTCGCAATCCATTTTCAATAAGTGTTGGTGGGCGGCTGTCGTAGACCTTTTTTGCGCGATACTGGGTCTTATCCGTTTCGATCACAACGCGATCGCCATCATAGTTGAGTGCTGTGACTGAGGCTTGCACAAGGCTTACCGGCCCGCGCAGCGCGTCGGCGCGGCTCTGCAAATAGTTCGCGGAACTGAGACTGAGATAGCTAAATTGCTCGCTGCAATGCACCACTCGCTGCCTGTGGTCAATTAATTGCCAGCGCCGCCAGCGCCCTTTGGTCGCCGGTGACAGTTGCTGCGCTTGACTCTGCCGCGCCCATAAACCCCAGCTGCAGTCCCGCTGTTCGGGTGTTTGCGGCTCAAGTACCACAGTAGTCGGTGGTGTCAATTGCGCGGCGAGCTGAGCCGCTAACGTCAGCCCAGCGTTACCCCCGCCAATAATCGCAATATCAACCTCACTCAACACCGGCTAACCCCTTCAAATGATGGTGCAGCGCTTGCTTGTGGGGTGGCACTTTTTTAGGTGCGAGATCCCCAAAGCTTTGCATGCTTAAACGCACTTTAACCGATTTACTCACCACCGTGCGGCCCTGCCACCAGCGCAGTCCGCTGCGCTGGAGTTGCAAACCAATTTGGCGGTACACACGCAGAGCGACAAAAATTGAAAATCGACTGCGCCAGGGTAGCAACTGAACACCCAGCAGCGCACTGGCATAGTACTCTTCGGCCAAGGCTAGCAGGCGTTCAATTGCAGCGGCGACAGGTTGCTGGTACTCCTCTGCTGCGCTAGCAATCGCGGCTGGCGCCAGCGCGGAGTCAAACCAACTTTCGGGGAGATAGCGGCGTCCCATCTTTGCATCTTCGAGCACATCACGGGCGATATTGGTCAATTGCATGGCAACGCCAAGATCAATTGCGAAATGGTCCGCCCTTGGGTGCTGACAGTTGAGTACCCGGCACATCATAAGGCCCACAGTGCCCGCCACTGCATGGCAGTATCGCAGCAGCTCTGCTTCCGTTTTCAGTTCGGTGGGGTGTTGGTCGCGCAACATGCCGTCGAGCAATTCGCGGGCTGCATTGAGGGGGATATTGGCTTGCGCGGCGAGGGCTAAAAATGCGCGCAGCTCTGGAATGGTGGCGGCAGCGGGGTGCTCTGGGTCTGTTAGGCCTGAGCGAATATCCTGCAACGATTCACGCCGTTCAGGCAAATCGCCGTCGGCGAGATCATCGACAAAGCGACAAAATTGGTAGAGCTGCGCTGCGCGATTAGCGAGATCCGATCCGAGGAACAGACTCGCCCAATAGAACGATTTACCGTGTCGGGCGAGAACCTGCTTTGCCTGCGGATTATCCATGATTTACCCGCCTGAGCCGACCTCGACCCCGGTCAGAAGCTCTTCGACCACTTTGGCTGAACTGACAACGCCCGGCAGGCCTGCTCCCGGATGGGTACCGGCGCCGACAAAGTAGAGGTTGTTGATATGACTGTCACGATTGTGAAAGCGGAACCACGCCGACTGAGTGAGACGTGGCTCGATAGAGAATCCGGCGCCATGCATTGAGCGATAATCTTTGGCGAAATCTTCAGGTGTCATCCAAAAAACCTCTTCGATTACGGATGATAGCTCCGGCAAAATGGTATCTTCTAACGCAGTGATAATTCTATCGCGCAATACCGGGCCTTCCGTGTCCCAATTCACGCCACCAAGCAGATTGGGCACTGGACAGAGCACATAAAAAGATTCGCAGCCGTCTGGAGCAAAACTCGTATCAGTCGCTGTTGGGCGGTGCACGTAGAGAGAGAAATCGTCGCTCATCGTTTTGTGATCAAATATTTCGGAGAGAAGCTCTTTAAAGCGTGGGCCCATCCAAATACTGTGGTGAGCCACATCTGGGTAGAGTTTGCGCGTGCCGAAATAGAGCACATAGAGGCCCATAGAGTACTGTTTTTTAAGGACGGGCCACACGATGCCCTTTTTCTTGGGTAGCAGGTGTTTGTAGCAGGTCTCTGGATCCCCACCGAAAACCACTAAGTCAGCGTCGATGGTCTCGCCACACTGCAGGCGCACGCCCGTAGCGCATTTGTTGTTGAGAATAATTTCGTCGACATCCGCGCCAACCCGAATATTAATGCCCTGACGCTGCATCAATGCACCCAATTCTTCAACCAGTTTGCCTGTTCCACCCATGCAGAAAAACACGCCCCAGCGACGCTCTAGATAGTGAATAAGCGTATAAATAGCCGTGGTTTTGAAGGGATTTCCGCCCACTAACAACGGATGAATGGAGAATGCTTGGCGAATCAGCGGATGCTTGAGGTGGCTGTTCACCATCTGCGACACACTGCGATAGCATTTCAACATCAGCAGCGCTGGAATCTGTTTTACCATGTCCCACACGCGTGTGAACGGGCGGTGAACAAGTTGCTTGAAACCAATATCGTAAACGCGCTTAGATTTCTCCAGCAGCTGCAGATAACCCTCGGCATCGTCCGGGTTGAAGCGGCGTATTTCAGCGAGGGTGTCTTCAATGGATGCGCGATAGTCAAACTGACTGCCATCGGCAAAGTGGAATCGGTAGAACGGATCGAGAGGAACAAATTCGAGATGATCTTCGAGCTTCTCGTCAAATAATTCAAAGAGCTCATCAAAGAGAAATGGCGCAGTGATGACGGTTGGTCCCGCATCGTGACGATAGCCGCCGCGCTCAAACACTTGCGCCCTGCCGCCTAACTGTTGCAGACGCTCTAATAACGTCACTTGATAACCCAGCTTGCGCAATCTCAGGGCTGTGGCAATACCTGCAAATCCTGCTCCGATAATGACTGCCTTTTTCGCTTCTTGAATATCATGTGTCAAGCTATCTGGCCTTGGTGTTCGACACTGTTAGTGCCCGTAGTTGTGCCTTTTACTTTTGCGATCAGTCCCGCTACAACCGGTTGCAGTTGAGGCGGCACAGACAGCGCCAGCAGATCGGCCTGAGCGAGCCAGTAATCAACATACTGATTCGCCTGTAGAATAACATCGCTACTGGCAATACGCTTTTGCCATTGGCTCAGATTGCTCAGGTCGTCTGATTTGTACCAAACATTAAAGTCATCGCCACTTGAGCCGCGCTGAGCAAAAAGACTTACAACAAGGTTGGGCTTGCGACCATCAAGATCGCTCGAACGGTGGCTTGATGGAATAATGTCATTGATATCGTTCCGGCCCTGGTAGGCAAGGCCACAATATTCAATCAGTCGTTCAAGACCGTGCAATTCTGTGGTTAATCCTGCAGCGATAGCCGCGCCTTTAATGGGTGCAATTAATAACGGTGCAGTTTTACCTTTGGCAATTCTCTGCCACTCATTTAATTCAGCGCGTTCTCGCTGAGTAATATCGGAAATTTGACCGCTGCAGGTCTCTTGCATCGCCTGAGCTAACAAGGCTACTAAATTGCCGCCGTAGCGTGCATTTTTAGCGCCGAGCTCGAAGGCTTTTGCAACCATCCAATCGCCCAGACAGAGAGCCATATCAGCACCAAAGTGTTGATGAATACTCTCTTGCCCACGCCGGTGGGTGCTGGCATCACTGATATCGTCATGGATCAAGGATGCGTTGTGCAGCAGCTCGCAGGCTGCAGCCCAATGAAGATTATCGTGTGGATTAAGTCCCAGCGAAATACCGCTGGTCAGCGCAAGCTGAGCGCGAAACGATTTGCCGGGGTTTCTAAAATGGTAATGGGCAGCAGCGGCAAGTGCGCTCTGTGGGTCTGGCATTTCACGCTTGTATAGCAGCGCGAGATCCTTTAGCCCGGGAAAGTCGTCTGAATGATGCGTAACGTTTGTTGGGGACATTGTCAGTACCCTTATAATTATATGCAGTTACTTATGATGTAACTTTTTTACCTAGCCCTTAAAGATGATGGGAAAGAGCCAGCAGCGCTGGCTCTCCCATTCAGTCAATGCAGCGTGATTACTCTGAATCTGCCACTGCAGCTGCCCAGATAACAACACCGAAGGCGATCTTGTTCCAGAAGTCAGCTATGTTGTAAACAACGTTCAACGTTGCTGAATCTGCGCCACCGCCAAAGTATCCGAGGAAGTATCCCAATGGATAAATTGACCAGCCCACAGTTACGAGTAACGTCATTGTCTTGTACGCTTTCTGTACGTTGACATTGGCTAGGCCAGCATTGATTTGGCTTGCTTCACCCTTGAAGATTTCCCAGATGATGTAGCCCCATGCAAGCATAGACGGAACGAAGGCAACTTTAGCATCCATCATTCCAGACTCACCGGCATAACCAAATCCGAGCATTGCTACCGTACCGATCAGCAAACGCCAGAACACGCCGGCGGGCACTTTAGCGACTGCAGATAGAATCAAATAAAACTCGATCATCAGTAATGGCACTGTTAGCAACCAATCGATATAGCGAAAAACAGTGGGTGATGTGCCTGTTGCTACCCACACGTCGCGCATATAGAAATAGTGCACCGCCGCGATTAACGTCACCAAACCAGATACTGTCAGAGAAGTCTTCCACTTGCCCGCGACACGATCGCGCTCAACGAAGAAGAATGCTGTGGCAGCAACCAACGCCATAGAAATTAACCAAAAGGAAATGCCAACGGGATCATTGGCGGATAAGTTATTAGTCATATGTAGCCCCTAGAGTTTTGTTTGTATTATGAGCAGCAGCGTAATTCTTATTATAAAACGGAGAACTCGCAGTGCTCCATATGCTGGATTAAGCCTTAAATATCGATTTAATCCGCGCTGTCAGATTATCCCGATTTGTTCGAGGTTGCAAATGCGGGTGAGTAATTTTTTAGCAGTGTGTTTTCAATAAGACCTATATACTGGACGCCCACGAAATCTATCGAGCAGTAAAATGAAAAAAATAAATTTATTGCCGAGATTCATAGTCAGCATTTTGGCTTTATGCCTGTGCAGTGTCGCAGCGTCTGATAGTGCCGTTGTTGTGAATCCTATTGAAGCGACAAAAGCAGAGTACCCAGGGGAGCAGTGGACAGTAGTGCACCCCGAATCACTGAACTTAGAGCAGTCTAAAATCGACCGTCTGTTTGACCTTTCGTTTCAAGATTCAGCAACTGAGGCAGTGGTGCTGATTAAAAACGGTTTCTTGGTCGGCGAACGCTATGCCGATGGTTACGACCAATCGTCCTACGGCACATCTTGGTCAATGGCGAAAAGTTTCTATGCGTCGCTTATCGGCATTTCCATTGATCGCGGCGAAATTGCAAGCCTTGACGACAAAGTCAGTCAGTATTTGGATTATTTTAACGATGAGCGTGCAGACATTACGTTGCGGCAGTTGTTGAACATGACCAGCGGCCTCGAGATGCCCAGCCACGAGCACGAGAACATGTTTTTTACCGCGGACCATCTCGCCTACGCTAAGACTGTCGGCGTTGAGAAAGAGGCTGGCCAGACGTTTGAATACAACAATGTAAATTCTATGTTGCTGTCCGATATTTTGCAGCGTGTAACCGGTGTTCCAGCGGACGAACTGCTGCGAGATCGAGTGCTCAACAAAATTGGCTTAACCAATGTTACGCTCTGGCGGGATAGTGCTGGCAATCCTCTAACCTACTGCTGTATTGATACAACTGCCCGTGATTACTCGCGGTTTGGTTTGCTCTTCTCTCGCGGCGGAAAATGGAACGACGAGCAGGTAATTTCCGAGCGCTACGTGAACGAAACTTTCACTAAAGTTTGGGGTAACCTGTCGGGTTCAACCATTGAACAAGAGCGCGGCTATTCGCTGCATTGGTGGATTTCTCGCCATGACGAAAAAGCCATTATTTTTAATGCCAGCGGTAAGTTTGGGCAGTACATTTTTGTGGACCGTGCTAACGATGTTATTTTTACCCGTATCACGAAGTACCATTCCACAGGTGGATCTGTGCAGGATTGGGGACCGCTGGCTTACATAAACTGGATTGGATCGGTGAATTTCCGCAGTAAATTGGCGGCCATTTTAGATTCCTTGGGGCTGATGACCATTCAAGGGAATGTCCAAACACCTCTGACGTTTGAAGATGGCACGTCAAAGGAATTTAACACCAATTACAACGAGATTATGGATGCGCTGGTCGATATCAGTGCAAAAGATTGATCTTTGCATGATCTGACAATTACTCCGCGCACCTCTCGATAGAAATATCTGTGAAGTGCGCGTTCTCTTCTCGTGAAACTCAGTCAGATTAGCGGATAAAGCGCTACAAACTGTTCAAATTTGCGAGACAGTAATCGGCCCGTTGCAACAGCGCTTTTCTCACATCGACCGCCATTTTTTCCCAACTGCGATAAGCCATGGCTGTGCGCGGATTTTTCGAAAAGCTGTCGCCATGGCGCTGCATAAAATGCCAGTAGAGACTATTAAACGGACAGGCGTTGTCAGTTGTGCGCTCTTTTACGCTGTAATGGCAGCCTTTGCAGTAATCGCTCATCTTGTTGATATAGCTGCCACTGGCCGCATAAGGTTTGGTGGCAATCAACCCGCCGTCGGCAAATTGACTCATGCCGCGGGTGTTGGGCATTTCCACCCATTCAATCGCATCGATGTAAATTCCTAGGTACCACTGGTCAACCTGCTGCGGCGCAATGCCGGCAAGCATGGCAAAGTTACCCGTTACCATAAGTCGCTGAATGTGGTGTGCGTAGGCATACTCTAAAGACTGATCAATGGCCTGTTTCATGCAGGCCATTTTTGTCTTTCCCGTCCAGAAATAGTCGGGTAAATCAGCCTCTGCCGCCAGAGCGTTGCGCTCGGCATAGCCAGGCATATTGGCCCAATAAACGGCGCGAACGTACTCTCTCCAGCCTAAAATTTGACGAATAAAGCCCTCAATTTGCGCGTGATCAATCCCTGACTGATTGCCATGAAATTGTGCCAGCGCCGCTTCAATAACCTGCATGGGATGAAGCATTTTGCTGTTCAGAGCGAACGAAATACGCGAGTGATAAAGACTCCAGCGATTTTCGCCCTGCTCTGTCATAGCATCTTGAAAACGCCCAAAATGCCCCAGACAGTGTTCGCAAAAGAAATTCAATAGCGCCAGCGATTGCTGACGATTTACCGGCCACAGTAGCGATTCTGTGGCGTGGCCCAGCGTGTCGACCTTGTGTTTCTCAAGCCGCTGCAAATAGTTGCCCACCGGGTTGGCAAAGACGAGGGGCTGCGGCACTGCGGCAATGTCTGCGGGCTTTAATTTTTCGCGATTGTCACTGTCGAAATTCCAACGTCCACCGCTGGGTTGATCGCCGTCCATTAACAGGTTAAAGCGCACGCGCATCTTGCGATAAAAAGATTCCATGCGATTGTGCTTGCCCACCTTGATATAGGATGTGATCTCTTCCTGGGGGAGTAAAAAATGTTCACTGTCGCAGCAGGTCGCAGTAATAGCGGGTAAATCCATGGTTTGCAGTTGCAGGGAAAGGCGATATTCGTCCGGCTGCTGGTATTCAAATCGCTCGACGCTGTGTTGCTGGCACAAATGGGCAATCAGATCGGGTAGGTTTTTATAGGCTGAAGTATCGTCAAGGGTCAGGTGACAAACCTGATGACCGGCGGCTTTTAGTGCGTTGGCGAAGTGCTCCATGGCAGCAAAAAAAGCACATATTTTCTGCACATGGTGACGCACATAGGTCGCTTCTTGATGCAACTCGACAATAACATACAAAACGCCTGCATCATGGTGTTT